>MWBW01000022.1 GCA_002069725.1 Firmicutes bacterium ADurb.Bin248 | reverse complement strand
GCACCTCTCCCGCGCTCGGATGGACGAGCCCGGCCGCCAGCTTCATCAGCGTGGACTTGCCGCTGCCGTTGGGGCCCAAAAGCCCGTATATTTTTCCGGGCCGCAGCGCGAGGGTGGCGTCGTCCACGGCCGGGATGTGCGCGTAGCGCTTGGTCAGCCGCGTCGCGACAAGATTGTACATAATCACAACTCCTCCCCGATTGCCTGTTTCATTTGCTCTTTCGTGTATCCCAGCGCGGTCATTTCGCGCACGAAATCCCGCGCGAGCTTTTCCGCCATCTGCCGCCGCAGCGCCCGCACGACGGATTCGTCGTTTGTCATAAACGTGCCGAGGCCCCGCTCGGTACGGCACAGCCCCAGCGCTTCCATCTCGTCGTAGATCCGCGCCGCCGTGTTGGGGTTGACCCCGTATTCCAGCGCCAGCGCGCGCGTCGAGGGCAGCTTGCCGCCCGGCCGGAGCTCGCCCCGCACCATGCGCAGCTTGAGCATATCGGCCACCTGCAGGTAGATGGGCGTCCGGCTGTCGTATTCCATGGCTCGCCTCCTAGTGTATTAACGTAATAGTACACTATTGTATTAAGGCTGTCAAATTTTTTTGCGCCTGAGGAAAGGGCGGTCTTTCGAGCGTACCGCGCGGCGCATACAATTCCCGGTTATGAGGGAAAATACTGCGAAACAGCCCGAGGAGCTTCTTGATGAAAAACAGCGTGAGCAACCGGCAAATGAGCTTGATACTGCTGCTTGTCCTGACGGCGGTCACCATCATAGGCCTGCCGGGCATCATGGCAAGGTCGGCGGGATACGGCAGTTGGTTTACGCTGATCCTCACCTCCGTACCGTTCGCGATTTCCGCGCTGATGATCGTTTCGCTGAATAAAAAGTTCCAGGGCGAGGTGCTCTTCGATTACAGCAAAAAGCTCGTGGGCAAGGTCGGCTCGTACATTCTGGGCGTGTTCTTCCTGCTGTACTTCCTCTATCTTTCGGCATACCCGCGCTGCTGCTGATACTTGCAAAGGTGAAAGGTTATGGTAAAAAAACCAGTTAAGCTGATTCTGATCTCGTTTCTGCTGTCCGCGCTGCTGCTCGGCGGCTGTTGGGACGTGCAGGATATCGAGGAGCGCAGCATCGCGACCCTCGTCGCGCTCGACAAGACCGAGGATGGGTACCGCTTTTTCGTCGAGTTTGCCGAGCCTTCCGGCGGCGGGTCGGAAAGCGCCGGCGGGAGCAAGTATGTATACCATCAGGGCAAGGGCAAAAACTTCGCGGAAGCGCGCGCGGCGCTCGACAACAAGGCGAAAAACCCGATTTACCTCGGCGCCGTGAACGCCGTCGTGGTCACGAAGCGCATGGCCTATTACGGTATCAAGGAGTATATGTACCGCCTGCGCGAGATCAACGACTACCGCAAGGTCGTGGACATCTTCGTCATCGATTGCGAGCCCGAGGAGCTCGCCCTCCTCGGAAAGGGGGAAACGAGCGTGGGCAAAACCATAGAGGACACGATGAAGACGCTGGTCAAAAGCGGCGGCCGGATGTACGACAGATCCAACCTCGGCTTCATACTCGAATCCCTCGCGAGCCCGTGCAAAAGCTTCCTGCTGCCCTGCGTGAGCATCAAGGAGAACAGCATCGCCGTGGCGGGCTTCTATGTGTTCAACGACGGCGTCTGCGTGGGTGTCCTGGGAGCCGAGGAGAGCTGGGGGATGCAGCTGTTCAACCAGAAAAAGTCCGAACGGTACTATACGGCCCCGATCGGCGGCGATGAGGCGACGGTGCGCCTTGCGCTCAAAAAGAAAAAGGTCGAGCCGTCGTTTGAGAACGGGCGGATCGGTTTCCTGATCAGCGTGGAGTTTTACGCGGTGCTCGCCTACGTCACCGAGGAGATCGAATTCGACGCGCAGCTTACGGAGGAGCTCAAGCGCAATCTCGAGCACAGGATCGCCGAGGACATCGCGCGCGCCGTCTACGACTCGCAGAAGGTATACCGGACGGATTACATGAGCTTTTGCATACCTTTCCGCATCAAATATCCGGTGGAATTCCGCGAGATGGACTGGCACGGCGCGTTCCCCGACGCGGACATCACCATAGAGGTCGCCGTCAACCTCGACGTGGAGGGCGAACCCGACTTCATTCCCCAGTACGAGTTTTAAGGAGAAAAACAAGGTGCTCAACAAGCACAGGTACGAAGAGCTGATCGATAATCTGCGCGCCGGAAACAAGGCCGTCGCCGTGCGCAGGCTCGTCCTCGCGGGCGACGGGGCGTGGCTGCTGTACATCAAGCAGCTCGTGGACGGAACATCCCTTTCGGAATTCGTCATTAAGCCCGTTATGGAATACTGCGGGGGGACGCCGGGCCGCCCCCGGGCGCGCAAGATCGTCGATAGTACCATCTTTGCCGCGGATTGCAGCGTCGAATCGGACCCTTTCGCGATACACGACCATATACTCAAGGGCATGGCGGTGCTGCTGATCGGCAACGACGAGGAATACGTCGTGGTCAACCTCAAAAAGGTGGAACATCGCGCGGTCTCCCCTCAGGATCTGGCCTATTCGGTACGCGGCCCGAAGGACAGCTTTGTGGAGAACCTCGACGTCAACCTCTCGCTGATCCGCGGCAGGCTCAAGGATCCCAAGCTTAAAATAGATATGTTCGAGCTCGGCAGGAGGAGCAAAACGGGCGTCGCGGCGATCTACATCGAGGACATCGCGAATCCGGACACGGTCAACCGGATCGAGGCCAAGCTGCGCGCGATCGACACCGACGCCATACTCGGCGCCGGGGAAATACAAAACTTCCTGACCAGCACGAAGTACGAGCTGTTCGCCCGGGTCAGGACGAGCGAGAACCCGGCCTGGGTCTGCGAGGCTTTGCTCGAGGGGAAGGTGGCCATACTCAGCGACGGAGGCCACATCGCCATAATCGCGCCCTGCACGTTCATGGAATCGTTCTACGCCAGCGACGACAAGTACGAAAACAAGTTCTTCGGATTCTTTTCGAAGCTGCTCCGGTATTTGGCCGTGATGGTCACGCTGTGCAGCACCGCGATCTACATCGCCCTCGTGTCGTTCCATACGGACGCCCTGCCAAGCAGCTATGCGATATTGCTCTCGCAGCTGCGAAAAAACGTGCTTTTCCCCGCGATGCTTGAGGTGTTCATCGTCGAATTCATACTCGAGCTCGTGCGCGAGTCGCTGCTGCGCGTTCCGTCCAAAATCGGCACGGCCATAGGCATCGTCGGCGCGATCATCATAGGCAACGCGTCCGTCTCCGCGGGCATATTCGACGCGCTCGTGCTGATACTCGTGTGCGCGTCGCTGCTGGCGTCCTTCGCGATACCGGATTATTTCTCGATGTACCCGATCCGGATACTCAAGTTCTTCGTGATCTTCATGACCGGCATCATGGGCTTCTACGGCTTCGTGCTCGCGATCAGCATGATATTGACCAACCTCGTGTCCGTGGACAGCTTCGGCGTGCCCTATTTCGCGCCTTTCGCGCCCTACAACCGGTACGACTTCAAGCGCGCGTTCGTCTTTAGCAGGGATACTTCCGCGCTTCGCATACAGTACATGCGCGATAAGGACGACACGCGCAGCACCTACGCGCACGAGCACCTCGGTAAAGTGCGCAAGCGGAACCGCGACGAAAACAACGAGGACGGCTGAGGCCCCGCGTTTTCAGAACGGCCTCTCGCCCGCGAGCCAGCCCCGCGCCTCCCAGTGGGCGCGGTCGGTCGGGTTCCAGTCGTTGCCGCGCTGCATGGACGCCATCAGCGAGAAGAGGAAGCTGCGGAACAACGGGTTCGGCCGCCTGTTGGCGCGCGCGGCCGCGCGGGAGATGCGAAGCGCGAGGGCCTTCGCTTTCTTTTGGATCTTCGAGCGCGTCTTTTCGGAAACGTCGCTCCATTTCATGGCCGAAACGGGCTGCGCGAAGGAAAAGGCGTTCTTTACGCCCCAGTAAACGAGGCTGTTTTTCATGGTCTTGACCGTATGGCCGAGGCCCATGCCCGCGGTCGTGGATACCGCGAGGCCGATTTTGTGAAACATCGCCGGGTTCGGCCTGTGGCTCATCCACATGAAGCACAGGTGGTCGAGCAGCGTCTTCATCTGGCCCGATACGTCGAAGCCATACACCGGGGATGTCAGCACCACGAGATCGGCTTCTTCGATAGCGCGCACGATGGGCGAAACATGCGCGGCGTCGGGGCAGGCCCCCTCGCCCTTGTAGAAGCACGAAAAGCAGCCGCGGCAGAACCCGGGCATATCCCGCGGCAGGAAGAACTCGGTCACCTCGTTTTGCCGGTTGGGATCGAGCTTGGCGAGTTCCTGTAAAATGGCGTCCGCGCAATGCCAGGTGCTGCCGTGCCGCATGGAGCCGTTGACAACGACGATTTTCATAGCTTTATACTCCCTAATCCGCCTGTACGGCGTATGTTTTGTGAAATTGATCGACGTGGCGCAGGAACAGCGCGCGCGCCTCGTCGAGCCGCTCCGTTGCGCCGTATTTGTAGAAGATCAAAAAAATCGGCGAAAAGAACTCCAGCGCGGCGATCTCCGGGTCCCCCCTGACGAACGCGCCCTCGTCCATCAGCGCCTCGAAGAGCTTGGCCTGATAATCGAGGCTGTCGCCGAAGGAAACCTTTTTGAACAGCGCCGCGGCCTCGTCGCTGCCGTATTGCTCAATTGTCAGCACGCGGCGCAGCTTCACGTTTACCTCGTCCGTCATGTACTGATCGAAGACGGCCGCGGCGAGCGCGGCGAAGCCCTCCCGCGTCAGGCCGCGAAACAGCGCGAGCGCAGGTTCGTCCGCAACGAAGCGGCCGTCCCCGTCGGTCATGCGCACGCCGGCAAAGAACGCGTCCCACCGCGCGGAATACTGAGCGAGCAGGGAATCGAATATAGCCCTTTTCCCCGGAAAGTGGTTGTAGAGCGACGCCTCGCGGATGCCCACGGCGCGGGCGATGTCCCGCACGGACACGGCCTCGTAGCCCCGCCTCGAAAACAGCTCAAGCGACTCCGAGAGTATCTTTTCGCGCGTGGTCATCGCGTCCGTCCTCCGTTCGTCCGGTTGATGGACACAGTATAAACTAACGAACGATAGTTTGTCAAGAGAGGAAATAAAAAATCCCGTCGAATGGGATTCGGTTGACACGGGAAAGCATATGTGGTAAATTGAATTCATATTATGAAAAAATATGAGAGAATAATTTACTCTATATTATCATTATATCACATCCGCGCCGCTCTGTCAACGCGCGGATGAAACGAAGGAGAACGCGGTGGACGAACGGGAACTCGCACAGGAAACGGAATGGATCGCGCGCGTGCTCGGCGAGGCGCGGCGGCAATACGACGAATGCGCGGGCGCGAACGAGCGGCTCGAAGCCGAGGCGCGCGAAACCAACCGGGAGCTTTGGGAAGAGGTCGGTCCCCTCGGCGCGGGCGGCGGGCTCGAGCAAATCGCGGATTTCATGGGCTACATCGACGCCATGAAGCGGCAGGGGCGCAGCCACGCGGCGCTGCGCGGCCAGCGCACGAAGCTCGAGCGCATGTTGCTTTCGCCCTACTTCGGGCGCGTCGATTTCAGGAAAAACGGGGAGGATGAGGCCAGACCCGCCTACATCGGCCTTGCGAACCTCGTCGACGCGGATTACCGCGCGCTCGTGTGCGACTGGCGCGCGCCCGTGGCGAGCCTATTTTACGATTACGAAACCGGACCGGCCGCCTACGACTGCCCACGCGGCAGGATCGAGGGGGAGCTCACGCTCAAGCGGCAGTACCGCATTCGCGGCGGCAGGCTCGAGTATTGTTTCGACAGCTCTCTGAAGATCGACGACGAAATACTCCAGCAGCTGCTCGGGCGCAGCGCCGAGGGCAGGATGAAGGCCATCGTCACAAGCATACAGCGCGAGCAGAACCGCGCCATACGCGACGAGCGCGGCCCCAACCTCATCGTGTGCGGGCCCGCGGGCAGCGGCAAGACCTCCGTGGCGCTGCACCGTGCGGCGTATCTGCTCTATCGCCACCGCGACAGGCTCTCGGCGCAAAACATACTGATCCTCTCGCCCAACCGCGTGTTCGCCGATTATATTTCGGACGTACTGCCGGAGCTCGGCGAAGAGGATATCCCGCAGGCGACCTTCGCGGAGCGCATGCGGCCGCTCCTGCCCCGCGCGTATAAAAAGGAAGATTACGCGGGGCTCATGGAATATCTGCTCGGCCCGGGCGGCCATACGGCCTACGCCCGGCGGACGCGGGGCATCCGGTTCAAGTCGTCCGCGCGGTTCCTTGCGCTGCTTGAAATGTACGCGGCGGAGCTTTCCGGGGCGGAGCGGAGCTTCGCCGCCCTCGAGCTCGGCGGGGAAACGCTCGCTTCAGCCTCGGAACTGTCCCGGCTCTACAATCGGGAATACCGCGCGTTCCCGCTCAAAAAGCGGCTCGGGAAGCTGCGCGCGCGCTGCCTGTTCCTGCTTGAGAACTGGGAGCAGGGCAGGGCGCGCATACTCGCCTCGGGAAAATATCCGCCGGGGTCGGACGCGTACCGTTCGCTTGCCTGCGCGGTGAAGCGCGAGGTTCATTCCGCCCGCGCGCGCGTCGAAGTCTGGACCGCCTTCGATCCCGTCGCGCTCTACCGGGATTTCATCTCCGGCCTCGCCGGGCGGCAAGGGGAAGGCATCTCCGGGGACGTCGCGGATATTTGCGCGGACACGCTCGAGAACCTCGGCGCGAAGCAGCTTTTCTACGAGGATCAGGCGCCGCTTCTCTACCTCGCGGCGCTGCTCGGGGATGCCGAGAAGGACGCGCAAACGAAGTTCGTGCTCGTCGACGAGGCGCAGGACTATACGATTTTGCAGATCAAGCTGCTCCGGCTGTGGTTCGGCGGCGCGGGCGTCACGCTGCTGGGCGACCCCGACCAGGCGATCAACCCCTACATGAACCTCGGCGGCTTCGACGCGCTCGAGGGCGTGTTCCCGCCCGGCGAAACGCAAAGGGTGGAGCTCGACAAGAGCTACCGTTCCACGGCGGAGATCGCGGCCTTCGCCCGCGCGCTGCTGCCCGAAAAGCGCTGGGGCGAGCTCGCGGGGCGCCACGGCCAAGCGCCCGCGACGCTCTATTTTCCCGACGAGGCGCTGCTCCGGCGCACGCTCGCGGCCGACGCCGCGGTCTGCCTCGCGCAGGGTTACCGCTCCGTGGGCATCATCGCGCGCGCGAAGCATCAGGCCGCTGAAATCTGCCGCAGCCTCAAAGGGAAGCTCGACGCGAAGGCCATACTCTGCGGGGACGAGGAGTTTGCTTCGGGCGTCGTCGTCATCCCGGCATATCTGGCCAAAGGGCTCGAGTTCGACGTAGTGCTTCTTTACGACGCGCCGGGCGAGGGCTTCCGCCGCGAGCAGGAGCGCCTTTTGTTCTACACCGCCTGTACGCGCGCGTTGCACGAGCTGCGCTTGTACCGGGTGGGGGACGGCGCACCGCAATAGCGGGGTCCGCCGGGCCCGCGGTTGCGCTCGCTTGCGCCGAGCCGCGTTTCGTGATAATATGATATCGTTCGCGAAACGACTCGGAGGGACACGGTGCGAAATGGATGCCTCGACGTGGATTGCCATATATCTGCCACTGTTCATACTGTTTTTTATCATCGTGCCGCAGCAAAACAGCATGGCCGTCGCGGCGCGCCGAATTCACGCGAAAAGGAGAGCAAAAGAAGTGACAAACGAAACGCTCGTCAAGTACGTCGGCAAAAGCTGCATGATCTCCGCAGGTTCCTACGGCGTCAACACCGTGGGGAGGATCGTTTCCATCAACGAGAACTGGATCGAGGTCGAAACCAAAAAGGGCGCGACCGAGCTTGTAAACGCGGACTACGTGCAGAGCATCAAAATCGTCGAAAAATAAACGCTTTTCGCGAAGAAAAGCCCGAAAACACGGCAATTATGCACGTCGCTGTTGACAAGCCGCGCCCATCCCGATATACTTGCTAAGCAGAAGCGCTGGAAAAAGGAGTCACGCATGGAAGAGGGCGACGGCGGCGACGAACGCCCGCCGACCATCCCGCATACAATTCGATGAAATTCATAATCTGTATCCGCTCGCGCGGATGACAGGTTATGTATTTTTGTTTTCCGCGCGCTTTTGATCGAACGAAGGAGCATGAAATGAAAGACGACCCCCTGATATGGCAGCTCGTGCTGCAGTTTGCCCTGATCGCGTGCAACGCGGTTTTCGCCTGCGCGGAAATCGCGGTCATCACCATGAACGACGTCAAGCTCTCCCGCATGGCGCAGGATGGCGACAAGCGCGCCAAACGCCTTGCAAGGCTCACGAGCAAGCCCGCGCGCTTCCTGGCGACCATACAGGTCGCAATCACGCTCTCGGGTTTCCTTGGCAGCGCGTTCGCGGCGGATAATTTCTCCGAGCGCATCACGGCGGCAGTCGTCAGGGCCGGCTCCTCGATTCCCGAAAAAACCATCGATTCCGTCGTCGTCGTCGCCATCACGCTGCTGCTTTCGTATTTTACGCTCGTGTTCGGCGAGCTCGTGCCCAAGCGCCTTGCCATGAAAAACGCCGAAAAACTCGCGCTGGGCATGTCGGGGCTCATCGGCTTCATTTCCGCGGTGTTCGCGCCCCTCGTGGGGCTCCTGACGGTATCCACCAACGGCATGCTGCGCCTCCTGGGCGTCGACCCGAACCAGGAGGACGAGGAGGTCACCGAGGAGGAGATCCGCATGATGGTGGACGTGGGCAGCGAGAAGGGCACCATCGAGGAGAGCGAAAAGGAAATGATCCAGAACGTGTTCGAGTTCGACGACGTTTCGGCGGATGAGATACTCACGCACCGCAGGCAGGTGGACATACTGTGGTCGGACGACGACGACGAGGAGTGGGCCAAGATCATACACGACACGCGCCACAGCTACTACCCGATACTCGGCGAAAACGCGGACGACGTCATAGGCATACTCGACGCGAAAACGTATTTCCGCCTCGACGACCACTCGAGGGAAACCGTCATGAAAGAAGCGGTGCAGCCGCCCTATTTCGTGCCGGAAACCATCAAGGCGGACGACCTGTTCCGCGAGATGAAGCGCACGCGCAGGCATTTCGTCGTGGTCATGGACGAATACGGCGGCATGTGCGGCATCGTCACGATGAACGACGTCATCGAGCAGATCGTGGGCGACCTTTCCGAGGCGGACGGGGAGGAGGACTGCCTGATATCGCCGCTCGGGGACGGCTGCTGGCTCATGCAGGGCGGCGTGCCGCTCGACGCGATTACGGACGAGCTGGGCGTGGAATTGCCCAACGACGATTTCGATACGCTCAACGGCCTCGTGTTCAGCGCGCTCGGCGCGATACCGGAGGACGGCAGCACGTTCGACCTGAACGCGTACGGCCTCGACATACACGTGCTCGAGGTGCGCGACCGCCTCGTCGAGAAGGCCGAGGTGCGGCGCAGCGCCGCCGCGTCGGAGGAGAAGAAGGAGAAAGAGGATTAAGCATCCTTATGCTTATAAATTCAGCCCGCAGGCGTTCGCCTGCGGGCTTTGTCGATGCTGTTTATCCCGGGGCGCGTCCGTCCCCGGCTCAGTCCTGCTTGTGGAGTATCGCCTCGAGCGCCTCGGTGATCACGTATCCTTCCGAATCGTTCGCGATGGGGCCTTCCAGCTTGCGGCCGATCATGTCGAGCGCCTTTTCCCGGACCGACGCGGTTTTGGGCTTGAGGTCGGCGTACATCATCGCGTAAAGCGAGAGGAGCCTCTGGTTGGTTTCCTCGCGGCTCTTCACGACGCCCCCGATGGCCTCGGCCTTCGCCTGGCCGAGCAGGTTGCCGGGGCTGTAGCTTTCGGCGTTTTCGCCGTCGTCCATCGCGCCGAGTTTCTCGAGGGCAAGCTTGAGGTGCTCCGTCTGGGAGGCGATGCGCTCGATCTGCGCGAGCACGTAGTCCATGGTGAGCTTTTCGCTCCGGTTTTCCGGGGCGGCTTCGGGAACGGCGTTGGCCTGTGTGGCATCCATGTGTTGATCCTCCAAATCAAAAATAGAATTTGGCGGACACGCAAGGCATATCTTGTTTTCGGATATGAAGCGTGCCCTGCCGTTTTTGACAAGACCTCGCGCCCGTTTGGGCCAGGTCGCTTCATATTCGTGACCCTGCTCATCTACGACAACGATGTTTTTTATGATGGGTGTCCTCCCCCTTGCGATAGATTTGCATGCGCGAGCCGCCGTTTTTTATAATGGGTGCCGCCCCCGGGCTCATGACGGTATTATAAGCCGTATCGAGGCGCGCGTCAAAGCAAATCGGACCGCGTCTTTCGATTTTCGTATGGGAAAGCCGTCCCGCATCCTCGCCTGCCCGCGGGACGAGGCGCCGACCCGCGGGGCCGGCACGAAGGCAGCCCCTCTCGCAGCCTCCTGGCGGGAAAATCAAAGGGGGGCGATCCCGCGTCGTCCCCATCATATGCCTGCTTACATCCGCCGGATCATCAGGTATTCGTCGAGGAGCCTGCCGTCCCGCAGCCGGATGCCGCCGGGGTGGATGGCGGCGAGCCTGAAGCCCAGCTTCTCATACAGCGCGCGGGCGCGCGCGTTGCCTTCGATGACCTCGAGCTCGAGCTGCATGATGCCCCACTGCCTGGCGATATCGAGCATCTCCCCGAACATGGCAGTGCCGATGCCGAGGTTCCAGTATTCCCGCAGCAGCGAGATGCCCACGCTCGCGCGGTGGCGCGTTTTCATGCGCCTGTGGCGTTCGATCTGGCAGTTGCCCGCGATTCTGCCGCCGACGAGCGCGACGATCATCACGTGGTTTTCGGAGGCGTTGATGCCCTCGAGATAGCGCGCCTCCTGCTCGGGCGTTTCGGCGCACTCCTCGGGCTCGCGCAGCAGATGGGGCGTCTGCGCGCAGCAGTTCCGCAGGCACTCGATCATCTCGGCGGCGTCTGCCGCCGCGGGGCTTCGAAGCGTGCAGAGCGCGCCGTTTTTCAAAGGTATGGTTTTTTGCTCAAACAACATGACGCTATCCTTTCGTGATTTCCGTTCCCGCGATTTCCTCGGCGGGGGACGCGCTTAATTCCACCCAAGCGGGGCGAAAGCCGCTCGCGGCGGCGTTGCGCGCGGAACCGACGTTCGCCCACGACGCGCCGTAGAAGGGCACTTTGCCGCGGCCGAGTATTTCCATTGCAAGACGGCCCGTGAGCGCGCGGGCGACGCCGCGCCGCCTGTATTCCGGCAGCACGTCCACGCCGATCTGCCACATGGTTTCGCAGTCCGCGGAGCAGGCCGCGAGACCCGCGAGCATGCCCTCGTCGTAAGCTCCCACGCCGAGCACGTCGAGGTGCCGCCGCTTCTCGCACAGCGCGTTCCGCCACGCGCCCTCATACAGGCCGGCGAAGTCCGCGGGGTAAAGCAGGCGCGTTTCAAGTCCGCATTCCGGCGCGTTCAGCGCCCCGGGATCGGGCAGATAATATTGCGCCATATGGCTCAGCCGCATACCGCGCTTTTGCAGCAGTTCGTTCAATTCGATCAGGTTCGGCGTTTCGAAGCCGCGCTCGCGCGGGTGCTTTTCGATGTACGCCGCAGTTTCCGCCTCGAGCCCCGGGCTTACGGAGGCGACGATGTTGCAGCCGTAGGAAACGAGGCACAGCGAAAAAGGCAGCGCCAGGTATTTGCGCGCGTCCGGATGCGCGGCGGAGAGGACGACCCTGTTTTTAGCGCGCAGAAAATCTTCCGCGCGGCAATTCATGTCGATTGCGGATTGGTCAAGGGCGCGATGTCGAACATTTTGCGTCCGGTCGGCATGGTTTGGAAAAAGCGCCGGGCTTGCGCTTACAGGTCGTTGAAGTTCGATTTCGTATACTCCCGGTCGCCCTCGTCCCCGATGCCATCGCACGCGGCGAGGCCGAGCGCCTTGTGCCGCGCGGCTTTCTCCATGTCGCCGAGCACGCGGTACGCGCGGGCGGCCGCCTCGTGGCCGAAAGCGAGGTCGAAGCCGCCGATGCCGTTCTCGAGGCAGAGCGCGAGCGAATACTTGCCGTGCAGCAGCGCGGGCGCGCCCATGTTGAGCACGCTGTAGACGCGCGAAACCTGCCATTCGCCGCGCGCGTTGTTGACGGGGCTTCCCGCCTCGCGCCAGAGGTAGCACGACGTATGCGCCTTGTGGAGCATGGCGATGTCGTCCTCGGCGGAACGCCCGGCCTTATCCATCAGATCCCAGGCTTCGTTGAACAGCTCTTTTGCGAGCGCGATGTGGTCGGACACGGTCGTTCTCCTTTGCGTTTTGCGATGATATGCTGACATTATATCACAGCGCGCGCCGGTTGGGAAAAGATGAAAACGCGGATATTCCGCTGCATACTCAAATGCGCCGCAGGGAATCGCGCCCGTTTGCGGCGCTTTTCGCGCGAGGCGTTTTCTTTGTGGATTTTAACAGAAATTTATCCAAATGAAACACGATTGACACGCATCCGTGTTGCGCTCATACTGTTACGGGTATGAACGGAGGTTGGCAATGAAAAAGGCTTCGCACCACGCCATGGGACATCTTTTGTATCAGGCGCTCGCAGACGAGGGCATCTTCCTCGACCGCGAGCTGTTTGTGCTGGGCAACCTTCTGCCGGACTATATGCCCGAACTTATCCTCTTCCCGCACTTCACCTCGCGCTGCCAGAAGGAAATCGCGCTTTTCTCGGATGTGCTTGCGGCCCAGAGCCTGGGCGGCGCGGATGAGATCCCCGCGGAGTATGCGCTGCGCCTTGGCATACTCTGCCATTACATCACGGATTATTACTGCTTCGCGCACAGCCGCGCCTTCGGCAAGAACCTCAGGAAGCACGGCGCTTACGAGCGCGGGCTCAACGAGTATTTCCGCGCGCATTATTCCGCCGGGGAATATACGCTTTCCGGCCGCGCGCCCGCGCGCTGCGCAAGCGGGCGGGACGTCGCGCGCAACGTCGCGCGCCTCAGGCACGCGTACGCCGCCGCGCCGCGCGCGTATGAAACCGATCTTGGCTACGCGTTCACGGCCTGCCTGGAGGCCATCCGTGCGCTCGTCGCGCTTTCCGCCGCGCGCGAACAAACGCGCGAGGCGCGCTTTCGCTTCAAGCCCTTTGCCGCCGAGCGGTACGCGTACGGCAGCGGCGTCTGCCGCCGCCGGATCGTGCCGCGCAGCGCCTGGTGCATGGACTGCCCGGCGTAAAACGCGGCCTGAAAACGCGGTAAAGCGGTCATATCGGGCACAGCATATCCTCGCGCGCCGGAAAGGCGCGCTTTTTGCCGCGCGCCCGCGGCGGCGCTCTTGCATAGCGCGGCGCGTTCTGCCATAATATACATAATCCCGCGGAAATTCCGGTAAATATTCCCGCCCTGGCGGGGACCTGTCCGGCGCGGGCGCGAACGATTCGGCAAGTTCCGGGAAGGATGCGTATATGCCAAGGATCACGGCGGCCGCTTGCTGCGACAAGGGGCGCGTGCGGCTCAACAACGAGGATGGATTTTACCTCGACGGGCTGTTCATGCCAAAGGAAAAGATGGACGAAGGCGGGCTTTTCGCGGCCGAAAGCTCCGGCGGGCGGCAGCTTTACGCGGTATGCGACGGCATGGGCGGCCACGAGCTCGGCGAGGAGGCGTCCTTCGCCGCGATTTCGATGATGGACGGGCTGCGGGACGCGCTCGCGCGCGGGGACGATTTCCCGCGCGCCGTCGGGGACTACGTCGCGCGCGCGAACGAGGCGGTGCTCTCTCTGGGCGGCAGGCGCGGCGCCGGGACGACGCTCGTGCTCGCATATGTCTGCGGCGGCGCGGCGTTTATCGCCCATCTGGGGGACAGCCGCGCGTATCTTTTGCGCAAAGGCACGCTTACGCGGCTCACCGAGGACCACAGCGAGGTGCAAAGGCTGGTCAATTTGGGCGTGCTCACGCCCGGGGAGGCCAGGCTCCATCCCGCGCGGCATGCGCTCACGCTCTTTCTCGGGTACCCGGCGGACGGGGAATATATCCTGCGCGCCGGCATAGCCAAACAGACCCTCAGAAGGGGGGATTTGCTGCTGCTTTGCAGCGACGGACTGACGGACATGCTCGGGGACGAGGACGTCGCCTCCCTGCTTCGCGGCGATCCTGCCGGCGCCGCGCGCGCGCTCGTGGACGCGGCTCTCGCGGCGGGCGGGCGGGACAACGTCACCGCTCTCGTCGCACGCATGGAGCATCCGGGCGTGCCCGTATGGCTTTCGCGCGCGCGTATGCGCGAAGCGGCGGGGAGAAGCGTTCGATATGACGAATGAAAAGGGGGAGGACGACATGAGTTCCGACGCAAGGCTGATGGATTTTCTGACGCGCGCGATACGAACCCCGAGCTTTTCCGACGAGGAAGGCGCGCTCGCGGCGCTCGTTGTGGAGGAGATGCGCGATCTCGGCTATGACGAGGCCTTCATCGACTCGACGGGCAACGCGGTGGGCAAAATCGGCTGCGGCCCGGTTTGCGTCCATTTCGATTCCCACATGGACACGGTGCGGGTCAACGACGCGGGCGAATGGCAGGCGCCGCCCTTCTCGGGCGAGGTGCGGGACGGTTATATCTGGGGCAGGGGCAGCGTGGATATGAAGTCCGCGCTGTGCGCGAGCGTATACGCCGCGGCGCGCGCGAAAGAACAGGGGTATCTCGCGGGCAAAACCGTGTATGTCACGGGCACCGTCTGCGAGGAATACTGCGACGGCGTCAGCCTCAGGCTCCTATATGAGGAGCTTTCGCTCCGGCCCGACTTCTGCGTCGTCTGCGAGCCGAGCGACAATGTGATCGTTCTGGGTCACAAGGGCAAGGCGCAGATCGGCGTCACGACGCACGGCGTATCGGCGCACGGCTCCGCCCCGGAAAAGGGCGTCAACGCCGTGTACGAAATGGCGGAAATCATCGCCCGCGTCGACGCGCTCAACAAAGCCCTCTATCGGGAGAACGAGCCGCACGGCACCGTGGTCCTTTCCGACATCAGCTGCGAGAGCGCCTCGCTCAACGCGGTGCCCAGCGCCTGTTCGATCTATCTGGACAGGCGGCTCGCCTGCGGCGAAACGCTCGCCCGGGTGCGGGAGGAAATGGACCGCCTCGTCGCGGGCAAACGCGCCTCGTGGCGGATCGGCACGCTGCGCCGCACGTCGTGGAAAGGCAAAGCGCTCGAGTACGAGCCCATGCACGACCCCTGGCGCATCGAAAAGGAGCACGCGCTCTCGCGCGCGCTGATGCGCGCGTATGCCGACGTATACGGCCGCGAGCCGGAGAAGTTCGATTACTGGGATTTCGGCACCAACGCGGTGACGCCGGTTTCGATGGGCGTGCCCACGATCGGCTTCGGCCCGGGCGCTTACAAGCTCGCGCACATGCGAGACGAGCGCTGCTCCCTCTCCCAGATCCGCGAAGCCGTGCGGGTCTACTGCGCGCTCATCAGGGAGCTGTAGCGTTTGCGGCTTCCTCGATCCTCCCATCCCTCATCCTGAGCACCTCGTCCGCCTCCTCGGCGATGGCAAGGTCGTGCGTGACGACGATGACGCAGCGGTTTTCCTCGTGCGCGAGGCGCTTGAGGATCGCTACGATGTTCTTGCCGTTCTCCGTGTCGAGGTTTCCGGTGGGCTCGTCCGCGAGTATGACCTTGGCGTCCCCCGCGAGCGCGCGCGCGATGGCCACGCGCTGCTGCTCGCCGCCTGAGAGCATGGCGGGCAGGCGCTTGAACTGGCTCTGCTCGATGCCCACGGAAAGGAGCTTTTCCGCGGCGATTTGGCGCGCATTCGCCTTGGGGATCTTCTTGAGTTCCAGCGGATAGAGCACGTTCTCGAGCGCCGTGAGCAGCGGGAAGAGGTTGTAGCTCTGGCAGATCACGGCCACGTTATCCCTGCGGTAGCCGTCGAGATCCATGTCCGTCGTGCTCGTCCCGTCGAACGTGACGCTCCCTCCGCTCGGCAGATCGAGCCCTGCGAGCAGGGAGAGCAGCGTGGTCTTGCCCGAGCCGCTCTTGCCCACGATGGCGTAGAAACGCCCCGGCTCGAAGCTTTGGCTCACGCCGTCCACGGCGCGCACGGTCTGGTAGCGGTTTTTGTAGGCGTAGACGACCTGGTTTGCGTTTAGCATATCTTTCTCCTCCTAATTATTCCTTTGCCTTGAGCAGCAGCATAACGTTCGCGCGCGTGAGCCACAGGGTCGCGGCGGCCATGCCCGCCGTGTGGCACGCGAGGTAGATGCCCGGCGCGCCGGGCGCGGGGAACGGGCCTAGGCCGCGGAGCGCGAGATACGCGAGCATACCCAGCAGCGCGCCGAAAAGCTCCAGCGCGAGCTGTTCGATGAACGCCGTCAGAAACACCTGCGCGCGCCCGGAGCCGAGCAGCAGCATGACGGCGAACTCCATTTGCCGCGCGCGGATGAACAGGAAGCTCGCCGCGAAGCCGACGAGCGCCGAGAGCGCGAGTATCAGCGGGATCAGCGCCTCGAGCAGCCGGATGTCCTTTTTCACCGCGCCCGTGGATTCCGCCAGGATGCCGTCGTACACGGTCAGCGCATATTGGAACGGCGTTTCCCCCGGGGACAGGCTGGCGCTTGCGAAAAAGCGCGCCGCCTCCCGCTTGAGGGCGTCCAGCTCGAGGTTGTCGGCCACGGTGAAGCTCATGCTCTGCGTGTATTCCATAAAGCCCGCCTGCGCGAGCAGCGCGCCCATCGCCGCCCACGGCATGTAGACCGTTTTGGAAGCGCCGGCGTATGTGCCCGCGACGGTCAGCCCAACGGGAACTTCAACGGGCTCCCCGATGTCCGCGCTGTCCTCGAGGGTCGCGATCAATTCGAGCACGCCCTCTTTTGCCAGCCCGAGCATGCCCTCCGGGAGAAGGCAGGCGGATGCGCCGGATTGGAAGAGCGTTTCATCCCAGCTTTCCAGCCATTCGATTTCCACGCCCTGCTCGGGCGCGAGCAGGGGCGCGGCCGCAAGGCGCGATATGCCCGTGAGAAGCCGGTCCTGCGCATCGTCCTCCGGCGCGGCCCCCGGCACGGCGTAACGCAGCGTGCGCTTGAAGCAGGGGTCCTTTACGAACGACGCCAGGGGACTCCTTTCCTCATTCCCTCCTCCTGAGCAGAGTCAGCGGCTTTCCGTGCGCGCCCAGCAGCGCGGCCGTCGCCGCGCCCGCGAGATAACACGCGGCGATCAGCGCCGGTATGCGCCAGTCCGCCGTGCTCGGACCTCCCGAAACGAGCAGCGCGAGCGGCGTTCCGATCCCCAGGCCCAAAGCGCACAGCGCGGCCTGCTCCGCGAGCGCGCCGAGCATGAGGGAGAGCGGGCTTTGGCCGAGCATGCGCATGACGGCGAACTCGGGCTTGCGCGCGCGCGTGAACAGGAAGCACGTCAGAAAGCCCGCGCCCGTCACGAGCGCGTAAAGCAGGGTCTGCACGCCATAAAGCAGCGCGATGTTCTTTTCGATGGGTGCGACGGTGCCCTGCAAAATGCGGTCGTCTATGGCTGCGCGCACGGTTTCATTCCGGTCGAGCGCAAGGCCGATCAAGGCTTCCTTGAAAGCCGGAACGTCGCGGCTGTTCCGCAGCGCGAAGGAAAAGCTGCGTATCGCAAATTGGAAACGCTCGTCTGCGCCGGGCGTTTGGCGCATGGCTTCAAGCGGGCAATAGGCCACGGCGGCATCCGTGAAATTGCCGCCCATGGGGATGCCGTACAGCCCGACCACCTTGAAGCGCGCGATCATGCGGGGCTCGCCGCGCTCGGTGAAGGAGTCTTCGTTGAGCACGCGCAGTATCAGCGCGGCTTCCTCCCCGAGGGCAAGGCCGCTCTCCTCCGGCAGCACGCATATGGCCTCGTCCCCCGCGAGGTCGGCGAGGGAGTAGCCTTCGAGCCAGACGATCGAGCCCTTCAGGCGCTGCAGCGTCACTTCCGCGTCCGCGCCGCTCACGCCGAACAGCACGTCGGCAGTGCCCAGCCCTATATCGCTCAGGCGGAGTTCGAGCGCCGCGAGCAGTTCTTCGCGGCTCATATCTTCATAGCCGGGATCTTCTGCGAGCTTCTCGAGCGCTTCGTCCGGCAGGTTGAAATGGACGTAGGAATAAGCGAACCAGCGCCCGATCATGCCCGTTTCGAGTATCGCGTCGCAGGTTTGGGGCGGTATCATGGGGTCGTCGTAACCGGCGGCATTGATGAGCCAGCCTGTGACTTCGATCTGGTCGTAGGCTGCGTCGAGCTCCGCCTCCGCGCCGGCGATAAAGCCCGGGTAGATCATTAGAAACGCCGCGCTGAGGGCGACGAGCAGCGCCGTGAGCAAATTGCTTTTCCCGCGCCGGAGGTTCATTTTCCAGTGGAGCGTGCGCATATCAATCCATCCCTTTCACTCGCGGCCCTGCGGCAGGAGCTCGCGCGGTCCCTTTCGCAGATACGCCAGCACGAAGCCGCACAGCGGCAGCAGGAACAGCGCGAGCGTGGCGAGCAGCGCAAAGAGAGACGTGTTTATGTTTGCGCCAAGGGCGAACTCGATCGCGATCTCCTGATCCGCGGCGAGGAATGCGCTGAACGCATCGTTCGCGGCGGGCTCGCTTACGGCGTTTGCGAGGATTTCCGCCCCGACCCTCTCGGTCAGCATGTGGCCGGCGAGCGCGCCCGCGCACGCGCCAAGGATGCATATGAACATCGCGCTGAGAAGCGCCGCCCGGAACGCCTTTGCCTTGGAGCAGCCGAGCATGCGCATGACGCCGAGGTTCTGCCGCTGCGAGAGCGCGTAGAAGAGGGCGAGCAGCGCCCCCCCGCACAGCAGCAGCGCCAACGACGCGATCAAAAGCAGCTCCGCCGTGCCGGAGAGGGCGACGAGGCTCGGCTGTATCTTCGAGTAACCCTGGTCGTAGAACGTGAAGCGGGCTTCGTACCCCTGTTCCTTCTGCCCCGTCAGGCCGAGCGCGTCCATTTCGCCTAAGAATTCGTCGATGCTCCCGTTTTTGAGCCACAGCGTCAGCAGCGCGCCGGAAACGGGAAGCGTTTCTTCCGCGGGCGCGTTCCGGATGGACTTCTTCGGCACGAATATGGTGTTCCACGGCACGCTCAGCGCGGTTTCGGATACGGTGGAACCGCCCATCGCGGGGCGCAGGTCGTAGATGCCGACGATCGTATACTTTCCCCGGTCGAAGAAGCCCTCGTCCCCGGCATGCCGGTAAATGGGCGCAAGCTCGGTCCAGCGGTATGTTTCATTGAGGAAGCAGTCGTACTCATAAAAGCTCATGTCGATGACGTCGCCCACACTCCAGCCCTGCGCCTTGGCGAGATTGGTGCTGACCATGCATACGGCTTCGCCCGAATCGTATTCCTCGCCCGTGAAGATGCGACCTTCCTGCATGAAGGTGCTGCCTAAATGGAACGCGGGCACGCCCAGCACGTCGTCCGTCGCCATCACGCCGAAGGATCGGGCGGAGATGTAGTAGGCGTTTTTCGCCTGTTCGTAATACTCGCGCAGTTCGGCGTTGCTGAGGACGTCATCATAAAGCTGCATGGCGAAGGGTTGGCCTTCGGACAGCCCTTCCGCGAGCAGTTCTCCGCTTTGCATGGAGTAGAATATCCACATGTCCGTGCCGTAGGTGTCGGGCCGGATCATGATGCTGTCCGCCAGCATACGCGGTTCGCCGTCCACCGTTACCATAGCGCCTCTCTCATTCACCATGATTGAGGCGAGATACTCAACGCCCGGGCGCAGCAGTACGGTATCCGCAGGAACATCGGCCGTTCCGCTGATGGCGCGGATCACCGCGGCATTTTCCGGCTGATCCATGCCCGTGATGTACAGGAACGCATAGCGGAAATCAGCATAATGGTAGCAATCCGCCGCGTCGCCCAACACCTTGATTTTCAGTTTGGTCCCGTTGAGATTCTGCAGTTCGATAGGCTTCTCAGCGTCGATGATAAAGCGAATGATGTCGAAATTAAAGAGCTGCTCCGAAAAAGACGTAATGCCCATCGGCCGGATGGCGACCTCGCCGGGGATATACGCCCCGTAGCGCGCGCGCAGGTCGCAGCGGATTACGCCAGGCGCGGCGATGATGGACGCGAGGTCGTAGCCCGTGACGGCGGTGGGAAGATAACCTGCATACTCCTCGCCGGATTCCGTCCACAGGTTGCCGCGCGCGTCCACGTCCGCGTAAAGCTCCATCACGGCGATTGTCCTGTACGTTTCATCCGCGAGGCGGAGGTTTTCTTCGCTGTTGCGCCAAAGGTTCAGGCTCAGGCAGAAGAACGCCGTGATGAGCGCGAGCAGCAGCATGCTGAGCGCGGCTCTCGCGGGCGCGCGCAGCGTCTGTCTCATATTCGTGAGAAACTTCATGGGCAAGCCTCTCCTTCATTTGTTTCAACCGATGTATGTTTGACACGGCAGGGGCGCCGCATATGACAACTGATTGGAAGATATTTCAATTTTACATGAACGGACGGCGGCAAGTCCATATTCCAGAGCGATAATTCAACGATTATTTACATGCAATGCCGGCAAATCGGCGAAAAAAACCGCAAAAAAGCCAACAAAGCGCCTGTATCCCTTCCCGCTTGTCCGGCCGATGGAAAAAAGATCAAACGGCGGCTCATGGCTGTGAGGCGGGGCATAATTTGAACCGCGGCGGCCGCCGATGAATATCCTATGGATTTCTACGGAGAATAAGCAAAAACATCGGAGCGTAAATCCATGGATAAACGAATATATCTTGCCGAAAAACCCACTTCCTACTGGATCGCGTCCACGCCCGAAACCGGTTATCCTTCGCTGGATCAGGATTTGCACGCGGATGTCGCCATCGTCGGCGGCGGTATCGCGGGCATCACGACGGCTTACCTGCTCACGCTCGAGGGCCTTCGCGTCGCGGTGATCGAAGCGGATAGGATATTGCGGGGCACCACGGGCCATACCACCGCCAAACTGACGTCCCAGCACGCGCTGATCTATGACAAGCTGATCGGCCGGTTCGGAAAAGACCTCGCCCTGCAATACGCAAACGCCAACGAGTCCGCGATCCGCTGGGTGTGGAAAATTGCGAAGGAGCAGAACATAGACTGCGATTTATCCGAGCAGGACGCTTATGTTTATACGCAAAAAGAGGAGAACAGGGATGGGATCGACAGGGAGATAGAGGCCGCCCTGGAGCTCGGCATCAAGGCGGAATTCGCCGAGCGCATCCCCTTTGATATCCCCGTCGCGGGCGCGGTCCGCTTCAAAAACCAGGCGCAGTTCCACCCGCTGAAGTTCCTTCTCCCGCTGGCGAAGGAAATCGAGAACAGGGGAGGCCGCATCTTTGAAAACAGCAGGGCGGTCGAGCTGGAGGAAAAAGAAAAGCCGAGCGTCGCCGTGCAAAACGGCGCCAAAGTGACGGCGGACCGGGTCGTCGTCGCGTCGCATTATCCCTTTATCAACAAGGAGGGCCTTTATTTCGCGAGGATCTATGTCGACAGGTCGTATGCCCTGGGCATCCGGGCCAAGGAAAAATATCCCGGGGGGATGTACATCAACGCGGAGGATCCCTCGCGCTCGATGCGAAGCCAGCCCGACGGGGACGGCGAACTGATTCTGGTCGTCGGCGAGAAGCACAAAACCGGGCAGGGCGTGGATACGATGCTGCACTACGAAAACCTGATGGATTTCGCGGATGAGATCTTCACTGTGGAGGATATCCCGTACCGCTGGTCCACGCAGGACTGCATGACTCTGGACGGCGTTCCCTACGTGGGGCGCTATGCAAAGGATAATCCCGACGTCTACGTGGCCACGGGCTACGGCAAATGGGGCATGACCAACGCCATCGCCTCGGCGCACCTGATCAGGGACCTGATCGTAAAGGGCGAGAGCCCGTATGGCGAGATCTACGACCCGTCGAGGATGGCGACCGGGGCCGCGATCGGCAATTTCGTCGTTCAGAACGCGAACGTCGTAGGCCAGCTTCTGGGCGGGAAGCTCGCGCCGCTGCCGGACGACGTCGAGCTGGAAAAGGGGGAAGCCAGGGTGGTGGAAATCGACGGGCACAGGGCCGGCGCATACAGGGACAGGGACGGGGCCGTGCATGTGGTGGATACCACCTGCACGCATCTGGGCTGCGAGCTCAACTGGAATTCCGCCGAAAAAACGTGGGACTGCCCGTGCCACGGCTCGCGCTTCACATACGAGGGGGAGGTCGTCGAGGGGCCCGCGAACAACCCGCTGAACTCGGTGAAAAACACGAACATCGTCGAGCGCGTGGCGACCGATCAATTTTAAGTTCTGCGGGAACCCGGGCGATCCCCGCGGGGAAACCCGCGGCGCGGCCTCCCCCTCGGACTTGCCGGGCCGGATATGGAATATAAAAACCCGGGCGGGGGGCGCAAGCCTCCCGTCCGGGTTGATAACGAATAAAGGTAAAGGTTATCGGTTCTCGTTCTGCCTGTTCTGGCGATCCTGATTCTGGTTCTGATTCTGGTTGTTTCGGTTCCTCTGATCGTTGTTGTTCCTGTTCCTTTGATCGTTGTTCCGATTTTTCTGCTCGTCATTCAGGTTTCTCTGGTTCCTGTTCCGATTGTCTTCCATAAACGCATCTCCTTTCCCGATATTCACGATTAATGTTTGCATGTAAGGGGGATAGTATGCTACGGAAAAAAAACCTGAATTGGGAGCGCTGTGTGATAATCCGAAACGCAAAAATCGTGACCATGGCCGGCAAAGTCTATGAAAACGGCTGCCTGCTGACTGAAAAAACGAAAATAAAAAAGATCGCGGATCATATCGACTGCCGCGAAAACGGCGACGCCGTCGAGATCGACGCCAAAGGCTGCTGGGTGATGCCCGGCCTGATCGACGCGCACTGCCACATAGGCATACAGGAGGAAGGGCTCGGCGCCGAGGGCAACGACACCAACGAGGTCAATAAGCCCGTCACGCCGTTCATCAAGGGCCTCGACGCCGTCAATCCCATGGATTCCGCGTTCCACAACGCCATCAAAGCCGGCATCACCTCCGTGATGGCGGGGCCCGGAAGCTCAAACGTGGTCGGCGGCCAGTTCGTGTTCCTTAAAACCCACGGCAGGCGCATAGACGATATGGTTGTGCTGGAGCCCGCGGCCATGAAGGTCGCCCTGGGCGAAAACCCCAAAAGGAATTACGGCGACAACAACATGATGCCTTCCACCCGCATGTCCGCGGCCGCGATGCTGCGCGAGGAGCTCGACAAGGCGCAAAGATACGCGCGGGAGAAGGAAGCCGGCAAGGACGGTTTCAATTACGATTACAGGCTCGATTGCTGGGTCCCCGTATTCAGAAAGGAGATCCCGCTCAAAGCCCATGTCCACAGGGCCGACGATATCCTCACGGCGATCCGGATCGCGAAGCTGTACGGTCTTCGCATGACGCTGGATCACTGCACCGAAGGGCATCTGATCAAGGATGAAATAAAGGAGTCGGGCTTTCCCGCGATACTCGGGCCCAGCCTCGCCTCGAGAAACAAGACCGAAATCAAGAACATGGATTTCAAAACCGCGGGCATCCTGCACGAGGCGGGAGTCAAGGTCGCCATCATGACCGACCATCCCGTATCCGTCATACAATGCCTCGCGATGTGCGCGGGCATCGCCGCCAAGGAGGGCCTGGGCATAGAGGAGGCGCTCAGGGCGATCACCATCAACGCCGCGGAGATATGCAACGTCGCCTCCCGGGTCGGAAGCCTGGAGGCCGGGAAGGACGCGGACATCGCCGTTTTCGACGGAAACCCGCTTGAGACGTTCACCCATTGCATCTATACGATTATAAACGGGCAGATCGCTTATAAGGCGCAAGAGAATGAAAAGGACTGATGTTTTTTACCGGAATACCCCGTCAATGCGAGGAATCGCCGCGGATGCGCCCGCGGTTTGCCCAAAGCGTCCTCCGGAACTCCGCAACCGCTTGCGCACAATGACTTGGCATGTCATAATTACATAGTTCGACAAAAAACAGGCCGGTTGGGCGGAAAGCTTTGCTTTTAATCGATTCGGCCGTATATAATAAGGACGAGGTGGCGGAATTGGTTAAAAAAAGGGAATCGGCCGAGGTTGTAAAGGACAGAATCCTGAAAGTTGCGACGGAGCTTTTTGCCAAACACGGAGTGGACGGCGTGGGGATACGCAGGATCGCCGAGGAAGCCGGGATCAGCCACGCGCTGATCATACGGTATTTCGGCAACAAAAACGGGCTGATGGCCGAAATCCTGCGGCTGGAGGTGGCCAAGCTGTCGATCTCGTATCCGGTAACCCCCGGGCTGGCCGCGGAAAAGACGCTGGCGAACATACGCAGGATATTTCTGGATACGATAAGCTCCGATGAAAATACGATGAGGCTCATCGTCCGCTCCGGGCTTGACGGATTGCGTCCCGAATCATATGTTGACGAAAATCACAACAGGGCCGCGGGCGTGATCGCGAAGTGGATCGAATCCAAGAGGACGGAGGAAAACCTGCCGGACGCGAGGCTCGTTTCCCTGATACTGATCGGCGCCATGTTTTCCCTCGTTTGCATGGCGCCCTGGCTGCTGACTTCCGTAGGCTTCTCTCCGGATGACTTTGAAAAGCGCAGGGAAGACATCATAGACGTCGTGCTGTGGTTCCTCGCACGCTCCGTCGGCCTGCCGCCCGGCGCGGACGCGAAGCGCTGAACCGCGCGGAACAACCGCTTCAGGCGCGGCGCGCAGCGGCGAAGCGACGGCGGTTCATTCGGCCAATTCATACCGCCCCAAAGAATTCGCTGCGCTCCATAACGGAATTCCTGCCGCACACGGCCGACGGGCCGCCCCGGATCTGCAATGCCGGGGCGGCCCTGTTCGTTTTACGGGCGGCATGTTAAGAAACCGTAACTTGCGCCGGTTCCGCAGTCATTATATGATATTTACGACAGATAAGCGCACAGTCCCGGGTATTTTTTTCTGCGATCATCGCGAAGCGCCGGCATCTCAACACAGTCCGCAAGGCGCGCCGGCCGGGGGGGGGAAACGGGAAGCCCGGCGGATGCCCTTGTACGGGCTGCGGAATAAATGCAAAAAGGAAGGGACCGGAATGAATCGAAGGAAGCGATTGCTTGCGGCGCTGGCGTGCGCCGCGCTGGCGTGCGCCGCGCTGTTGTGCGCCTGCACGGCGGGCCTTGCGCAGGGCGGGGAGGCGGATGCGCAGGCGCCGGGCGTGCCGGAGCTCACGCATGCGGGTATGGCGCTGCTCTATGAAGAGAGCACGGATACCATACTGTATGCGCGCGACGAGGCCAAGAAAAACGCGCCCGCCAGCATGACCAAGGTGATGACGGCCATACTCGTGCTGGAATACGACCCGGAGCTTTCCGGCGAAACCGTCGTGCCGCCGGAGGCGCTCGAAAGCGAATACTGCTGGTGGGTCGATACCGACCATCTGGAGGCGGGAGAGGAAGTCAGCGTCCTCAATCTCATGAAATACCTGCTGATCCCCTCTGGCAACGAGGCGGCGGCCACGCTCGCGTTCTATGTGGCGGGGGATTATTACGCCTTTGTGGATATGATGAACGCGAAGGCGGCGGAACTGGGCATGACGGAAACCTACTATGCCGATCCGCACGGCCTTTCTTCGGAGTCCACCGTCAGCGCGCGGGATATGCTCATACTGAGCCGTTACGCGATGCAAAACGAAACCTTCCGCTCGATCGTCGGCATGAAGCAGGGCTTCCTGCCGGTCTCCAACATGCGAAATTCCGCCTACTATTACAGCACGACCAACCGCGTGATGGACCCGCGCGGAAACGAAGCGTATCAATGGCCGTACGCCGACGAGATCGTGGGCATCAAGACGGGTTCCACCGGCTCGGCGGGCTACAATCTCTCCTGCTGCATGGAGACGGGGGAGCTCACCTTTTACAGCGTCGTGATGCACTGCGTCCCCGCGCGCGTCGGTTCGGATTTGGTCTATGGGCATTATACCTCGAGCATAGAGCTGCTGACCTGGGCGCACAGCTTCCACAAGCAGGGCTTTGCCGCGGGCGCGCCCGCGGCCACGGCGCGCACAAAGGGCAGCCTTGCCGCCAATGTGGAGCTTGTGGCAGAGGAGGATGCGTATATCCTCGTGCAGGAGGGAAAGGCGTTCGAGCCGGAAATCGCGCTCGGAGAGATCGCCGACGCGGTGAAGCGGGGCGAAGCGCTCGGCACGCTCACGCTGCGGGATGAATTCGGGAACGTACGCCAAACGGCGCTCGTCGCCGCGGCGGACGCGCAGACGAGCCTTCTTCCGGCGGCGCTCCTGATCGGCGGAGGCGCGCTTGCCGCGGCGGCGGCCGCCGTGTTCGCGGTGCGCGCCATGAAAGGCAAGCGCGCCCGCGCGTCGCAGGAGGCGGAAGAAGCGTAACGCGCCCGTGCGGGCGCGGAATATGGAAAAGGGCTGCCGCGCTTTGTTGCGCCGCAGCCCTTTTCGCTATAAGGAGAGAAAACCGCGTTGGACTATGCTTCCCCGTTTTCCCGGGCGAGCTTCTTGCGGTAAAGCGCGCACTCGTGCTCGTTGCACATGATGAAGTGCTTCGGGCGGATCTCGACCCAGCTCGGCTTATCCACGGTATAGTTGTGTATGGCGGGGTCGTATACCTCGAGCACCTTGCTCTTTTCGCTTTTGGGATTCGGCAGCGGTATGGCGGAGAGCAGCGCGCGGGTGTACGGGTGCAGCGGGTGCGCGAAAAGCTCCTCCGTATCCGAAAGCTCCACGATGACGCCCTTGTGTATGACGGCGATGCGGTCCGCGATGAAACGCATGACCGAAAGGTCGTGCGAAATGAACAGATACGTCAGCCCGCGCTGCTGCTGCATGGCGGAGAGCAGGTTGAGCACCTGCGCGCGGATGGAGACATCCAGCGCGGAGATGGGCTCGTCCGCGATGATGAACTCCGGCTCCATGATCAGGCTCCGCGCCACGCCGATGCGCTGGCGCTGGCCTCCGGAAAACTCGTGCGGGAAGCGGCTCGCGAACTCCGGCAGCAGGCCGACGTCGCGCAGCGCGCACTGCACGCGATCCTCGCGCTCCGCCTTGCTCAGTTCGGGATGGATGTTGATGAGCCCCTCGGAAACGATGTAGTCCACCTTTGCCCGTTCGTTGAGGGAGGCCATCGGGTCCTGGAAGATCATTTGGATCTTCTGGGTGATCGCATGGTCGAGCTCCTTGCCGATCTTGCCGCTGATGCGCTTCCCGCCGTAGAGGATCTCGCCCTTGGCGGGCGGGTTGATGCGCACGATCGCGCGGCCGATGGTCGTTTTGCCCGAGCCGGATTCGCCCACGAGGCCGAAGGTTTCGCCCTTGTAGATGTCGAAGCTGACGTTGTTGACCGCGACGAACGGCTTGCGGGAGTTGCCGAAATGCACGCTCAGATTCCTGATTTCGACGAGCTTTTCCCCGAAAACCTTCTTCACTTCCCGCGCGTGCCGCGCGTTGCGTTCGATCGCCGTCGCGATGGAGGTGTTCGGCGGCGTAACCTTGGGCGCGCGCGGATCGAGCAGCCAGGTGCGCGCTTTGTGCGTGGGGGATATTTCAAAATACGGCGGGCGCTCGAGCAGGTCGATCTGCATGGCGTAACGGTTGCGCGGGGCGAACGCGTCGCCGTAGATTTCGGTGAAGAGGTTCGGCGGCGTGCCCTCTATGGAATAGAGCGGTTCGCCCTTGACGCCGAGCTGCGGCAGCGAGGAAAGCAGCGCCCAGGTATAGGGGTGGCGCGGGGTCTCGAAGACCTCCTCGCAGGTGCCGATTTCAACGATGTCGCCCGCGTACATGACGGCCACGCGGTCCGCCACATTGGCGACGACGCCGAGGTCGTGGGTGATGTAGATGATGGTGAGGTTGTATTTGTGCTGCAATTGCTTGAGCAGCTCGAGGATCTGCGCTTGGATGGTAACGTCCAGCGCGGTCGTCGGCTCGTCGCAGATGAGGATCTTCGGGTTGCAGGCGATGGCGATGGCGATCACGACCCTCTGGCGCATGCCGCCGGAGAACTGGTGCGGGTAATCCTTCACGCGCTTTTCCGGCTCGAGTATGCCTACGTCGCTGAGAATCTCGATGACCTTCTCCTGCGCGGCGACGCCCCTGAGCCCCTGATGCAGTTCCAGCGCCTCGCGGATCTGCACGCCCACGGTCTGCAGCGGGTTGAGGGAGGTCATCGGGTCCTGAAAAACGATGGCGATCTCCTTGCCGCGCAGCCTGATCCAATCCTCGCTTTTTTCGTACTTGGCGATGTCCGTGCCGCCGTACCAGATCTCGCCGGACTCGACCCAGCCGTTCTTATCGAGCATGCCGATGAAGGATTTGCAGAACACGCTTTTGCCGGAGCCGGACTCGCCGACGATGGCGAGGCTCTCGCCCCGGTACAGGTCCATCGAAACGCCGCGCAAGGCGGTCAGCTCCTGCCCGCGCAGGGAGAACTTCACCACGAGGTCTTTCACGCAGAGGATGACTTCGGGTTCAATCTTAGTTTGCTGTTCCATCTGTCATGCCCTCCTCAAACGTGGTTGCGCGGGTCGGACGCATCCGCGAACTTGTTGCCAAGCGAATAGAACGCGATCGTGATCAGCGCGACGACGACGGCCGGAAACACCAGCTGGTAGGTCTGTGAAAGGTTCATCATCACGCGGCGCCCCTCGTCGATCAGGTTGCCGAGGGAAGGCGTTTCCACCGGCAGGCCGAGGCCGATGTAGGTGAGGAACACCTCCGAGCCGATGACGCCCGGTATGGAGAGCGCGACGTCGAGCATCACCACGGAAACGATCTGCGGCAGGAGGTTCTTCACGATCACGCGGCGCGTGGGCGTGCCCAGGCACCGGGAAGCGAGGTTATACTCGCGGTCGCGGATGATGATGATGAGGTTTCTGATCCATTTGGCCATGCCGACCCAGTTTGTGAGGCACATGGCGAAGATCAGCGTGCCGATGCTGGGCCTGAGAACATAGGTGATGAGCATGCGCAGCACGGTCGTGGGGATGTTGTTGATCACGTTGTAGATTTCCGTGAAAACCCGGTCCAGCGCGCGCACATAGCCCCAGAGCGCGCCTATGACGATGCCGATGACGGTGCTGCTCGTCACGGAAACGATGGCGATGAGCAGCGTCGTGCGCGTTCCGCTCCAGATGCGCGCCCAGAGGTCCTGCCCGATGGTGTTTGTGCCGAACCAGAATTCCGCGCCCGGGGGATGGCTGCGCAACTGGCGGCCGGTTTCCGGGTTGATGAAGATCTCCGTCGGGCTCTTCTGCCCGGGGAAATACGGCTGGAGGAGCGTGAAGAGCAGAAGCAGTATGAGGAAGTAAAGCGTCAGGCGCGTGGAGCGCCTGCTCATGAACACCTTGAACGTGCTCTTCCAATAGGAATAGCCGGAATACGCCGTGGATTCCGCGCGGCTGCTGTCGAACTCGATGAACTTGAAAAGCTCTTCGTCGCTCATTTTGTTCATTTTCGTCATGACCTTGGACATCAGCGGGCGCCCCCTTTCTTTGTGAAAGTAATGCGAGGGTCGCACACCATCATCGCAAGGTCGCCCAGCAGCATGCCGGCGACGCTCAGCACGGCGTAGAACATCACGAGCATCTGCACGAGGGTGTTGTCCTGCGCCTGGATGGCGTTGATCAGCAGGCCGCCCGTGCCGGGGATGGAATACAGCGACTCGATGTACAGTGAGCCGGAGATGGTGAAGATGATCGAGGAGGGCAAATTCTGCGCCATGGGCGTGAAGGCGTTGCGCAGCACATGCTTGACCATGATCTGCTTGTCCGTCAGCCCCTTGGCGCGGGCGAGCTTGACATAATCCGCGTTGACCTGGTCCATCATGTAGCGGCGCGTCCACATCGCGTAGGAGGCGATGCTCCCGAGCGACAGGGAGAGGACCGGCAGTATCCAGGTGGTGAAGTTGTTCTCCTTATACAGCATGCCTATGCTCATGAGCTTGGTGCCGATAAACTGGATCGCGAGGTAATAGACCATCGAGGGCACCGCGTCCACGAAGATGATGAAACCGTTGCCCAGCCTGTCCGGCAGCTTCTCCTTGGTGCGCACCATCAGGATGCCGAGGCTGATGCCCAGTACGAAGGAGATCACGAGGGAAGCCGCGCCGAAGCGGAGCGAATAGCCGATCTTCGGGGCCATGATGGACCACACGGGCTTGCCGGCATAATAGGTCAGCGACTTGCCCAGGTCGAAGCGCGCCAGGCCCTTGAGATAATTCCAGAACTGAACGGGGATGGGATCGAGCAGGCCGAGATCCTTGAGTATCGCCTGCTTGGTCGTCTCCGAAAGCCTGTCGGTACGGTCGCCGTAATAGGTTTCCACCGGCAAAAGGCGCATCAGGAGGAATACGATCACAAGCACGAGAAACAGCGAGATGATCGATCTTCCTATACGGCCTAAAATATATTTTATGATTTCCAATACTAACACCTCATGTCGATTTTGCGATCGGCCCGCGTACGGCTGCCTAAAAAACGGTTCCGCGTAGGCAAACGCGGTTTGCGCGCGCGGAACCGGGCAGCCTTGCTCCGATTTCCCGCTCATGCCGCCCCGAAGGACGGCATGAGCGGGAGACGCATGGGATTTCGTTTGGGCGTCGGCTTAGTAATCTATGCCGAAAACCTTGCCCTGCGCGTCGAGCTGCGCGATCGCGTCGGCGCGCTCTTTCTGCCACGCTTCATAGGCGGTATAATACTCTTCGGTGTTGATACCGTCGGTATAGATGTACTGATACTTATAGCGGCCGTCGGAAGCGCCGAACGCCGCATACTGGGATTCGAACGGCATCAGCGAGGAGCCGATGTAGCCCGTGCCGCCGCGCATGTAGGGCATCGCAAGGCACATCTCGTTTACGAGCCAGTTCTCGCAGACCGCAAAGTCGTTGTAGCGCTTGGTGAGGTCGATGTACTCGCTGTTGGCGGCGTCCACCATGTCATCATACACGATGTCGTAGTACCAGCGGCCGTCCTTGCCCTGCTTGGAGCCTTCCACCTGCGTGTCGGAGACCTGCATGAGGCCTTCTGCCATGTAGATGAAGTTGGTGCGGTTCTGCACGATGCGGAACGGGTCGGTGTAGGAGAGCGGGTCGAGGTAGTCCGCCATCCAGCTGGAGCGCTGGATGCAGTAGTTGCCGGCGCGCAGCGTGGTGTTGCTGTAGTCGCTGTCCGGATAGCCTTCGAGCTGAATATCGATGTATTCCGTGCCGAGGTTGCGCTCGAGCATCTGCTCGAAGACCTGTGCGCGCTGCGTGTCATAGGTGGAGCCGGTGTTGTATGGGCAGTAAACAATGATGGGGAACGTGGCGCCGGCCGCGGTCAGCTCCTGTATGGCCGTCTCCCTGTATCCTTTGGCGAGCTCCACGTCGTAGGTGTCTCTCTCGGCCCAATCCTTGAGCGCGTCGAGCCTGGTGTAGTCCACGCCGCTGGCGCTGATGAAGTCGGCCGGGGTCATGGTGTTCTGCACGTGCGCGTCCGCATTGTAAGGATCGTCGATCTCGACCAGCGCGACCTTATCGAGCGCGTGGAGGATGGACTTGCGGAAGTTCACGTTGTTGACGGCGAGCTTCCAGTTGTCGGGTTCATATTTCTCGTCGAAGTTGGGATAGAAGTTGAAATAGTAGCTGTAGGTGTAGAAGCTCGGGCGGCAGGGACGGATCAGCTCGTACTTCGCGGGATCGTTGAGCCACTCGTCAAGCTGCTCGGTGGGGACTTCGCAATAGTTGACTTCGCCGCGCAGGAACATTTCGGGTTCCACGGTGCCGGCCTCGGCGTTGTAGATCTCGGTAATTTTGGTGACGTGCATGTTCTTGATGTCCCAGTAGTTCGGGGTCAGCTCGGACACGATGATCTGCTGGGGAACATACTCGGTCATCACGAACTCGCCGCAGTAGAGCATGGTCTGATTGTCGGTGGAGAACTGATCGCCGCACTCTTCGATCCACTGGGCGTTGGCGGGGAAGAAGTTCTTATAGGTCAGGGACGACAGGAAGTACGGTACGGGCGCTTCGAGCGTATACTGCAGCGTATACGCGTCCAGCGCCTTGACGCCGACGGCGGAGAAGTCCGCGCTCGTGTCGCCGCCCGCCATCTTGTCGTAATACGCCTCCGCGCCCTTGAGGGTGAACATCATGTCCGCAAGGCGGGAAGCGTTCGCGGGATCGAGTATGTATTTGCAGGAGGTTTCCCAGTCGTACGCGGTGACGTCGGCATATTCCTCTTTCTGATAGGTCAGCCACTTCACGCCCTGGCGGATCTTGAAGGTCCAAACAAGGCCGTCTTCGGAACGGGTCCAGCTCTCGGCAAGGCAGGGCTTGCACAGGCCGAGGTAGTCGTATTCGACGAGGGAATCGATGTACATGGCCGGCGTATTCGAGGTTGCGACCAGATAGTTCCAGTCCGTCACCTCGCCGCTGAACAGATAGTACAGCTCAGTCTCATCGCTGACCTGCCGGCCGTCGCCGGTATACTCTGTTTCGATCTGGGAGTTGTCGCCCCCTTGCGTATCCACCACGGGCGTGCCGTCCGGCGGATTGTCGACGGTCTCGCCGGTCCCGCCGACGCCGCAGCCGGCAGCCAGCGAGAGGACCATCGCGAAGCAGAGCAACAGCGAGAAAAGCTTTCTCTTCATTTGGATTCCTTCTCCTCTTGTTTGATTTATAAAAACTGCGTTCGCAGCTTTTAACGAACGACGTATGCCCCGCGCGGAAAAATGTATCGCATATAAAATTCGGAGGTTACCGTATATGTCGAAGACGAAACTCTTGTTCATTCAGGATTCCATCGCGTGCCGCATGCTTCCGGCCGGAGGCCCGGCGGGTTTGCTTTCACCGAAACGGCGAAACCGAAACTGCCCGAACTTCGCTCACATTATATCCGCGCGGATACGGGGGCGCAAGCGCGCGGCGGATTTCCTAACTTTTTCTTAACACGCAAACGTGCCATTTTTTTGTTGTATCATGTATAATTGATAACGAAACCGAGGTGCCCGTTATGATCGCATGGCTGCGCGTCATGATAAAATGGATCTTTACAAACAAAAACCGGCGCATCGTCGCGATCGCCGTTTTTCTGAACGTGGTGTGCGCGCTCATCGCTTTTTTTGCGCTGCGCACGCCGTATCTTATGATACTCACGTCCCTGCTCTCGGTCTATGCCGTCTCCGTGCTCACGATGGAGCGCTACCTCGCGCTCGGCGCGGCGTGCATATCGGTGCTGCAGATACTCGCGCTTCTTTTGGTGGAACCCGCTCTGGTGAGCGAGCCGCTGCACAACGCGCTTTTGCTGCTCGCGCTGACCGCGGCGCTGACGCTCCTGATGATGTCCATGATCACGAGCATACAGCAGCAGGAATATTTTTCCACCGTGCAGATGGACCGGCAGATCGTGCTCAGAACCGCGCTGAACAAGCTCCTCATGGCGCGCGGCCTCCCCAATGTGTATGCGACCATACTCGAGGCCATGAGCGAGCTTTACGGCCGCTGCGCCATCATCTTCGAGCGCAGCGCCGCGGGGGACATCCGCGACGTGCAGCGCCTGCCGGAGGGGCTCATCATCTACGAATCGGCGTACGACGCCGCGCGCGCCGCGTTCGAAACAGGCAGGCCGGCGGGGCGCTTTTATGCCGAAGGCGCGTTTTCGGCGTTCGTATATATCCCGCTCAAGTCCGGCGAAGAGGTGCTTGCCGTGGTCGCGGTCCTGTTTGCGGACGGCGAGCGGATCGACGCGAAAACCCGGGATGAGATCGCGAACATCATCGCGCAGGCGGAAAGCGCTTTGGAGCGCCAGACGCTGGCGGACCGGCAGCAGTCCGTCCTCATCGAAAGCGAGCGCGAGCGCATCCGCGCGGATTTTCTGCGCGCCATCTCGCACGATCTGCGCTCCCCGCTCACAGGCATCATGAGCGCGTGCTCCACGCTGCTGCAATCCGGCGAACGCATCCATCCCGCCGCGCACGACAACCTCCTCTCCAACATTCACGAGGAGGCGGAGTGGCTCTGCCATATGGTGGAAAACCTCCTCTCCGTCACCCGCGTAAGCGACAATGTGTGCGCGCTTAAAAAATCGCCCGAGCTGGTGGAGGAGGTTGTGGCGGAGGTCGTTTCGCGCTGCAAGAGGCGTTTTGCGGATACCCACATCCACGCCGTCACGCCGGAGGAGCCGCTCCTCGTGCAGATGGACGCGACCCTTATCCTCCAGGTTTTGATGAACCTCGTGGAAAACGCCGTGAAATACGGCGGCGGCAGCAAGCAGATCGATCTGACCGTGAGCGTGCGCGGGGACGCCGCCGTGTTCGTCGTGCGGGATTACGGCGCGGGGCTCTCGCCCGGGATGATCGACAGCCTTTTTACGCCCGTCAACCGCGCCGACACGGAGTATTCCCACGGGCTCGGCATAGGGCTTTCCATCTGCCGCAGCGTCATACGCGCGCACGGCGGGCAGATTACGGGGGCAAACAACCCGGATAAGGGCGCCGTTTTCACCTTTACTTTACCCATGGAGGGAGCGCTATGAAAAAACGCACCATCCTCATCGTGGAGGATGACGGATACATCGCGGACATTCTCAGATCCCTTTTGGAGGCCAACGACTACCGCGTGCTTTTCGCGACCTCGGGCACGGGCGCGCTGCAGCTCGCGTGCTCCCACGTGCCCGATGTGGTGCTGCTGGATCTCGGCCTGCCGGATATCGACGGCATGCGGGTGCTCACCAAGCTGCGCAAGTGGTATGAGGGGCCGGTCATCATCGTCTCCGCGCGCAACCAGGAAAGGGAAAAGGTGCAGGCGCTCGATATGGGCGCCGACGATTACATCAACAAGCCCTTCAGCGCTTCCGAGCTGCTTGCGCGCATCCGCGTGGCGCTGCGCCAGGCGGATAAGATCAGCGCCAGCTCCGCCTCGCCGGAGATGAGCTACGCCGTCGGGGATCTGACTGTGGATTTTCAAAACAGCCGCGTCTTTGTGGCGCATGAGGAAATCCATCTGACGCGGCTCGAATACCGCATCGTCGAGCTGCTCGCCCGCACGCCGGGAAAGGTGCTCACGCATGATTACATCATCTCAAGCGTATGGGGGCCTTACGCGCAATCCGACAACAACCTGATCCTGCGGGTGAACATCGCGAACATCCGCCGTAAAATCGAAAAGAACCACAATACGCCGCGCTATATCCTGGCGGAGATCGGCGTCGGCTACCGCATGGCCGAGGCGGAGAGCCGCCTCGAGGAGTCCGATAAAGCCAGGGAGTGAGCGCCCGAAGAGCGCGAGCAGGCGGGCGCTCGTGTGAAAAAGGGCGGGTGGTTTCGTGGTTATACGGCGATGACGGCGCAATCGACGAGGGCGGGGCAGGCTCGTTTTTGAGTCTGCACAGATGCCGGGGAAGGCCCGTTTCCTTGACACTGTGAAAAAATGAAGGTAGAATTCTTTTGCCGGACAGGCTCGTGCATGTTCCTATAACTTGAGAAAGTATGGTTGATATATGTTACGCATCGCGGCTATCACAAGCCCGCCCTTACGAAAACTTATGGAAAGCTTGGTTTCAGATTTAGGCGCGTATTGTGAGCTTACGATTTTTGAGGCCCAAAGCGAACGGGGAGCGCTCGAAATTTACGAGAGCGAAGGTACCAAATACGACGCGGTCGTGTTTACCGAGCAGATTCTGATGATATGCGCGACAAAAAACGGAAACAGCATCACCGTGCCTTGCTTTGCCTTTGACGATTTTGCCGCAGACCTTTCGCCCGTACTTTACGGCCTGCTGGTCAAAGACCGGGCTTTCGATTTCTCTAAAGTCTCGATAGACGTTTTGCCGTCGTCGGGAAACGATAAAGGTTATGACGCGTTTTTTCCGGAAAACCAAAAGCCATATTATTTGGACGACGGGTTCAGCGACATTCTGGTGCTCGACGACACAAACTACTGTTTGTTAATGAACAAAATACTGCATTGGCACGTTTCGCATTACCGAAGCGGCAAAACGGCCTTTGCGCTGACCCGGTTTGGAATGATTGCGCATGAGCTGGCATCCGCCGGCATTCCGCACGCGTACATTATGCCCGCTAAGGAATACATATTAAACTTCATCATACAAACCACCGGAAGCCTGATAATCTCCTCGGCTTACGACCAAAAGCTCGCCGTGGTCGCCCTGCGTTTTTTCGGCAGAGAAGCGTCGGAATATGCGCATTTTGCCGATACCGTGGCTTTTGAAACGCGCACCGCAGGATTTGAGTCTTCTGTTTTCCATTATCCCGATAAACTGGAGGTTACTCTACGGTATAAGGATCTGGCCGAGCTTACCCGTGATTTTACCGTCTTCCCGACATTCAACAATATATTCGGGGACGACATCGCCGAAAAAATATCGGCCGGCATAGGCACGGGCAATACGCTTTTTCAAGCGCGTATGAACGCGGCTCAGGCGCTGTCGGTCTCGGGCATGTCGAACCGGACCTTTCACGTTTCGCATACCGGTCAGCTTACCGGCCCTCTGGGCAGGCCGGGTCGTGAATACCCCGCCGTACCCGACAAGGGTTTGCTGGAGCTCGCGGAGAAGTATGGGATCGACCATGTCGCGCTTCAGCACTTGCGCGCCTACACCAATGTGACGAATACGAATACGATAACAGCCGCGGAATACGCCCAATTCTCCGATATATCCCGGAGAACGGCGAACCGCATTCTGACCAAACTGACGCAAAGCGGCGGCGCGCGCGCTTACAATGAAAACGCCGGCGGCAAGGGCCGCCCCAAGCTCCGCTATCAGCTGCTCTTCGACTGACGCTGAACCTTGCGCTCACCTCCCGAGCCGCCCATGCGGCAACTCGGGAGGTTTTTGTTTTCGTCGAATTTTCTAAAATGATAATTGACAAGCGCGGAACGCGGTGCTACTATACAAAACATAGATGACCTAAATTGACTAAAAATTGTTTTGCGTAAAACCTCCATTGCACCGGGCGGCTGCCGCGGGCAAAACAGACTGAACATTTCCCGGCGTTTATTTGCGATCAACCGCAGGGATGTTCTTTATTTGTCATACCCAAATTCAATGAAAAGCGAGGTAAATCCATGGCGGATAAGAGCATCAAAAAAGTGGCGGTCATCGGAGCCGGCGTGCAGGGGGTGCAGATCGCTTTCCGCAGCGCCGTCTACGGCAGGGAAGTATCGGTGTTTGATATTCGTCCGGACATGCTGAAAAGCGCCGACACCAGGGTAAAGGCCTGGCTGGAAGAGTATGGGAAGGCGGGCCGGCTCGATGGCGCCGAAAGCGAAAGAGCATACGCGCGCATCCGGTACTTCACTTCCATCGAGCAGGCTCTGGAGGGCGTCGATCTTGCCATTGAGGTGGTGCCGGAGAAGCTGGAGCTCAAGAAACAGGTATGGGAGCAGATAGATCGCATCGCAGCGCCTGAAACGCTGCTTACTACAAACAGCTCATCCCTGAAAAGCTCTTCCATATACACGAATGTTGCCCGCAAGGACAGGACGTTTAACCTCAATTTCATGACGCCGGTAAAAGACGATCTGGTCGAAGTGATGTGGAACGACAGGACTTCGGAAGAAACCAAGACGCTGGCAATGGGTTTCCTGAACGATCTGAAGCTCGTTCCAATCGTTACCAGGAAGGAAATAAAGGGGTTTTCCCATAACCGCGTGTGGCGCGCCATCAAGAAGGAAACGCTCAAGCTCTGGTCGCAGGGATACTGCGATTACGAGGATCTGGACCGCGCGTTCATGCTGGAATTTTCCACCGCGTTCGGCCCTTTCGGGCTGATGGACATCGTGGGGCTCGACGTTATCCGGGACATCGAAATCAGCTACTTCAACGAGAGCGGCGATCCGACCGACCAGCCGCCCCGGGCGCTGATCGAGCTGATCGAAGCCGGCAAGCTGGGCGTCAAATCGGGGCAGGGCTTTTATAAATATCCCGACCCCGCGTATCGCAGCCGGGACTGGCTGTATAAAGTCCCGCCCGCCGACATCGGATGAAACAGCCCATAATACTCTGCCGGAGGTGGGAAATGCACTCGCTGAACGATATCCTGCAAGCAAAATCCATTGCGGTGGTCGGCGCGTCCGGCAACCCGGAAAAAATGGGACATACGCTGCTGAACAACATCATCAAAGGCGATTTCGGCGGCGGGATTTACCCGATCAACCCGAAAGAAGAATCTATTTTAGGAAAAGAGTGCTATAAAAGCCTCGGCGACGTGCCGGGGAGCGTGGATTTGGCCGTTGTTTGCGTGCCGGGCAAGCTGGTAAGGGACGTTGTGGACGAGGCGGGCAAAAAAGCCGTCAAAGGGTTGATCATCATCAGCGGCGGTTTCAAGGAAATTGGGAACGACGGGCTTGAAAATGAAATCGTGGCAATCGCAAAAAGCTATGGAATGCGTATCATCGGCCCCAACTGCCAGGGCGTGAACTACACCGGCAACAAGATGTGCGCCACATGGCCGTTCGTCAAAACCAAGGGCTCCATCGGGGTAGTGTCCCAAAGCGGGACCATCGGCGCCGAAATGGAGCTGCTGGCCGAAAAAGACGGGATCGGCGTATCCTGTTTCGCGGCGCTCGGAAACAAATCGGATATCAGCGAAGTGGATTTTGTCAACTTTTTCGCCGACGATCCGCACACAAAGGTGATTGCCCTCAACATCGAGGGGATTCGGGAGGGTTCGGGCTTTATTGAGGCGCTGCGCGCCGCCGCCCAAAAGAAGCCGGTGGTGATCCTGAAGCCGGGACGCACCGAAAAAGGGCGTATGGCGGTGGCCTCCCACACAAAGTCCATTGCGGGCAACGACAGGCTGTTCGGCGCTTTTTGCCGGAAGTACGGCATAATCCGCGCGTTGGATCTGACCGAGTTCTATGATTTTTGCAAGATGGCCTCCTTTGTCGCAAGGCCGGGCGGGAACCGCATGCTGGTCGTCACCAGCAGCGGCGGCGCGGGTATTTTGGCCACGGATACCGCCGAGGAAAACAACATCGACATGATCCTGCTCTCCGACGGGCTTAAAAGCGCCCTCGGCAAAGTGCTTCCTCCCCAGTGCGTGCTGTCCAACCCGCTGGATCTGACGGGCGACGCGCGGGCGGAACGATTTGCGAACGCATTCGAGGCGCTGTGTAAAGACCAAAGCTTCGATATCCTGCTGCCGATCTTTGGAGACCCCATCCCCGGAGCCTACGAGGTAACGGAGACGTTGCGTAAAAAAACAAAGGCCGCGGTGGTCGTGAGCTATCTTGGAGGCGGAGCGGACCAGGAGGCCGAGGTCGCGCTGATGAACGCCAACAGGATGCCGGTATACCCGACGCCCGAACGGGCGGTCAAATCGGCGCGGGCGGTGCTTGGCCTATTACGTTAAGCGAAGGTGAACCATGCATAAACTGATCGAAAAAGCGGCCGGCGAAAGGCGAAATCTGCTCGAGCACGAGTGCTTGGCGCTGCTGATGGAATACGGAATCGCGGCGCCCCGGCACGCGCTGGTGAAAAGCGCCGGCGAAGCGCTGCAGGCCGCCGGAGAGATCGACTATCCGGTAGCCCTGAAAATCGTTTCGCCGGATATCCTGCACAAGTCCGATGCGGGCGGCGTCAAGGTAAACCTTAAAACGGGCGACGAGCTCCGCCGGGGTTTCGACGAGATTCTGGAGAATGTCGGGAGGAACGCTCCCGCCGCTAAGATCGAGGGCTTGCTGGTGATGCAGAATATAAAGCAGGGAATCGAATGCATCATCGGCATGACGCGCGACGCCCAGCTCGGCACCGCTTTGATGTTTGGGCTTGGCGGGATATTTGTGGAAGTGATGGAGGATGTTTCGCTGTGCCTTCTCCCCGTCAGTAAAGACGAGGCGGCGGACATGGTCCGATCCATCAAGGGCTATAAGCTGCTGGCGGGATACCGCGGCGGCGAGCCGTGCGACATGGACGCCATCGCCGACGCGATTCTGAAAATCGGCGCGCTGGCTGAAAACAACCCGGAAATCGCGGAAATCGACGTCAACCCTTTATTCGCATATCCGCGCGGCGTAATGCCGGTGGACGCCAGAATTTTATTGCGGGGTTCGCAGGTCCCGCCGACGAACGGAGATTTGGAGCATACGTAAAAACGTGCCCTGAATAAATCGGTTAACGAAGGAGGTTTTTTTATGCGCAAAGCAATCATCACCGTAGCTCCCACCGGCGAGGGCGCTACAAAACAGGCCAACCCCGCTTTGCCGACCACGCCGGCGGAGATCGCCGACGCGGTATATGAGAGCTACAAGGCGGGCGCCGCGGTCGCTCATTTGCATATGCGCGACGACAACGACAGGCCCACCATGTCGCTGGCAAAGTTTAAAGAGACCGTCGAGCGCGTGCGCGACAAGTGCGACATCGTCATCAACCTGACGACGTCCGGCGACATCCGCGCCGGCGACGACGAGCGCATGGCCCACATCATAGCGCTGAAGCCGGAGATCGCGTCTTTCGACTGCGGCACCATGAACTGGATGCGCGACGATGTGTTTGTGAATCACCCCCACTTCCTGACCAGGCTTGGAAAAGCGATGATCGAAAACAACGTGAAGCCTGAGGTCGAGATATTCGATACCGGAATGCTGTTCGATTCCTTCTATTTCATCAAGACCGGCGTGTTGCGGGAGCCGGTGCACTACCAGTTTGTGCTGGGGGTCGGCGGCGGGATGCCGGCGACGGTGGAAAACCTCGCCTATCTTGTGCGGCAGCTTCCGGAAAAAGCCACATGGTCGGCGTTCGGCGTCGGGAAAGACCATATCACCATACTCGCCGCCGCGCTTGTCCTGGGCGGCGATGTGCGCGTGGGCTTCGAGGACAATATTTACTATTCGAAAGGCGTGCTTGCCAAATCCAACGCACAGCTTGTGGAACGCGCGGCCCGGCTGGTAAACGAGTTCAACCGCGAGCTTGCCACACCAAAGGACGTGCGGGAGATGTTCAAACTCAGGAGCTATTAGTTTTTCGGACTTTCCAATCAGCAGGGGCGCTATGGGCGCGTCGAAACAGGGTTATGCAAATCGCGGTTTAGGGGGGAACCCTGGAACCGGGGAAGCTTGCCGACGTTCATCGTTGTGGACGGCGGCCCGCTTGCCGGCATAACGGTTCTTCAGGAGAAGGAAAGGATACTCATGGCGATGAAAGGAGGTTCCGTCTGCGTAGATAGGATGCACTGGAACTGGAAGTACCCGGAAACGACCAGCGTCGGCTGCGCTGAACGATTCAGCCCTACGGGGATACAAAATTGCAGGAGGTATGGTGCAACCATGAATGAAATTGAAAAAAAGAAGATGTACAAAAAAGTTAAATTGAACTTATTGATTGCAGTTGGCGTAATTTACTTCTTTTTCGGCTTTGACAATCTGCTCGTATCGTACGCCGCGCTTACCATGAGGGCCGATCTTTCCATAACGGATTCTTTCTACGGCGTCATCCGCTCGATGGGCTTTTTGGCGGCGCTCATTTTTCAGATTCCTTATAACATAATCATTAAAAAAATCGGGGCGCGCAAGCTATTGCCCACAGTGGCGCTTATCTGGAGCGTTACCAGCCTGCTGCTGTTCTTTGCCACATCGCCTGTCGAAGTCGCCCTTTCCAGGTTCTTTAACGGAATCGGCGATGCCGGTTACTTCGTGGGCGTCATGTATTGGGTCACGCTGTGGCTTCCCAGCCGCGAACGCGCTGCCTTTACGTCGATTTTTATCGCCACAGGCGCGGTAACGGCTATTATAGGCTCTCCGATTTGCGGTATTATCGTTGAGCATGTCAACTGGCTGGGCATTGCCGGATGGAGATGGCTGTTCCTGCTGCCGAGCTCTCTGTCGCTGTTTATCGGCGTATTGGGCTATATGATCATCAAAAACCGTCCCGAAGAGGCCAAGTGGCTGAGCGCTGAGGAAAAAGCCGTCATCCATGGGGATTTGGAATACGAGCAGGGGGTGGTCGTTGAGGAAGCCACCAAAGCGGCCTACAAACAGGTTCTCACAAGCCGCACGCTTTGGAAGCTTGGCTTCATATATTTCTTCGCCCAGGCGGGCATATTGACGGCTTCAAGCTGGATGACCATGATCATTCAAGGCTTTGCGCCGCAGCTCGACGCCGCGCAAATCGGATATATCGGAGCGGCGCCCGCCCTGTTATCCGTGACCTTCTCCGTCTGGATCGGCGCGCGCTCCGACAGATTGAGGGAGCGAAAATGGCACATGATCTTACCGATGATCTGCGCCGCGCTTTCCTTTATAATGTTTGTGCTTCCGGTGGGCCTGTGGACGAAGGTCATCGTTTTGGGCATTTTAGGCTCGCTGGGCCTGAGCAGCTGGTACGGCCCGTATTGGACCCTTCCCGCGGCGCTGCTGCCCGGCAAGATCGTCAACGTCGGCATTGCCGTTATCTGCTGCATGTCGTCTCTGGCCGGATTTTTAGGCAACCTGCTGGCCGGGGTGCTCTCCGAGAATTTCGGCAGCACGGGCCTTCTGGTATTCATGTCGGCGGCCGTGGTAATCGCCACCGCGTTGGCCTTTACGGTGGATTATAAGACGGTTGCGCAGGTCGACAAGGGGAAAGCGGCCGAAGCGGCGTCGATGCCGTGACGGAACACTCCCGCCGCCTCAAATAACGTCGGCCCCGGAACCATATCGAAAGCAGGGAACGGCGGGTTCGTGGGCAAACCGCACTGGCCGGGACTTTTTCCGGCCGGCGCGGCTGTTCCGGTCTGCCGCTTCGCTCAGGGAGATCCGCGAAGCCCCCGCGCGCCCGGCATTTTGCGCGTATACATCCCGTATCGGGGGATAAAAATCCGACCGCCCTGATCGGCGGGAAACGGATCGACGGCGCCGGCAAAGACCCGGCGGACCGCAGCGTTGCCCTGACCCACGGGAACGTCGAGGACGGCGCAATCCGCGTTGATCATCTTGCGAAGCTCTGAACCTTGCGCTGAGTAATTGAATAAGAATCGGGAAGGGATTGATTTGCGTGGTAATATTATATGTCGCGATCGGCCTGCTTGCGGTGCTTGTCTCGGTGATGGCCGTCAATACGCGAAGGCGCAAACCGCAGCCGAATAATACGGCGCCGTTCGAACCTCTTGCGCTGGACGAAAACAGACTCGCGCTGAACCTGTCCGGTATGATACGCATAAAAACCGTCACGACCGCGAACGAGCGGGATGTGGCCCGCGAAGCTTTCCTGAGCTTTCACGAATATCTTGAGAAAACATATCCGCTCGCACATAAAACCCTGGAAAAAGAGACCGTCAACACGTACAGCCTGCTGTACCGCTGGCCGGGGAAAGATCCTGAGAAGAAGCCCTGTATGCTTACGGCGCATATGGATGTCGTGCCGGTGGCCGAAAGCACGCTGCATAAGTGGGAATACCCGCCTTTTTCCGGGGAAATCGCGAACGGATACGTTTGGGGACGCGGCGGCCTGGATTGCAAGGGACAGCTCGCAAACATCATGGAAAGCGTGGAATATCTCCTGGCGGACGGCTTTACGCCCGAACGGGACATCTATATCGCGATGGGGCACGACGAGGAGTCCATGGGCGATATGGGCGCGCGGATGATTGCGGATCTGCTGCATGAAAGAGGCGTGCGGCTGGAATTTGTCCTGGATGAAGGCGGCACGCTTATGAACGGCGCGGAAATCGGCGTAGGCGGGCTTATCGCGGCCGTCGGGATCGCCGAAAAGAGATGCATGTATATACGGCTTGTCGCGGAATCGCCGGGCGGGCACGCGGCCATGCCCCCCAGGCGCACGGCGGTCGGCGACGTTGCACGCGCAATCGCCGCGCTGGAAAAACGCCCGTTTCGATGTGTGCTCAATGAGACGCTCAGGCATATGCTCGAATGTATCGGCGGGCATATGAAATTTCCGTTCAATGTTCTTATGTCCAACATCTGGCTGACAAAGCCTTTGCTGCTGAAGGGGTTTTCCATGATCCCCGCGGGCGCCGCGATGATGCGCACGACGATGGCGCCCACCATGATGAAGGGATCGAGCGCCATGAACGCGCTCGCTGAAAAAGCCGAGGCGATCGTGAGCGTGCGTCTGCTGCCCGGACAATCGGTGGAGGAAACACTCGCGCGCATCAAAGATATCGCGGGAAAACGCGTCAAAGTGGAAATGGTACGCGCGCACGGCTCTTCCGGCGTGTCAAGCGTAAGCAGCGACGCTTATCGTCTGATAAAACGCACGATAGAGGGGATGTTCGGCGGTTGCATCGTGATGCCGTATTTAACGTTGCCCGCGACGGATTCGAGGTGGTATGAAAAGGTTGCGGACGACATCTATCGTTTTGAGCCGCACAAGTCCTTGATGGACGACGGCATGACGATACACGCAACGGGAGAACGCTTACGCTTCGATTCCCTGCGCGAGGGCACCGAGTTCTTTATCAGGCTGATACGGAGCGCATAGCGCATGGCGCTGACGGGGCCTGTTGCGGATGCGGCGCTTATCCGCAGCTTGCATGGACGATGAAAAGTTCATCCGCCCCCTGCAGCCGCGTTCCGATATAATACTTGAACGGTCGCTTCAAGCATGGAACGATTCCTAAGGGTCCGGTTCCGCTTTTTCGGCAAACCGCAACAGCGCCGGCAAGCGCCCGAAAGTCGGCCGCCCATCCATGCGCGCTGTTGTATCCCAAATTTGTTTCTATGCGCAAAAATTCCAGAGTCCTTCGGCTTCCCCTCACCCATACAACAAAACCCGCCTCATCGCGAAGCGGGTTTCATTGTATCACCCGGTGCTGATGATTTGCCTGAAGAACACGCGGGCGATATGAATGAACGAAGGATGGGTTTAAGCAGTCATAAAACTGGACATACGGGTTCGAGAATCATTAAATTCCGCATTTTATTAGTCGGAATCCAAAATTATGTCATTTTGGCGTCCAGTTTTTAGCAGCGGAAAAAAATTCCCGTTTACAAACTTTTTGGCACGAAAAAAAGCGGGGCGGGATCGCGGCGCGGCTGGGCGTGTCAGAAGGCACCGTGCATACCCGCCTGACAACATCTGCCTGAAGCTTGAGGTCAACGGCAAAACCGAGGCCATCAAAAAAAAGGCGCAAAAGCTGAAAATATTTTGAGATTTCCATCAAAAATCAACCGTTTGGTGGATACCGCATCAAAAAAACATCCTCTACACTTTTTAGCGTGGGGGATTTTTTATCGCCCATCCCGTTCCGAACCGAAAGGGGGCTTCCTTCCATGAGCAAAATCATCAAGTCCACGCCGAACGACGAGTATACTTTGCCGGTGGAATTCGAGCACGGCGGCAAGATCGTTTTCAGCATGATGCCTCTCATCAAAACCATTCCTTACGGCAGCCCGGAGGATCTCGAGCGCTTCAGGGACATTGCGCTGGAGGAAAAGGCCATACGCCGGCCCGATTCCGTACCGGGCCGAAAGACCATGCCGCCATACGCCTGACGGTGGATAACATGCCGTTTACAATACGCGGACAAACAAGAAAGGATCTGAAAATGAAAACGCTGTTGAAAAGAAAAGTGATGCCTTTGGTTTTGACGATGGCGCTGGTGTTCCTGATGCTGCCCATATCGGCGCTGGCGGAGGATGCTTACACTTACATCGACGCGGACGGCACGGAAAAATCCACAAGCGGGCCCGTCACAATCATCGCGGGCACGGGGGCGGGGGAAACGCTCGCAAGCGGCTGGTATATCGTGCTGGCCGCGGGCGTGACACGCTCATCCACCCTCACGGTCAATGGCAGCGTACATCTGATCCTCGCGGACGGCGCTTCCCTCATTGTCACGGGAAGCAGTGATAGCGCGGGCGTCAAGGTAATCGAGGGAAAAAGCCTGACCATCTACGGACAAGCGGGCGGCACGGGCATGCTTACGGCCAACGGGGGCGAACTAGGCGCGGGCATCGGCAGCAGCTCCGGATACGCTAGCGGTACGGTGAACATCCATGGCGGCACGGTTCATGCTACGGGGGGTGGCGGCATTGGCGGCGCGGGCGGCGGCGGCGCGGGCATCGGCGGCGGCTATTTCAGCAGCGGCACGGTGAACATCAGCGGCGGCACGGTTCATGCTACGGGCGGCAGCGGCATCAGCGGCGCGGGCGGCGCGGGCATCGGCGGCGGCTATTTCAGCAGCGGCACGGTGAACATCAGCGGCGGTTCCGTTCGCGCCGCCGGCAACGGCGGCGGAAAGGACATCGGCGGCGGCGCGGATTCTTCTGACCATGGCACGCTGAAAAACGGGGAAGGGGGCGCGAACGTTTACCTGACCACCGTCACGCTTGAGGGTGTAAACGCCGTGACTCCCGTCGCTTCGATAACCACCGGCGCCTATGCCTACGGCATCAGAGATATGTTCACAGATGCGGACGGTAAACTATATCTCTACCTGCCGGAAGGCACCGAAACCACGGCGGCGCAGACCGAGACCGGAGATCCGCCTGTAACAGCGGCATATACGGCAAGCGGCGGGCCTATCATAACCCTGAATGACCATAGCGCCAAGGGCACGCTGTATACGGGCGCGCCGCCCACGGCGGTCGCGTTTACTTCCGCGACGGCGGACGGCGCGACAGGCGCGGTCACATCGACCAAGATCGACCTCGCGTTCTCCCCGGCCATCGCGGGCCTGACGGCGGACGACATCACCATCACCGACGGCTTCGGTTCGGCAATAAAAGGCGCGCTGACCGGCTCGGGCACGGCCTGGTCCATCGCGCTCTCGTCGGTCGCAACGGAAGGT
>MWBW01000021.1 GCA_002069725.1 Firmicutes bacterium ADurb.Bin248 | reverse complement strand
CTCGTTTGAGCGGCTTTCCCGCCACGGGCTCGAAGGGCTCACGGGCGTGATGGAGAGATTGCGCGCGCCGGGCGGCTGCCCGTGGGACGCCGAGCAGACGCACGAATCCTTGAAAAAATCCCTTATAGAGGAAACGTACGAGGTGCTCGACGCCATAGAGCAAAACGATCCCGACGCGCTGTGCGAGGAGCTGGGCGATCTGCTGCTGCAGGTCGTATTCCACGCGCAGCTCGGGGCGGAGGTTCGCGCGTTCACCATGCGCGACGTGACCACGGGCATCGTCAACAAGCTCGTCTACCGCCACCCGCACGTGTTTGGAAGCGTGTCCGTTTCCGACTCCGCCGAGGTGCTCGCCAACTGGGAACAGCTTAAAAAGAAGGAAAAGCGCCTCTCGAGCGTCTCGGAGGCGATGGAGGGCGTGCCGCGCGGCTTCCCCGCGCTCATGCGCGCGCAGAAGCTGCAAAAGAAGGCGGCCTCCGTCGGCTTCGACTGGCCGGACGCCACGGGCGCGCTCGACAAGCTCGCAGAGGAGGCGGACGAGCTTCTCTTTGCGCTCGAAAACGGCGAGGGCGAGGCGCGCGTCTTCGAGGAGGCGGGCGATCTGCTCTTCGCGGCGGTCAATGCGGCAAGGCTTTCCGGGTGCGACGCGGAGCTCGCGCTCCGGGCCGCGAGCGACAAATTTTTTGCACGTTTTGCCGAACTTGAGCGCGGCGTGCTGGAGGATGGGCTCGAGTTGTCGAAGCTTGGCATCGACGCGCTCAACCTTCGGTGGGAAGCCTTGAAAATGCCTAAATAACTGAGAAATTTACGCTGTAATCCCCCAAAATAAGCTTGTACATTCAACGGAAAGCTGGTACAATAGGGCAGGATAAAATCCATGTTAATTTTTTAGGAGGAAATACGAATGAACAAAACCGAACTCATCGCCGCCGTCGCAGAAAAGAGCGGCCTTTCCAGGAAGGATGCGGAAAAAGCCATCACCGCCGCCCTTTCCACCATCACCGAGTCCCTCAAGCAGGGTGAGAAGGTGCAGCTCGTCGGCTTCGGCGTGTTCGAAACCCGTGTCCGTCCCGCTCACAAGGGCCACAATCCCATGACCGGCGCCGAGATCGAGATATCCGAGAGCAAGGCCCCCGCCTTCAAGGCCGGCAAGGCGCTCAAGGAAGCCCTCAACTGAACAATTGACAATTGATAATTGACAATCGGATGAAATCAAAAGGCCTTCGCCTTAATCGGCGGAGACCTTTTTTCATAATCTTGCAGAAAGGGGAACGGATGGATCTTCCCCGTTCGGGGGACGGTTTCGCGCGCATGAGGGCAATGCGAATGCGGGTAAAATCGTCGGCGCACCGGAACAGGAGCGCCGGAAAAAGGGCGGAACCGTCCCCAACTATTCAAAACGGAAGAATTCCCGCCCGCAGGCGCGTTTCTCGATTGTCAATCAATTGTCAATTGCAATTGCCCCACGATCATCTCCTGCAAAACCTCCGGGTTCGCCCTGCCCTTGGCCGCGGCCATCGCCGCGCCCATGAGCGCCTTGAGCGCAGCCTGCCTGCCGCGCTGGTAATCGCGCGCCATGTCCGGATTTTCCGCGAGCGCGCGCCGCGCGATTTCCCCGAGGATCGCCCTGTCGCTGATTTGCTCGAGGTCGAGCCTGCGCAAGAGCTCTTCCGGGTTTCCGCCCGTAGCCCAGAGAGCCGCGACGAGCTTCTTCGCGCCGCCCGCGTTGAGGCGGCACGCGCCCAGCATGTCGGCCACGGCGGCGAGCTGCGCGGGACTGAGCGCGACGCGCTCGATCCCCGCCTCGTTCATGAGCCGGGCGACCTCCGATAGCGTCAGCGAGGCGAGCGCGCGGCGGTGCTCCGTTCGCTTCGCCGCCTCGTCGAAGAAGTCCGAAACCGCCTTTTCGAGCACGAGTTGCTCGCTGTGGCAGGCGGAAAGGCCGTATTCCTCCATGTAGACCCGCTTTCGCGCGTCGGGCAGAGGCGGTATCGAGGCGGCGATGCGCAGGAGCTTCGCCTCGTCGATCACGACGGGCATCAGGTCCGGGTCGGGGAAATAGCGGTAGTCGTCGGCGTTCTCCTTCGAGCGCATGGGGAAGGTTTTGCCGCTCGCGGGATCGAAGCGCCGGGTTTCCTGAACGATTTTCTCCCCCGCTTCCAGCGCCTCGACCTGCCGCCTGAACTCGTATTCTATGGCTTTGGCGACGAATGCGAAGGAGTTGAGGTTCTTCACCTCCGCGCGCGTGCCGAGCGATTCCGCTCCCTTTTCGCGCACGGATACGTTTACGTCGCAGCGAAGCGAGCCCTCGTTCATCCTCGCGTCGGATATGCCCGCGTAAATCACGATGCTGCGCAGCTTCTTGAGATACGCAACGGCTTCCCCCGCGCTTCGCATATCCGGCTCGCTCACGATCTCGATGAGCGGCACGCCGCAGCGGTTGAGGTCGACCATGGTGCCGCGCGCTCCGTCGTGCACGAGCTTGCCCGCGTCCTCCTCGATGTGGATGCGCATGACGCGCACGCGCTTCTCCCCCGCCTCGGTCGAGATGTCGACATGGCCGTTCGCGCACAGCGGCAAATCGTACTGCGAGATCTGGTAGGCCTTGGGCAGGTCGGGATAAAAGTAGTTCTTGCGGTCCAGCTTCGAGAAGCGCGCAATCCCGCAGTTCGTCGCGAGCCCGGCCCGGATCGCGTATTCCACGGCCGTTTCGTTCAGCACGGGCAGCGCGCCCGGCATCCCGGCGCAGACCGGGCAGCACTGCGTGTTCGGCTCCGCGCCGAATTCCGTCGGGCACGAGCAGAATATTTTCGTTTTCGTTTTCAGCTCCACATGCGTTTCGAGGCCGATCGCCATTTCATACGCCTTGCTCATACCTTCCTCCCTCCCGAATCCCGCTCGAGCGCGTACGCCGCGCGCAGCAAGCCTTTCTCGTCAAAGTGCTTCCCCATGAGCTGCAAGCCTATGGGAAGCCCGTTCGAATCCCCGCCGCACGGCAGCGAGAGCGCGGGCAGCCCCGCGATGTTCGCGGGCACCGTGCACACGTCGCTCAAATACATCTCCATGGGGTCGCTCTTTTCCCCGAAGCGCCACGCGACGCACGGCGCGCTCGGCGAGAGCACGAGATCGAAGCGCGCGAACACCCCAGCGAACGCTTGCGTCACGAGCGTTCTGACCTGCAGCGCCTTTTTGTAATACGCGTCGTAATACCCGGAGCTCAGCGCGAACGTGCCGAGCATGACGCGCCGCTTGACCTCCGCGCCGAAGTATTCCGAGCGCGTGTTCTCATACAGTCCGCCCATGCCCTCGAACGAGGCCGCGCGTGCGCCGTAGCGCACGCCGTCGAAGCGCGCGAGGTTCGAGGAGGCCTCCGCGGACGAGATCACGTAATACGCGGGCAGCGCGCTCCCGAGCGCGGGCATGGAGATGGTCTCCACGCGCGCGCCGAGAGATTCATAGCGCTTCGCGGCGCGCAGCACGGCTTCTTTCACCTCCGGCGCGACGCCCTCGCCGAGGAATTCCCCGGGCAGCGCGAGCGTCATGCCAGCAACGCCCCCGTCGATGCCTTCCATGAAGTCCGGCGCTTCCCCGGGAACGGAGGTGCCGTCCCTCGGGTCGTGCCCTGCGATCAGTTGAAGCGCTGCCGCGCAATCCTCGACGCTGCGCGCGATGGGGCCGACCTGGTCGAGCGACGAAGCGAACGCCACAAGCCCGTAGCGAGACACGCGTCCGTAGCTCGGCTTGAGGCCCACGACGCCGCAGAAGGACGCGGGCTGGCGTATGGAGCCGCCCGTGTCCGAGCCGAGCGCGAACGCCGCCATGCGCGCCGCGACCGCCGCCGCCGAGCCGCCGGAGCTTCCGCCCGGCACGCGGGAAGGGTCGGCGGGATTTCTCGTGCGCCGGAGGGCGGAATTCTCCGTGCTCGAGCCCATGGCGAACTCGTCCATGTTGAGCTTGCCGAGCACGACGACGCCCGCGTTTTCCAGCTTTTCCACGACCGTCGCAGAGTATGGCGGCACGAAATTCTCAAGCATGCGGCTCGCGCAGGTCGTTCGCACGCCCCTGGTGCAGATGTTGTCCTTGATGCCGGCTGGCATGCCGTCGAATGGAGAGCGCGCTTCCCCGCGCGCCCTTCGCGCGTCGCTCGCGGCGGCCTGCGTGAGCGCGGTCTTGGCGCTCACGGTCAGATATGCGCCGATATCATTGTCCCGGTCCTCGATTTCCCTCAAGTACGCGCGCGCCGCCTCAAGGGAAGATATTTCGCGCGCTTCGAGCGCTTTTGAAAGCTCCAGCGCGGTCATTGAAACGATGTCGTTCATATTCCCCTCCTTACTCCACGACCTGCGGCACGCGCAGGAATCCGCCCCGCGCCTCCGGCGCGCCCGCGAGCAGTTCGTCCCGCCCGAGGGGCTTCCCGATCTCGTCCGCGCGAAAGGCGTTTTCATGCGGCGCGGCGTGCGCCATAGGCTCGACGCCCGAAACGTCGACGCAGGAGAGCGCATCCGCAAACGCCACGATGCCGCGCATATCCTCTTCCATGCGCGCGGCCTCGTCCCCGGGCAGACGCAGCATCGCGAGCTTAGCGACGCGCGTCACGTCGATGTTCGCGTTGCCGCTCTCGCGCGCGGGCCTCGGCCTCGTTTCACAAGCTTCCCCGTCGATGCGGATGCCGAGCGTATCGAGCTGCGCCTTGTCCACGGCCGAGGGCGCTTCCGTCATGGGGCAGGAACCGTCCTTGATCTTCGGGAACGCGATGATCTCCCTCAGGCTCGGCGCGCCCGCGAGCAGCATCACGAACCGGTCCAGGCCGAAGGCGAAGCCGCCGTGCGGCGGCGTGCCGTAGCCGAAGGCGCGTATCATGAAGCCGAAGCGCTCCTCGATCTCCTTTGCCGTGAAGCCCAGCGCGCGGAACATGCGTTGCTGAACCTCGGCGTCGTGGATGCGCATGCTGCCGCTCCCGAGCTCCGTGCCGTTCAACACCACGTCGTACGCCTGGGCGCGCACGCGCAGCGGATCGGATTCCATGAGTTCCACATCCTCGGGATACGGCATGGTGAACGGGTGATGCGTCGCGACCAGACGCTTTTCTTCCTCGGAATACTCGAACTCCGGGAAGTCCGTCACAAACAGGAAGCGGAAGTCACCGAAAGACCTGAGGGAGCGCATATCCGCGATGTCGAGCCGAAGCTTGCCCAGGACGCTTCGCGCGACGTGCAGTTCATCCGCGCAGAATAATATGAAATCGCCCGGCTTCGCCTGCGTTTCCCGCAGTATGGACTGCATATCCCGCTCGGAAAAATACTTCGTGAGCACGCTGTAAAGCTCGCCGTTTTCGCGCACGGCGATCCACGCCATGCCGCCCGCGCCGTAGGAGACCGCCTTTTCGGTGAGAAGCTCTATCTCGCCCCGCGTCATGGACGCGCCGCCGGGGATGTTGATCGCGCGCACGACGCCGCCGCGGCCGATGCAGTCGCGGAACACCTTGAAGGAGCACGCGCCGAGCGTTTGCGTCAGCTCGACGATGGGAAGATCGAAGCGAAGGTCGGGCTTGTCGCAGCCGTATCTGTCCATGGCCTCCAGCCACGTCATGCGCGGGAAGCCGTAGCCGAGCTCCCGCCCCATGACGGAGCGGAAAATGCTCTTGAAAAGGCTCTCGAGGTGCCGGAGTATGTCCTCCTGTTCGACGAAGGCCATCTCCATATCCACCTGCGTGAACTCCGGCTGGCGGTCGGCGCGCAGGTCCTCGTCGCGGAAGCAGCGCGCGATCTGGTAGTATTGATCCACGCCGCCCACCATCAGCAACTGCTTGAATATCTGCGGGCTTTGCGGAAGCGCGTAAAACTTGCCCTTGCGCACGCGGCTGGGCACGAGGTAATCGCGCGCGCCCTCGGGCGTGGATTTGGTCAAAACCGGCGTTTCCACGTAGAGGAAGCCTGCCTCGTCGAGATACTCCTCGGCGGCCTTTTGCACGAGGTGGCGCAGGCGGAGGTTTTTCTGCATCTCGGGCCGCCGCAGGTCCAGATAGCGGTAGGCTAAGCGCAGCTCCTCGCGCGCGGGCGGCGCCTCGAGCGAAAAGGGAAGCTGCGCCGCGCGGGAGAGCAGCGTGAGCTTATCCGCGCGCAGCTCGATTTCGCCGGTCGCGATCTTCGGGTTCCTCGTTTCCTCGTCGCGCGGGCACATTTCTCCCTCGACGGTTATCACCGACTGGCCGGTGAGCCTTTCCGCGAGCGCGAAGCCCGCCTCGTCGATGAGCCTGCGGTTGAACACGACCTGCAGCGCGCCCGTCTTGTCGACGAGGTCGATGAACAGCACGCCGCCCATGTCCCTTTTGGCGCCGACCCAGCCGCAGGCGCGCGTCCGTGCGCCCAGATGCCCTTGACCGAACAGGCCGCAGCATTCGTCCCTGTACATAAACAGATCCTCCCAAACTCGTAAAAGTATAAAAAAATAAGCCCTTCTCCCCTCGCGCGTAAATCAATACGCGTTAGGGGCGAAAAGCTTGCGCTTCGCACGGTACCACCCTGCTTGGCGGAAAAAACTTCCGCCGTCTCTTCGGCACGATCATGCCTGTTCCGCTGTAACGCGCGGCGCGCGGTCGAGTCTACTCGCTTTCGCTTTCTTTCGACGGCTCGGGGCTGTTTTTCGCTTCCGGATTCCCTGCGCCGCGCTTGCACCCTCCGCGGCTCGCTGAAGCACTCATCCGGACTACTCGGCCCGTCTCTGCCAATTTGAAATTAGACGTACTATATCATCCTATGCGGGGTTTGTCAATATTCGTTCCCGTTCGGCATTGCGCTTATTCGGGATCGGCTAATTTTTCAAAAGCGCGCACGCCCGCGCCGAAATGCACATCCCTTCGCCCTCGGCGTTCAGCCCTTCGGCGGTTTTTGCTTTGACGCTCACGCGAGAAGCCGCGCAGCCCATGGCTTCAGCGAGGTTTTCCCGCATCTTGTCGATGTGCGGCGCGAGCTTCGGGCGCTGCGCGACGACGGTGGCGTCCACGTTGCCCACGGTATAGCCCGCCTCGCACACGAGCTTCGCCGCGCGCGAGAGAAGCTCCATAGACGATATGCCCGCGTAGCTTTCATCCGTATCGGGAAAATGCCGGCCGATGTCGCCGAGCGCCGCGGCGCCCAGCAGCGCGTCGATGACCGCGTGCGCGAGCGCGTCCGCGTCCGAGTGGCCGAGCAAGCCCTTCCCGAACGGGATGTCCACACCGCCGAGCACGAGCCTTCGCCCCTCGGCGAGCCGGTGCGTGTCCCAACCCTCGCCCACGCGCGTTTCCCCGCGCGAGACGGCGGCGAAAAACGCCATATCCCCGGGATACGTCAGCTTCTGGTTGGTCAGGTCGCCCAAAGTATAGCGCGCCTCATGTCCGGCCGCGAGCCATACGCCGAGGTCGTCCGTATGGCTTTCGCCCCCGGCCCCGGCCTTTTCGTAAGCCGCGCGTATCTTTTCAAGATCGAACGCCTGCGGCGTCTGCACGGCGAAAAGCCCGTCGCGCGGCGCGCACGCGCCGGAAGCCTCGCGCAGCGTATCCCGCACCGGTATCGCCGCCACGCCGCAGCCGAACGTCCGCGCGGATTCGATGGCCGCGTCGATCACTTGCGCGGGGACGAGGCAGCGCGCCGCGTCGTGTATCGCCACGACACCCTCCCGCGCGCCGAGCGCGCGAAGGCCGTTAAGCGCGGATTCCCCGCGGTTCTTACCTCCGGGGGCGACGCTCACGCGTTCGTGCGCTTTTGCGAGGCGCGCGGCTTCCTCCATGCAGCCCTCCGAGGCCGCGATGACGACATGCTCCGGTTTGTTCCCGCAGCAAAGCAGCGCTTCGAGCGCGCGCGCGAGCGGCGTTTTGCCGTTGAGCGCAAGGGTCAGCTTATCCCGCCCCATGCGCGCGGACGCGCCCCCCGCGAGCAGCACGGCGTAGACCTTATCCATTGGAAATGATCTCGTACATCGCGGCGGCGTCCGCCTTGGCCGCGTGCTCCTGGACGCTCACGACCTTCACGAGCATATGCCTGCCCGCCATGAGTATGTCGAGCGTGTCGCCCTCCCTGACCTCGCTCGCGGGCTTGGCGGGCCTGCCGTTGATGGAAATCCGCCCGAGGCTCGCGGCCTCGTTGGCGACGGTGCGGCGCTTGATGATGCGGGAAACCTTGAGGTATTTATCCAATCTCATCTCGGTATCTCCTGATTTGGTTTGATTCATTATAACCGATATACCTCTTCCGGTAAATCGAAAAACGGCTTTCGCCGTTAAAGCGAAAGCCATTTGAATCACGGTGATTGTCAATTGTCAATTTTCAATTGTCAATTACTCCTCGCCCGTCGCCGTCGTGCCCAGCACGCGGTAGACCTCCGTGTTGATCGTGACCTCGGCTTCGGCCTTCCACGCGTCGATGAGTGCCTGCCATTCGGTTTCCTCGAGCGTCGCCTTGGCGACCCCCTCGAAGTAGGCGCGCAGCGTATCGTCGAGCGCGCGCACGCCCGGCGTCTCGGAGCCTATGTTAAACAGGATGTGGTAGCCGTCGCTGTCGGAATACGGCTCGCTGTACTTGCCCGCCGCGAGAGACGCGAAGGTTTCCTTGGTGATGTCGCCCCAGCTGTCGTCGGTGTCGTAGTCGTTGGTGATGAGCATGCCGCGCTCGACAAACAGGCTTTCGCCATCGTTGAAGTTCTCGTTCTGCGTGTTGGCGAGCATCAGCTCCTTGAAGTTTTCGCCCGCCTCGAGCTTGGCGTAGATCTCGTCGATCTTGGCTTTGGCGCCCGCGGCGTAAGCGGCGAACAGCTCGTCGTTCTTCGCCTGCAGCGCGGCGTATTCGCTCATGATCTCACCCATGCGCTTGGCGTTCTCGGAAGCTTCGCCGGCGGTCGCCTCGGCGAAGGCGAGCTCCTGATACTCGGCCTTGAGCGCGTCCATCTTGGCTTTATCGCCCGCCGTCTGCGCCGCGGCGTACTCGGCGAGGATCTCCTGCATGCGCGTGGAATTTTCGTTGATCCCGGAGAGCGCCTCGGAGAACGCGAGGTTCTGGTACTCGGTCGTGAGCTTATCCATCTGGGTCTTGTTGGTGTTGTACTCGTCGGGAAGCGTGCCTTCGAACTTGATGAAGATGTCGTAGACGCGGTGGTAGCCCTCGGGCACGTACAGCGCGGGCGCGCCCTCGCCGAGCGACTCGTAGGATTCCTGCGCCGCGAGGTAGGCGGCCGGACTCTCGGTGTAGGAGGCCGTGTCGGCGTCGACCTGCGTCTGATACTCGTTCTGCACGTCTTCCTCGCTGACCGAGAGGTCTTTAAGCTGGCCCGCCCGGAGCAGCTCGCCCAGGTAAGTGGCGGTCATATCCTCGCGGATGAACTCGGTGTACTCCTCGTATGTCGCGTCGTCCCGGTTCATGTTGTTGTTGGCTTCCTCGAGGATCAGCTCCTGCGTGCGCTCCTCGACGTTGACGGTGTTGTCGCTTTCATACTCGGACTCGGCCTGGGAACGGTAGTATTCCTGCATGGCCTCGAGCTCCTCGGCGACGCGCGCGTCAAGCTCGGCCTGCTGCTCCTCGGTGAACTGGTCGTAGCCGAGTTCCTTGGCCTTGACCACGATGAGCTTATCCTCGACCATTTTATTTACGATGTCGTCCTGGAACTGGTGGAGGGTTTCGGTGTCGCCCGTCACGTCGTAGCCGTAATATGAAAAATAAGTGACATAGCTGTCGAACAGCGCTTTGACCTCGCCGAGGGTGATTTCCTCCCCGCCGACCGTCGCGACGACGGCTTTGAGATCCGGTTCGTCATCCGTCAGCTTGCACGCTGCGATAAGGGGCAGCAGCATGAAAGCCGCCAGAAGAACGGATATCCACTTCTTCATTTGTTGTTCTCCTTCGTTTAGTCGGCATAAGCCGCATATATTATATCATTTCTGTAAAATTGCGCAATCGACAAGCATGTAAACAAACTGTGGCAGCATGCCGTAAAGCGCCTGCGCGTCGGAGCGCGGCCTTCGTATGACCAGCGCCGGCGTTTCGGAATACGCGAACTGCGCGCCGTCGATCTTTCCGGCGACGGATACGAGCTTCGCGCCGTCGAGCGGCGCGTCCCTGTCGAAAACGAAGCGGATCTCTCCGTCCCGCACGCTCAGCTGCGTGACGTACGCGCGCGAGGCCTCGGCCTTGAGCAGCGCGATGTTGATGAGGCTCGCGGTTTCCTTGGGGATATCCCCGTAGCGGTCGATCAGTTCATCCTGCACGTCGTAAACGTCGTCGCGCGAGGAAATCAGAGCGATTCGCTTGTACATCGAAAGGCGGTCCGCTTCGCGCGGGATGTATTCGTGCGGGATCGAGGCGGAAACCGGCACGTCCATGACCGTATCGACCCTGACGGGCTCCGGCTCGCCGCGCGCCTCGCGCACCGCTCCCTCGACGATCTTGCAATAGAGGTCGTAGCCGACCGCCGCCATGTGCCCGTGCTGCTCGGGGCCCAGAAGATTGCCCGCGCCGCGTATCTCGAGGTCGCGCAGCGCGATCTTGAAGCCCGCGCCGAACTGCGTGAACTCGCGGATCGCTGAGAGCCGCTTTTCGGCGACGTCGGTCAGAACCTTATCCTTCAGGAACGTCAGGTACGCGTAGCCCAGGCGCGCGCCGCGCCCGACGCGGCCGCGAAGCTGGTAGAGCTGCGAGAGGCCCATCTTGTCCGCGTCGTAGACGATGATGGTGTTGACGTTGGTGATGTCGAGGCCGCTTTCTATGATCGTGCTGCACAGGAGCACGTCGTAGGCCTGGTCCATGAAGTCGAGCATCGTGCGCTCGAGGCTGCGCTCGCTCATCTGCCCGTGGGCGAAGGCGACGCGCGCTTCGGGCACGAGGTTTCGAAGGTATTCCGCGAAGCGCTCCATGCCCTGCACGCGGTTGTAGACGAAATACACCTGCCCTCCCCTGCCCAGTTCCTTCAATATGGCCTCGCGCGCCATGGCGTCGGTATATTCCATGACGTAGGTCTGCACGGGGTAGCGCTGCTCCGGCGGCGTTTCGATGACGGACATGTCGCGTATGCCCGTCATGGACATGTGGAGCGTGCGCGGGATGGGCGTCGCCGAAAGCGTGAGGCAGTCGACGTTCCTGCGCATCTCCTTGATCTGCTCCTTGTGGCCCACGCCGAAGCGCTGCTCCTCGTCGATGACGAGCAGGCCGAGATCCTTGAACTTCACGCTCTTGCCCAGAAGCTTGTGCGTGCCGACCACGACGTCGATGCCGCCCTTGGCGAGCCCTTCGAGCGCCTGCCGCTCCTGCTGGGGCGTGTTGAAGCGCGAAAGCAGCGCGACGTTGACCGGATACCCCGCGAAGCGCGCGGCGAGCGTGTTGTAGTGCTGCTGCGCGAGTATGGTCGTGGGTACGAGGAAGGCCGCCTGCTTGCCGTCCGTCACGGCCTTGAACGCCGCGCGAAGCGCGACCTCGGTCTTGCCGTAGCCCACGTCGCCGCAAAGCAGGCGGTCCATCACGCGCTCGCTCTCCATATCCTTTTTAATTTCGGCGATGGAGGTAAGCTGATCCGGCGTTTCACGGTAGGGAAAGCTGTCCTCAAGCGTCCTTTGCCACTGCGTGTCGGGCGAAAAAGCGTGGCCGCGGCGGTTCATGCGGTCGCCGTAGAGCCGCACGAGGTCGAAGGCCAGCGCCTTGACGCTCTCGCGCGTTTTGGATACGGTCCTCTGCCATTCGCCCGAGCCGAGCTTGGAGAGCCTGGCCTGCTCCTCCTCGCCGCCGACGTACTTCTGCACGCGGTCGAGCTGATCCGTGGGGATGTAGAGCTTGTCACCCGCGGCGTAGACGAGATGCAGATAATCCCGCGCGACGCCCGCCGCCGTGAGCTTTTCGACGCCGACGAAGCGGCCTATGCCGTGCACCTCGTGCACGACCAGGTCGCCCGGCGCGAGCTCCGAGAAAGCGAGCTGCGGCTTTCGCTTTTTCGCCACGGCAAGCTTCTCGCGCGCCGCGCCGTAAAGCTCGGTTTCGCTGAGGGCGACGAATTTGATTTCGGGATATTCAAAGCCGCGCCCGACGGACTCCCCCGCGATCAGGATTTCCCCCGGCACGGCGGGGCGCGCGAGCCTTTGCGTGACCGCGGCGTCCACGCCGGAGTCGAGGAGCATATCCTGCAAACGCACCGCGTGGTTCCCGGCATAGATGAGCGCGGTGTAGCCGTGCTTTTTCCAGTTGATGATGTCGGCCGCGAGCGCCTCCCCCGCGCCGACGTAGCGCGAGGCGGGCCGCGTTTCGAAGCGGTACAGCTCCCTCGGGCGGATCAGCCCGTATGTGCGCGTGAGCGCGAAGAGCATGGCCGTGCGCGGCGTGTCGAGCGAGCCTATCAGCTTCATCGGCGAGCCTAAAAGCTCCGCTTCCTCCGGCTCCGCTTCGCCCCGCGCGACGAGGTCGCTCACGAGCTCGAGATGGTTGTTGTGCGCGAGCTTGGCGCTCTCCTCCACGCGCTGCGGCTCGTCGATGAGGATCACGGTATCCTCGGGCAGATAGTCCGTGATGTACGCTTCCGGATAGAACAGCGGCAGCAGCTTCTCCGCGCCCGGCGGGGCGATCCCTTCCTTGAGGGATTGGTATTCCGCCTCGAGGCGCGGCTTTCTGCGCATGGCGCGCATGCCCGCCTCGCGCGCCCTGGCGGTGAGCGGGGCCTCGCTCGCGGGCGGGATCGCGCAGCTTTCGACGTTTTCGACCGAGCGCTGGCTCGCGGGATCGTAGGTGCGCATGGTGTCGATCTCGTCGTCGAACAGCTCCACGCGCACAGGCAGCTCCGCCGTGATCGGGTACAGATCGAGGTAACCGCCGCGCAAACAGAACTGCCCTTTGCCCTCGCACAGGTCGACGCGTTCATACCCTGCGTCCACGAGCGAGGCCGCGAGCGCGCGCAGGTTGATCCTCTGACCGAGCCTGAGGCTTTGCGCCGATGCCGTCAGCGCCGCCGGCGGCGCGAGGCGCTGCAAAAGCGCTTCCGCCGAAACCACGAGCATGAGCTTCTCGCCGCAGGCGAGCGCGGCGAGCGCCTCCACGCGGCGCGCGGCAAGCCCGGCGGAGGCCGCGACCGCCCTGCCGCCCAGCGGCGTTTCGCGCGCGGGCAGGTGGCGGACTTCCTTCACGTAATACGCCGCGTCCTCGGCGATGCGCGCGGCCGAGGTCTCGTTGGCGGTGACGACGAGAAGAGTTAGTTTGCACTCCGCGAACAGGCCCGCCGCGACGTGCGTGCGGTGCGCTTCGCCCAGGCCGAACACGGCGGCGCAGCCCGCGCCCGAGGCGAGGTTTGCCGCGAGCCGCCCGTACTCGGGATGCGTTTTGAGTATGTTTAAGAGCGGATGCTCAGCCATCGTCCCTCCCGGGCGCGCCGCCGTCCTGATCCTTTGGCTTTTCTTCCCCGGCTTCCTTCTTTTTGCCGTTGTGCGCGCGCTTGTTGAAGCGCGCCTGCGCCTGCGCGAGCCTGCCCGCGACGATCAGCTCCACGGCGTCCGCGGTCTCGAAGATGGCGGATCTGAGCTTTTCCATCTCCTCGCCGGAAGGCTTGCTCAAAACGTGCGCGACGATGTCCCGCTCTCCCTCCGGCGCGCCGATGCCCACGCGCACGCGGGGGAAATCGTCGAACCCGAGCTGGTAGATCACGCTCTTCATGCCGTTGTGCGAACCGGAGGAGCCGCCCTCGCGCACGCGTATGGTGCCCAGCGGGATGTCCGCGTCGTCGTATACGACCAGAAGTTGCCGCGGCTCGACCTTATACCAGTTGACGAGATCGCGCGCCGCCCAGCCGGAGTTGTTCATGAATGTCAGGGGTTTGGCGAGCACGACCCGCTCGTCGCCGACGCGCCCTTCGCCAAAGACGCTCCTGAAGTTCTCGCGGCGAATGTCTATGCCGTGCCGCGACGCGAGCGCATCGAGCGTCATGAAGCCGATGTTGTGCCGCGTCATAGCGTATTCCCTGCCGGGATTGCCGAGGCCGAGGATGACGAACATTGTTGTCTCCTTTTTCCTTTTCGGGACGAGTCGGGGGACGGGGATAATTGACAATTGACAATTGATAATTGACAATCGGGGACGACTCCGCGGGCGGGACGGGGGTAATTGACAATTGACAATTGATAATTGACAATCGGGGACGACGCCGCGGGCGGGGCGGGGGTAATTGACAATTGACAATTGACAATCGGGAAACGCCCGCTGCGGCGGGACTTTTCCGGGTTTATTTATGCCTCCGTCCCGTAGGGGCGGCCCCGCGTGGCGTCCGCTTATCCGCGAACCGTCCCCCATCGCGGTTTTCCCTCACGCGCATACGCCCTCATGCGTCGTCGCATGGGGGTGCGCAAGGGTATTATATCGGAACCGGACCGATTTCACAATGGGGAATCCGCGCGAATCCGCACGGTTACGCAGGGCCGCCCTACGCCGATACGTAATCGTAGACGGCGCGTGACACGGCGTGGATCGCCCGGTCGAACTCCGGCGCGCAAATCCCGTTGGCGAGTATGCAGATCACATACGGACGCGCGCCAAAGACAAGCCCCACGTCGTTGGTGATGCCCTCGTCCTCTCCGGTCTTGTGGGCGACGTCCGAATGGCGCGGCCGAGCCGCTGGTCGAGCAGGATGTCGAGCATTGCGGCGCTCGCTTGCTTCGATACGAGCTCGCCCCGGTAAATAAGCTCAAGCAGCTTTCCCATGCCCGCCGCGGAAACGGTGTTCTCAAGCCCGCGCGCCGAAGCCTCCGCGTCGAACAGAAGCCGATTGAGCCGCGTGCCGGAAAGGCCGAGGCGCCCGTGGTTCTCATTGATCGCGTCCATGCCGAGGCGGCGGATGACGAGGTTCGTCGCCGTGTTGTCGGAAAGGCAGATCATCAGCTTCACAAGGTCGAGGAACGTGACCTCGATCCCCTCGTGCAGGAAGTTGAGCGCGCCGCAGCCGGGCAGTATGTCCTTTGAACGAACGGCGAAGCGCTCGTCCGCCAAAACCTGCCCCGCCTCCATCCGCCGGAACGCCTCCGCCATGACCGGCAGCTTGATGACGCTCGCCGCAAGCAGGGGCGCATCCTCGTTGTGCGTGAACGTTTCGCCGGTTTCCAAATCCTTGAAATAAAAGCCGACCGTTCCGCCCATAGGCTGGAAGGGCGCGAGGATGGAGGAATCCATGAGAGCTCCTTTCGTGTGTGGCAATGGGGATGGTTCTGTTTGCGTCTTTCCGGAAGGCCGTTATGTTCGCGATCTGGCAAGCAGAACCGCCCCCGTTGCCTTGCGTAATCGTTCCCGATTGCGCCCTTTTTCCGCCCGCAGGCGGCGTTCTTTTGATTGTCAATTGTCAATTGTCAATTGTCAATTACCTTCGGCGTTCTCAAGTAATCGAGTATCGCCTCCACGCTTCTCTCCCGCACGTCGATGAAGCTGTCCCGCTCGAAGATCGCGCCCAGCTCGTGCGCGTCGGAGGAATACAGCACGTGGTAGCGCCAGAGTTCGGCGTTCTCCGGAGCGGGAAGCGCGCGGTAGACCTCGAGGGCGGTGAAGCGCGGCCCCGCCGGTATGAAACCGAGATTGTTGAACACGGAGTTCGAGGTGCGGTTGACGTGCGCGGGCACGGGCGCGCCGCCGTGCGCGCGGCAGAGCGAGGCGAGCTCCTCGATCGAAAAATCGGTCGATTGGATGAGGAGCTTCGGTTCGGTCGCGATGATCTCATCGTTCTCGTCCATGACGGCCTGCTCGCCGAAGAAGGCGGGCATGTTGGGAACGTCGGGCAGGCGCGCGTAGAGCGCGTCCCCGAGCGCGAGCGCCGCATCCACCGTGGGCAGGTAGCAGAGCACGTGCACCTCCTCGCGCGTTTCCGCCTCTATGGCGGGCAGCAAAAGAAGGCCGCATATGTCCGCGGCCTTTTGTATGGCGGGAAGGTTTTTCGCGCTGTTGTGGTCGGATACCGCGATGACGTCCAGCCCTTTGAGGCGCGCCATGCCCGCGATGTTGTTCGGCGTCATGAGCATGTCCGCGCAGGGGGAAAGGCAGGAATGGATGTGCAGGTCCGCGGCGAGCTTCACGTTACGCCCCAACGCCCGCTTCGTACATGAGTCCCGCGATCTTGTAGGCCGAAAGCGGCGAGGAGATCACGGCCACGCCGACCTCGTCCGCCTTTGCGAGCGATTCCGCGTCGGCTTCGACGTTCTCCGGCCAGACGACGCAGGCCATTTCGTGCAGCGAGGCCACGGCCACGACGTTGAGGTGCGTCTGCACCGTGACCCATGCGCAGCCCTCGCTTCCGCGCGCCATGACCCAGCTTAACAGGTCGCATACGCAGCCGCGCTTGATATCGTTCTCCCCGTGCAGGGAGAGGACTTTTCCTTCTATGAGTGCCGCGAGCTCGTTTACGGTCATGTTGCCCTCCATGCGTAACCAAATGCTTTGGGGATTGTCAAGGGGCCGTTGCCCCTTGACTTTCATTCCGGCTTCGGCGACATGTGCGCCGAAACGGATAAAAGCCGAACGCTTTCGTACCTGTCGCGCTTTGCCGCCCGGAAACGCATAGCGTTTCAGGCAAAGCGTGCAATCTCAAAAAACCGGCGAAGTCGGTTTTTTGAAAGCGAAGCGCTATCCTCTCTTGTTCGCGCCCGCCAGATCCACCATCTCCTGCGCCATCTGGCGCACCTTGTCGCGCATCTTGAAGATGCAGTCCATCTCGACCGCGCCGCCCTTGACGATGTCCTCCGCGAGCGTGCGGCAGGTGGGCGAGCCGCAGGAGCCGCAATCGAGCCCCGGCAGCGTGCGCGCGATGGCCTCGAGCCGGTCCGTCATGCGCGCCGCCTCGACGACGTCGTCCGAAAGCTTTAATATGTCGTGCGGCTTGAACGGCTGTTCGAAACGGATCAGCGGTGAGCCGATGTATTTGGCGATATGCTCGTCCGTCTCGAGATCCACGCGCGGCTGGGAATAGGCGATCCTGCGGTTGCGGTTCTTGGCGACGAACTGGTTCTCGAAGTTCAGCGGGCCGCCGACGCAGCCGCCGCTGCATGCCTGCGCCTCGAAAAGCTGCAGGTCGCGCAGCCTTTCGTTCTCGATTTCCTCGAGGCACTGTATGATCGCGTAGATGCCGTCCACGGCGAGGTAATGCTCCGTGCCGACCGCGGCCGAGAAGCCGCCCACGACCGCGGCGCCTATGCCGAACGCGCCCGAGGGGAACATCGCGGCGCTCTGCTTCCTCTCCACCTTGCCCATGAGGGAGATGACCCGCGCGTACACGTCGCGCGAGGCGAACACGCCGTCGAGCTCGCTCTTTTTGATGCCCAGAGGGTTGCGCACATGCGTGGTCTCCGCGGCGCAGGGCGATATGTAGTATGCGCCGATCTGCTCGACGGGCACGCCCACGGCCGCGGAGAACTCGCGCTTGGCGATGCGCGCGGCCACCTCGTTGGTCGGCAGGAAGGGCGAAAGGTTGTCTATGAGGTTCGGGTAGAGCGCGGTGACGAGCCTGGGGATCACCGGGCAGTTGGTCGAGATCATCGGGAACACGGCGTCCGAGGTTTTGAGGTAGCGCCGCGTCGCCTCGGCGATGATCTCGGCGGCCTTGGCCTCCTCGTAGATGGCGTCGAAGCCCAGCGCGTAGAGCGAGGGGAACAACTCCCCCGGCGAGGTCAGCGTGCGGAACTGCGCGTAGAACGAGGCCGAAGGGATGCAGATGTTGTACTTGAACTCCCCCAGCGCCTCGAGCGGCGTCGTTACCGACACGACCGCGTGATGGTGGCAGTATACGATGCAGCGCCCGCAGTCGACGCAGCGGTCCGGCAGTATGCGCGCCTTGCCCTGCTGCACGCGGATGGCTTCCGTCGGGCAGGTCTTGATGCAGCTCGTGCAGCCCACGCATTTGCGCTTGTCTATCCTCACGGAATGGGTATACATTTATTTGCCTCCGTCATTCGGCATAAGACGGTACTGCGACGTGATGGTCGTGCCCGCGTCCATCGCCGATTCGATGTCGAACTCGTGGCTGTGCCGGCGGATGTTGGGCAGCCCCATGCCTGCGCCGAAGCCCATGTTGCGCACCTCCTGCGTCGCCGTGGAGTAGCCCTCCTGCAGCGCGAGCGAGATATCCGGTATGCCGGGGCCGCGGTCCGCGCACGTCAGGCGCAGCCTGTCCGGGAAAATCTCGAGCGTAATGCTCCCGCCGGCCGAATGGATGACGAGGTTCAGTTCCAGCTCGTAGGAAGCGATGGCGACGTCGCGTATGATCGCGGGATCGACGCCCATGCGCTTGAGCGTGTTCTTCATGGCGCGGGAAGCATCCCCCGCCGTGGCGAAGTTGCCCCGCTCGACACTGTAGCTCTCGCGGTATATCGGCCCAGTCATCTTTACCTCGAACAGCTCCGAAGGCCCGCTTCATAGAGGATGCCGCAGGCCGTAAAGAGGGTCTTGTCCGTATTAAGAACGATGATGTCGAGCGCGCGCGCGTTCGAGATGATTTCATCGGGCACGGACTTGCCGCGCACGAACACCACGCAGCGTATGTCGAGCATTTCCACCGTGCGGATCACATGCCGGTTGACGGTGCCCGTGAGCACCAGCGTGCTTTGATCCAGATGGTAGGCAAGCATGTCGCTCATCATGTCCGCGCCGAAAGCGGAGCTGATTTCCACCTCCTCGAGATATTCCGCTCCGCAGAGCACCTCGGCGTCCAATATCCGCCTGATCTCCGTTGCCTTCATGAGCCTCGCTATCCCGCCAGCGCCTCGGTGAGGGCGGCGTACTGATCTGTGATATTGAGATAAGTATACTTCATCGCCGCAGAAAAATCCACAGTGCTTTCATACTCTCCCCCGGCCAGCGTCTCCAGAGACGCGCAAAGCGCCGCGTACGCGTCGAGTATATGCGAAAGCGCGCCGCCGTCCGGCGCGAAGGAGGCCAGCGGCTCCATTTCGGTCTCGAGCGCCGCAAGGATCTCCCCGGCCTTCTCCTTGCCCTGCGCCACGGTGAGCCCGTCCCGGTCGAAGCCGATGCAGGCGGCCTCGAGGCTTTTGCGCGCGTTGGCCAGCGCGTCGAAGCCCGCGCGCACGCCCGCCATGGAATCCTTGGGCGCGGTCACGCGGAACACTGCGGAAGCCGACATGAGCGTATAGATCGTGCAGTCCGTGCCCTCGGCGACGAGGCGGTCCTTGACGCTTTTAGCGCTTTCATAATCCTCGTAACCCGCGGCCATGACGCGGTAGCGCGTTTCCCCGCCGGACACATCCTCGAGTACATATCCCCCGCCCCCGCGCGCCTGCATCGTCGCCGCCAGCGCCTCGGCGTTATCCTCGGAGGTGAACGCGCCCAGTTGCAGCATATAGCACTGCACGCCCGGGAAGGTGAGTTCCGCGCTCGCGGGCGCCGCGTCCCCCTCCGAAAGGTCGATCGACGCCGCGCCGTCCGTTTCGCCGGGTTGGCCGCCGGTCTGGTCATCCGGATCCTTCTGCCCGGTCTTGTCCCCCGCGAAAAACGCGACGGCGGGCGCCATGACGTTTTTGGCCACCCACTCCCCCGCGTCCGAGGACGCGATGATGTACACGATGCCGGCGATGAGCAAAAGCGTGATGATCGCGCCGCCCGCCGAGCCGCCGCCGGACGCGCCGGCGGAACCGGAACGCCGCCGCGCGCGCGCGCGCCTTCTCCTGCGTCTGTATTCCATATATACCTCCATGAACGCATAGGGTTTGGCTATACATATGAGCGTTGTCCAAAAAACTTTCCACACTTTGCATTCGGCGCCAATATGTTTTAGAATAGCTGCATGGACGAGCGATCCCGGAACAGATCCATCCGCCTCGCGCCGCGCCTCGCGGCCGCGCTTTCGATGCTGCCGCGCGCGGACACGCTCGTCGACGTCGGGTGCGACCACGGCAAGCTCTGCCTCGCGGCGCTTTGCGAAGGGAAATTCCGCCGCGCCGTCGCCGTGGACGTGAGCGAAGCGTCGCTCGCCAAGGCCGCCGCGAACTTCGCGCGGTTCGGCTTCACGGCCGAATTCGTATGCGCGGACGGCCTCGCCGCGTTTGATCCGTCGGGATACGGGGACTACGCCGTCGCCATGCTCGGCATGGGCGGCGAGTTGATCGCGGCCATACTCGCGCGCGGCGCCGCGGCGGCGCGGGGCGCCGGGGCGCTCATGTTGCAACCCATGGGCGGCGAACGGGAGCTTCGCGACTGTCTTTTTGAAAACGGCTACGCCGTGCTCGACGAAACGACCGTCGCCGACGCGGGCAGATACTACCAGCTCATACTCGCGCGATATTGCCCGGAGGAAGCCGTTCCCTACGCGGACGACGCGCTGCTCGAGTTCGGCGCGCGCAATTACGCCAGGCGCCAGGACGCGCTCAAGCGCCTGCTTGAAAAGGTCTATGCGAGCCGCGCGCGGCGCATGGAACGGGCGAAGAGAAACGGCGTCATACCCGAAACGCTTGAAAGGGAGCTTTCCGGGGTGCAAAGATTATTGGAGCATTGGGAGGACGATTCATGAAGCTCACGGATTTTCTCGCGGCGCTCGAAACCGTCGCGCCTGCAGCGCTTGCGATGGCGGGCGACAACATAGGCCTGCTCGTCGGCCCCGATCACGACGAGGTCGCGGCCGTGCTCGTCGCGCTCGACTGCACGCCCGTCACGGCGGCTGAGGCGAAAGACCTCGGCGCGGACCTGCTGCTCGCGCACCATCCGGTCTTTTTCAACGGCGTCAAACGCTTTTTGCCGGACGATCCCGAAACGGCGGGGCCGTACATACTCGCGCGGCACGGCATCGGCCTCGTCGCGGCGCACACCAACCTCGACGCTGCCGAGGGCGGCGTCAACGACGCGCTCGCGCGGACGCTGGGCGTGCGGGACGCCGTTCCCTTCGGAAGCGACGGCATGGGGCGCGCGGGCGCGCTCGAGACCCCGATGACGCTCTGTGATTTCGCGGCCTTCGTCGCGGATAAGCTCAGCGCCGCCGTGCGCGTGTGCGCGGAGGCGGACAGGCTCGTGTCCCGCGTCGCGCTGATCGGCGGAGCCGCGGGAGAGCGCTTCCCCGAGGCAATCGCCGCGGGCGCGGACGTCTTCGTCACGGGCGAGTGCAAGCATCACCACGCGCTCGCGGCAGCCGCGCTCGGCCTCGCCGTCGTCGACGCGGGGCATTATGAAACAGAAAACGTCGCGCTCGCGCCTTTGATAAAACGTTTACAGGACTTGACGCCTGGTGTACAATATCATTTGACGCGCCGCGAAAAACCGTGCCTCGGAAAGCTCTGAGGGCGTTTCGCGCCCGCTATCGAAAACCGGAGGTGGCAACATGAAAAAACTCGACGCGCTTTGGAAATATCAGCAGACGGAGCTTTCGCTCGAGCGGCTGGACGCCCGTGTCAAGACGACGCCCGCCAGGCTCAAGCTCAACAAGCTGCACCAGTACCTGACCGAGCAGCAGAACTCCATAGGCAGCCTGCAGAAGAACATCGAAACGCGCAAGGGTTCCGTGGACAAACTCGCCGCGCAGGTCGACGAGCTGGAGCATAAATACGAACTCGAGGTTTCCGAGTTTTCCGTCATGAAAAACGACGAGGAGGTCACCGCCGAGGAAATGACCGAGAGCCGCAGATCCGTGGAGGCGCTGATCTCCCGCATGGACAGCGCGCGCCGCGAGCTGTTCGACACCCTCGCTTGGATCGAGAAGGCGACCGGCGACTATAAGGACACCTACGCCAGGGCCGCAAAGGCCAAAAAGGAATACGACGAGGTGCGCGCGCTGTGCGAGCGGGAACTCGCCGACGCGCAGCCCAGGATCGAGGAGGCCAAACGCGCGCTCGCGGCCGCGGCCGCCAAGGTGGACCCGGCGCTCATGGAGCGCTATAAAAAGATCAAAAACCACCACGCCGTACCGGTCGCCAAGGTGGAAAACGACCAGTGCGGCGGCTGCAACATGGCGCTCTCCACAACGACCGTCAAGCGCGTCGCCGCAGACGAGGGCGTCGTCGAGTGCGAGAACTGCGGAAGGATTTTGTATACGGAGTAATTGACAATTGATAATTGACAATCGGGGACGACGCCTGCGGGCGGAAACGGAATAATTGACAATTGACAATTGATAATTGACAATCGGGACGACGCCTGCGGGCGGAAACGGAATAATTGATAATTGATAATTGACAATTGACAATCAGGGACGACGCCTGCGGGCGGAAATTTTGTAGGGGCGGATATCATCCGCCCGCGAGATACGTAAAACCCGTAGAGGCGGATATCATCCGCCCGCGAGATGCGCAAAACCCGTAGGGGCGGATATCATCCGCCCGCGATGCGCAAAATCCGCGAAAAAATTGACATTTGACATTCGCAGCTTGACAACCGATAATAAGGATTCCGACCAGCCTATGCGGCCGCGTACGGCGCGAGAGCGATCCGTATGAGGAAAGTCCGAGCTCCACAGGGCAGGGTGCCGGATAACGTCCGGCGGAGGCGACTCCAGGGAAAGTGCAACAGAGATATACCGCCGCGCTCGCGCGCGGTAAGGATGGAAAGGCGAGGTAAGAGCTCACCCGCGGACCTGGCGACAGGCCCGCGCTGTAAACCCCACCCGGTGCAAGATTGGAATGGGGGCGCATGCGGGGAAACCCGCTGAAATGGCTGCCCGTCAGGCCCCTGATAATCGCACGAGAGGCGCGGCGACGCGTCTCCGAGATAGATGGCCGCACGCCGGCGTCGAGCCGGCCGACAGAACTCGGCTTATCGGCTGATCGGAACGTGGAACCGGCGGCGGGAAATCCCGCCGCCGGTTCGTTGTTCCTATGGATACGGCAACCCGTCTGCGCATACTATGCAGGAAAAGAGGTGTTGCATAATATGCGGGTTCGTTATAGAATTATGAACGTAGGCAATGGAAAAGCATTCATTGGGAGAAGACATATGGCGCTTCCGGAAAGAAAAGTAAAAAAACCGGTTTATCTGATTGAAGAAAGCCGCGCAAGCGAATTCAAAAAAAAAACCATTCCGGAGCAGGACAGGGAAAGGTTTATTAAAGAATCAAAGACAATTTTTGATTTAAGCATCAAGGAGATGCCGAAATAAGTGGATGAGAGGCCGGCGATCTCCAACATCAGGGTTCTCTTGTTATCCGGTATCAAAAAACGATCTATCTGAACCGGCAATCCATAAGTCATTACCTGTTCGTATTTTTATGTCAGCGAATCGCCATCGAAGATATCCTTACGAAAATCGGCGCGTCGAAAATCGTTCTGTATGCCGTGCCTCAGGCGGTAAATTTCTATAGGAGAGCCGGACTGTCAACTTTTGAGGGATTCATGGTTGCCGATAAAAACCCATACCTGACAGATTGCGTGCCTATGTATTACAACATCGGCGAGGAATACGACCCGAACCTATAATTGAAGCGCTGCCCGGGAGGATTGGCAATCTCGGATTGTCAATCCTCCTCATGCGCGATTTTATAAGAGAGCGCGCAGATGCTGTCGCTCAAATGCACGTTTTCCGTGGGAACGTCCGCCACGAGGTCGACGGGCACGAAGTTCCATATGCCCCTGACGCCCGCGCGGACCATACCGTCCGCGATGCCCTGCACCGCCTTGCGGCGCGCGGCGACGACGCCGATCTCGATGTTGTGCGCGCGGATATACTCCTCCATTTCGGCCATGTCGAGCACAGGTTTGCCGTTGACCTCCGTGCCGACGGCGGCGGGGTCCACGTCGAAGAGCGCCTCTATGCGAAAGCCCATCTCCTCGAAGCCCGCAAAGCACGTCAGCGCCCGGCCGATGTTGCCCGCGCCGGCGATCACGAGGCTGTGCGGCCGGTCTATGGCGAGTATCGCGCGGATCTCCGCGAGCAGCGACGAGATGTTGTATCCGTAGCCCTGCTGGCCGAAGCCGCCGAAGCAGTTGAAGTCCTGGCGCACCTGCGAGGCGTTCAGCCGCATCTGCAGCGCGAGCTTCTCGCTCGATATACGCTCGATTCCCTGCCCCTCGAGTATGGACAGATGCCTGTAATAGCGCGGGAGGCGCTTGATCACGGCCTCCGAAACCCTTTTGCTCGCTCCCATCGCGCCCTCCGTTTCGAAAGAATATGTTTGTGATACAGTATAGCAAACCCGCCGCGATACTTCAACGCCCCGCGCTCTGCGGGAGGAAGGCGTTGAGCGTCTTATCCTCGCGCCACTCCCCGAACACGCCGCAGTGCGCGGCGCCGAGCTCCACGTGCAGCATGGCGATGCCGCAGTCGAGCCTGCCCCAGCCGAAGTTCCACGCGACGTTCTCGACGACGACGCCCTCTCCCGCCGCATCGAAGCTCCACGGCTGCGCGTTGACGGCGCTTGGCGCGAGCCTCGCGCACTCGACGGCGCAGCGCTTCCACTCGGGCAGGGCGTCATATTGCGCGCGCGTCAGCTCCGTAAGCTCCTCTATGGTGCGGCGCTTGCGCGCGGCGTACTCCTCGGCGCTCACGCCTATCGAGATGACGCAGACGAGTTTCTCGTCGTGCGCGGGCGGCACGGCCTTTTTCAAAGCGCCCTTGGAGAAATTCGCACCAAGCCAGCAGGTGCCAAGGCCGAGCGCCGTAGCCTCGAGCACGAACGCCTCGCCTATGTAGCCCGCCGTTTCCGGGCGCGCGCCGCGGCTCACGAGCGCGGCGAAGGTGTCCGTTCCCCTGATCTTTGCGCCGAGCATGCCCGTAAAGACGGCCTCTTCCTGCGCAACCACGATCTCCACGCCCCGCGCGGAAAGCGAGGAAGCGGCTTTTTTGAGAGCCAGGAGCTGCTCCTTCGCCGGATCGGAGGCATACGAGCGCACGGAGAAGCGCGCCCGCGTCGCCCGGTACCATCTCTCCATCGCCGTTTCCATGCGCAGCCTCCTTATGCGTTATGTCTTATCGCAAAGTATCCTGCTTAAATATTGCCCCGTGTAGCTCGCCGCGTTCCAGGCAATCTGCTCCGGGGTGCCGCAGGCGACGAGCGTGCCGCCGCGGTCCCCGCCCTCGGGGCCGAGGTCTATGACGTAATCCGCGGTCTTGATCACATCGAGGTTGTGCTCGATGACGACCACGGTGCTGCCGCCGTCGCACAGCCGCTGGAGAATCGAGAGCAGGCGTTTCACGTCGTCCACATGCAGGCCCGTCGTCGGCTCGTCGAGCACGTAGAGGGTCTTGCCGGTGTCTTTCCTCGAAAGCTCGGTGGCGAGCTTCACGCGCTGCGCCTCGCCGCCGGAGAGCGTCGTGGACGGCTGGCCGAGCCGGATGTAGCCGAGCCCCACGTCGTGCAGCGTCTCGAGCTTGCGCTTCAGTTTGGGCAGCGCGGAGAAGAAGCGCAGCGCCTCCTCCACGGTCATGTCCAGCACGTCCGCGATGGACTTGCCCTTGTAGCGCACCTCGAGCGTCTCGCGGTTGTACCGCTTGCCGTGGCAGACCTCGCAGGGCACGTAGATATCCGGCAGGAAGTGCATTTCTATTTTGATTATACCGTCTCCGCGGCACGCTTCGCAACGTCCGCCTTTGACGTTAAAGCTGAATCTTCCGTTGTTGTAGCCGCGCATGCGCGCGTCGGGCGTAGACGCGTACACGTCGCGGATCAGATCGAACAGGCCCGTATACGTCGCCGGGTTGCTGCGCGGCGTGCGGCCGATGGGGCTCTGGTCGATGTCGATGATCTTGTCGAGCTGGCAGACGCCCTCTATGCCGTCGTTGTCGCCCGGGTGCGTGCGCGCGCCGTTGAGGTCGCGAAGCAGGGTTTTCTTCAGCACCTCGTTGACCAGGCTCGACTTGCCGCTGCCGGAAACCCCCGTCACACAGGTGAACACGCCCAGCGGGATCTTCACCTCGACGGACTTCAAATTATTCGCGCGCGCGCCCTTAATCGTGAGGTAGCGCCCGTCGAAATCGCGGCGGGACGCGGGCACGTCTATGCTCTCCTTCCCGGAAAGATAACGCCCGGTGACGGAACCCTCGCACGCGCAGATCTCCTCGAGCGTACCCTGCGCGACGATGACGCCGCCGCGCTCGCCGGGGCCGGGGCCGACGTCCACGATGTAGTCCGCCTCGCGCATGGTCTCCTCATCGTGCTCGACGACGATGAGCGTATTGCCGAGGTCCCGCATGCCCTTGAGCGTCGCGAGCAGCTTCGCGTTGTCGCGCTGGTGCAGGCCGATCGAGGGTTCGTCGAGTATATACAGCACCCCCACGAGGCCGGAGCCGATCTGCGTGGCGAGGCGTATGCGCTGCGCCTCCCCGCCCGACAGGCTCGCCGCAGCGCGCGAAAGCGTGAGGTAGTCGAGCCCCACGTCCGCGAGGAAGCCGAGGCGCGCGTCGAGCTCCTTCTCGATCTGCGAGGCGATCATGCGCTCGGTTTCCGTGAGCTTCAGGTTCCGGAGGAACGCGCGCGCGGCCAGCACGGTCATGTCGTTGAGCGCTGCGATGGACACATCCCCCACGGTCACGGCGAGGCTCTCGGGCTTGAGCCGCTTGCCGCCGCAGTCCGGACAGGGGATGTTGGACATATAGGTTTCGATCTCGCGCTTCATGGCGTCCGACTGCGTTTCGCGGTACCTGCGCTCGAGGTTCGGGCAGATGCCCTCGAAGGGCTGGTCGAGCGTGCCGGAGCCGTATTCGCGGCGGTAGTGCATGTGCAGCTTCTCCCCGCCCGTGCCGTAGAGTATGGCGTTTCGCCCGGCCTCGGGGATATCCCGGAAGGGCGTGTCGGTCGAGAAGCCGTACTTCCTGGCGATGGCGTCGAAGAACATGCCCGCGATGCTCTCGTCGTTCATGCTCTGCCAGCCGGAAACCGAAATGGCGCCCTTTGCGAGCGAAAGCGAATCGTCCGGCACGACGAGCGCGGGATCGAGCTTCAACAGCGCGCCGAGGCCCGAGCAGGTCGGGCACGCGCCGAAGGGGTTGTTGAAGCTGAACATGCGGGGCGTCAGCTCCTCTATGCTCACGCCGCAATCCGGGCAGGCGTAGTTCTGCGAAAAAAGCGTCTCTCCGCCCTCCGCGTCGATCTTCGCGAGGCCGCCGCCGAAGCTGAAGGCCGTCTCGAGCGAGTCGTTCAATCTCCCCTGCACGCCGGGGCGGATCACGAGCCGGTCCACCACGACGTCTATGGTGTGTTTGTATTTCTTGTCGAGCGGCGGCACGTCCGCAATGTCGTAGACCGTGCCGTCCACCTTGACGCGCACATAGCCGTCCTTGCGGATCTGCTCGAGCAGCTTCTGGTGCTCGCCCTTCCTCGCGCGCACGGCGGGCGCGATGACCTGCACGCGCGCGCCCTCGCCAAGGCCCATGACCTGATCGACGACCTGGTCGATCGACTGCTTCTCGATGCGCCTGCCGCATTTGGGGCAGTGCGGGATGCCTATGCGCGCGTAAAGCAGGCGCAGATAGTCGTTGATCTCCGTCACCGTGCTCACGGTCGAACGCGGGTTGTTGGAGGTGCTTTTCTGGTCGATAGAGATCGCCGGGGAAAGCCCTTCGATGTAGTCCACGTCAGGCTTTTCCATCTGGCCCAGGAACTGCCGCGCGTAGGACGAGAGGCTCTCCACATAGCGGCGCTGACCCTCGGCGTAGATGGTGTCGAAGGCCAGGCTCGATTTGCCGGAGCCGGACAGCCCCGTGAATACGATGAGCTTGTTTCTGGGCAGCGTGAGGTTCACGTTCTTAAGGTTGTGTTCGCGCGCGCCCTGTATGCGCAATACGTCGTTCATATGATAAACTCTCCGTTATTTCCTTGATTTGTTGCGGTGCGGGGACTTGCGGTTCCGCCCGCGCGACTGCCTCGCGCTGCCCGGCGTGCCAGGCAGGGGCTTGGCGTCCTTTTTCGGCGCTTCTCCGGTGAGGGCGAACAGCTCGTCCCGAAGCTTTGCCGCGGTTTCGAAGTCCAGCTCCGCGGCGGCCTCGCGCATCTGCGCGCGCACGATTTCAACGCGCGCGGCGCGCTCCGCCTCGCTCATGCCGCTCTGCTCGGCCCCGGCCTTGCGCGAGATCTCGAGCACGCTGTGCACGCTCTTATGTATGCTCGTGGGCGTGACGCCGTTCTTTTCGTTGAAGGCCTGCTGCTTTTTGCGGCGGCGGTTGGTTTCGTCGATGGCAAAGCGCATGGAGGCCGTGATCTCGTCCGCGTACATGACCACGCGCCCGTCCACGTTGCGCGCGGCGCGGCCCACGGTCTGCACGAGCGAGGTGCCGCTTCGGAGGAAGCCCTCCTTGTCCGCGTCGAGTATGGCCACGAGGCCGACCTCGGGCAGATCCAGCCCCTCGCGCAGCAGGTTGATGCCCACGAGCACGTCGAATTCGCCCAAACGCAGATCGCGTATGATCTCCATGCGCTCTATGGTTTCGATGTCCGAGTGCATGTAGCGCACGCGCACGCCCATCGAGTCGAGGTATTCGGTGAGGGTCTCGGCCATGCGCTTGGTGAGCGTGGTCGCGAGCGTGCGGTAGCCCTTCTGCGCGGTCAGCTTGACTTCGCTGAGCAGGTCGTCGATCTGCCCCTTGACCGGGCGCACCGTGATTTCCGGATCGACGAGGCCCGTCGGGCGGATGATCTGTTCTACGGTCTGCTCGGACAGGCTCAGTTCGTATTCCGCGGGCGTCGCGGACACGCACACAAGCTGGCCGATGCGCTCTTTGAACTCCTCAAACCGCAGCGGGCGGTTGTCGTACGCCGCGGGCAGGCGGAAGCCGAAGTCCACGAGCGCGGTCTTTCTCGAAAGGTCGCCGCCGTACATGCCGCGTATCTGCGGCAGCGTCACGTGCGACTCGTCTATGAACAGAAGAAAATCCTTCGGGAAGTAGTCGAGCAGCGTAAACGGCGGCTGTCCGGGCTTCCTCCCGTCGAAATAGCGCGAATAGTTCTCGATGCCCGTGCAGTAGCCGATCTCGCGCATCATCTCGATGTCGTAGGTGGTGCGCTGGCCTATGCGCTGCGCCTCGAGCAGCTTATCCCGCTCCTTGAACCACGAAACGCGCCCGTCCATATCGCGCTCGATCTCGACGATGGAAGCCTCGAGCTTTTCCCTGCCCGTGGCGTAGTGCGAGGCCGGGAACACCGCCGCGTGCGAACGGTGCGAGAGCGCCTCGCCCGTGAGCGCGGAGATCTCGCTGATCCTTTCGATCTCGTCGCCGAAGAACTCCACGCGAAGGGCCTTGTCCGTCCAGTTGACCGGATAGACGTCGAGCACGTCCCCCTTGGCGCGGAACGTGCCGCGCTGGAAATCGAACTCGCTCCTCTGGTACTGGATGTCCACGAGCTTTTTGATGACCTCGTCCCGCTCGATCTTCTTGCCCTCGCGCAGCGAGATCGAAAGCTTGAGGTATTCCTCGGGGTCGCCCAGAGCGTAGATGCACGAAACCGAGGCCACGATGATGACATCCCGCCTCTCGTTGAGCGCGCAGGTCGCGCTGTGCCTGAGCTTGTCGATTTCGTCGTTGACGCTCGAAACCTTTTCGATGTAGGTATCCGACGAGGCGATGTACGCCTCGGGCTGGTAATAATCGTAGTAGCTGACGAAGAACTCGACCGCGCTCTCCGGGAAGAACTCGCGGAACTCGCTGCAAAGCTGCGCGGCGAGCGTCTTGTTGTGCGCGATGACGAGCGTGGGCTTCTGCACGCGCTCGATGATCTTTGCCATGGTGAAGGTTTTGCCGGAGCCTGTGACGCCGAGCAACACCTGCGTCTTTTTTCCCTCGAGGATACCCCGGGAGAGCCTTTCGATGGCCTCGGGCTGATCGCCCTGCGGCTCGAAAGGCGCGACTGCCCTGAACTCGTTCATATCAGCATTCGTAGTCTACGCAGACCGAGCTCTCGAGCACGGCGTGGATGTATTCCTTCACCTTGACGTGCGCGGGGTGGTTCTGGTACGCCTCCAGCCCTTCGCGGTCGTCGAACACGGCGCTCAGTACCAGATGATAGGAACGCGGGGAATCGAGGAAGTCCACGCCCGTTTCCATCGAGCGAAGCGTAGGCACCACGCCCACAAGCGCGCCGAGCATGACCGATATCTTTTCGGCCTCGGCCTTGTCGCGATAGCGGTGGCAGACAACATGCTTTACCATAAGAACTCCTTCGTACCCATACGCGCCTACGATATTATAACGGGAGATTTGATAATTGACAATTGAAAATTGACAATTGACAATCGGGAACGCCGCCTGCGGGCGGGGACGGGAATCTTTTTTATTATTCCGGGTGACAGCGCTGTTTGTTCGAAGTTTAGCGTAAGCGAACGCTTGCGGACGAACACGCAACGCCGCCATTCATCGCGAACAAACAAGGCCGTCCCCCGTTGCGGCACTTTCCTTTTGAATCGTCGGGGACGGTTCTGCCTTTTTCCCGGCGCTCCTGTTCCGATATATTGGCAACCTTTTTCATACCCTCATCACACTCGTGCGCGCAAAACCGTCCCCTGAGCGACGAAGGGCCTTTCGTTCCTCTCCGGGGACGGTTTTCGGTGCCGAGGGTGATGGCCACCGCGGCAACCGCCGCCGCTCTGCGGAAGATGATCGACGGAAGGCCGCCGAGAACCGTCACCGGCAATTCGAAAGGATGAAAAAGCCGCCCGCAGGCGGCGCTCCCCGATTGTCGATCGTCAATTCCCCGTGATCTCCCCGCACAGATCCTTTTGAATGATTTCCCTTACGCCGTCGATTTCAGCCGTATGGCCGAGCGCATACATCAGTTTGGTCACGCAGGCCTCGGTGGTCATGTCGCGCGCGGAGATCACGCCCGCCTCGCGCAGCGGGCCGGAAACCTCGTAGATGTCGGGCGTGCTCGGCTCGTAGAGGCATTGGGAGGCGAGTATCACCGGTATGCCCGCGTCGATGAGCTTGCGGATGCTCACGGCGTGGTCGCGCCGGAAGTTGTGCACGCCGCCGAGGCCGAACGCCTCCACGACGACGCCCCTCGCGCCGCAGTCGATGAGGCATTCTATGGTCGAAGGCATCGCGCCGGGGATGAGCTTGACGAGCGCGACGCGCGGCTCTATGGCGTCGAAGAACGCGAACTTGCCGCGCGGCGGCTGCGCCTGGGCGGCGCGCTCGAAAGCGCCGTCCCTGAAAACGCCGACGTCCGGCGCGTTGATCGACTCGAACGCGTTGAAGCTCGTCGTGCGGGTCTTGACCGCGCGGCAGCCGCGGATGACGCGCCCGCCGAAGCAGATATACACCCCGCCTTCGAGAACGCGGGCGGCGGCGATGGCCTCGCAAAGGTTGGAAGGCCCGTCCGATCCCTCGGCGCCGATGGGCTTCTGCGCGCCCGTGAGCACCACGGGCACGGGGATGTTCAGGAGCATGAACGAGAGCATTGAGGCCGTGTAGGCCATGGTGTCCGTGCCGTGGGTGATGACGATGCCGTCGTAGTCCCAACTCGACTTGAGCGTTTTTTCGGCGATGCGCACCCACTCCTCCGGCTGTATGTTCGAGGAATCCATGCTGAACAGGTCCACGCAGTCGATCTCGGGCGAGCCGCAGCCCGAAAGGGAAAGAAGCTCCCTTGCGCCGAGCGTGGGCATAAGGCCCAGCGGGCCGTTCGTGCAGGCGATGGTGCCGCCGGTCGTAATGAGGCGAAGGCGCTTCATACCGCGTCCCTCTCCCGATAGATTTCATCGACCGCGCCCGCGAGGCGCTCGAGCGCTTCCGCCAGAATGCCGCGCGGCAGCGCGATGTTCCAGCGCGCGAATCCGGAGCCGCCCGGGCCGAACCAGTCCCCCGGCGTGAGCGCGAGATGCGCTTTTTCTGCAAGGAAGCCCCGAAGCTCTTTGTCGGGCAGGCCGAGCGCGCGCAGATCCATCCATGCGAGATACGTGCCCTCGAGCGGCGAGAGCCTGAGCATGGGCAGCCTCTGGGAGACGAAATCCCGCAGGAAGGCGAAGTTGCCCGCGAGGTACGGGAGGAGCGCGTCGAGCCAGCCATCGCAGTCCGTATGCGCCGCGATGGAGGCCGCGCGCGCGAAGTAGGTCATGCCCAGGGCGTTGTCCCTTCGCTGCTGCCGCGCGAGCTTTCCGCATATGGCCGGGTCCGGCGCGAACGCCTCGGAGCAGGCGAGCCCCGCAAGGTTGAAGGTCTTGCTCATGGCCATGAACACGGCGCAGTTCCCCTCGGCCTCGGGTATGGCGAGCATGGAGGTGTGGCGGCGGCCCGCGAACACGATATCCGCGTGGATCTCATCCGAGAGTATGAGCACGCCGTGTTCCGCGCAGATGCACGCGAGCCGCGCCAGTTCCCCGCGCGCCCAGACGCGCCCCACGGGATTGTGCGGGCTGCAGAGTATGAACAGCTTCGCTTCCCCCGCCGCGCAGAGCTTCTCGAAGCCCTCGAAGTCGATCTCATAGCGCCCGTCGCGCGCGAGGAGAGGATTAAGCAGAATCTTCCCGCCGTTGGCTTCGACGGCGTCGAAGAACGGCGCGTAGACGGGCGGCTGTATGATCACGCCCGCGCCGGGCGAGCTGAGCGCGCGCACGGCCGAGCCCAGCGCGCTCACCACGCCGTTGAAGACGAGCAGCCATTCGCGCTTGATCTCGAGGCCGTGCCTGCGCGCCATAAAGCCCGCGAGCGCGTCGAAATACGCGTCGTCCGCGTGCGTGTAGCCGTATATGCCGTGTTCCGCCGCCTTACGGACGGCCTGGGTCACCTCGGGCGGGCAGCGGAACTCCATATCCGCGATCGAGAGCGGCACGGCGCCCGCGCGGCGGAGCGTCTCGGGGCGCTGCGCCCATTTGACGGAGCCGGTGCCCTCGCGGTCTATGAAAGCGTCGAAATCGTACATGCGCAAACCGTCCTTTCAAAAGTCAACCATATTGTAGCACAACGGATCGAAAAGGCAAGTTGCGCATTGCGCCGGCCCTTCCGAATTGTTATAATATGCGTGGATTCATGCACATTCTATCTTCTGCGGAGGTCATCATGAAATTGAATTACAAGCGCACGTTCCTCGTCGGCCTCGCGTTCTTCTCGATTTCGGCGTTCTGGCAGATGTACGACTTCGTAATCCCCCTGATACTGGGCGATACCTACAACCTGAATTACAAACAAACCGGCGTAATCATGGGGCTGGACAACCTGCTCGCCCTGTTTCTGCTGCCGCTCTTCGGCGCGCTGTCGGACAAGAAAGGCGTGCGCATGCCTTTCATCAAATTCGGTACGGCGCTGGCGGTGGTGTTTATGATGTTCATCCCGCTCCTCCAGAATAACAACGTTGCGGTGTCCAACGCGGTTGCCGATTTCTTCGTGCGGCTCTTTCCGACGTTGCAGACGCACTACGAAGCGACCGTCCGTATCGCCTCGCTCGGCCTTTTCTTCCTCGCGCTGGGCGTGCTGCTCGTGTCGATGGGCCTCTACCGCTCCCCCGCCGTCGCGCTGATGGCGGATGTCACGCCCAAGCCCCTGCGCAGCCAGGGCAACGCTGTCATCAACCTGATGGGCGCGTTCGGCGGTTTGTATACGCTGGCCATGATCAATTTCGCCGTGCGGCAGAACGCGGATATGAGCAAGGATTATCTGCTGCTCTTCCTCGCGGTGGCGCTTCTGATGGCGGTGGCGGTCAGCGTGCTCGCCGCGATACTGCCGGAGCGCAAATATGTTCAGGAAATGAAGGATATCAACTATGGCGTATCGCCTGAGGAAGACCAGGGCCGCGCCGAGATCGTGAGCGGAAAGGAGAAGTTGCCGCGCCCCGTTTTTATAAGCCTTTTGCTGATCCTCGCGACGATCGGGCTATGGTTCCTCGGCTACAACGCTGTGACAACCTTCTTCTCGCGCTACGCGACGGAATCCTGGGGCGAGGGCAAGGAAGTTCTCAGCCTGGCTTCGCGTTGCCTGATGGTAGCGACAGGCGCCGCGGTGCTGTCTTACATGCCCATAAGCTATTTAAGCGCGAGGCTCGGGCGCAAGAACATGATCCGCATCGGCCTCGTGGTTGCCGCCGCTTGTTTCGCCTTCGCGACGTTCTACGCGGGCGAGTTCACCGTTGCCCTCTACGGCATGTTTGTGCTGATTGGCTTCGCGCAGGCCGCCGTCACGGTCAACACCTTCCCGATGGTGTGGGAGATCAGCCGCGTGGGCAACGTGGGCAAATACACGGGCTTCTACTACACCGTGTCGATGGCCGTGCAGGCGGCGACGCCGTACATCGTCGGCTGGTTTCTCGACAGGTTGGGTAAGGGCGCGCTCTTCCCCTACGGCTTCGCGTTCGTGCTGCTCGCGATGATCCCCATCAGCTTCGCCAGGCACGGCGACACCAAGCCCGTGCCGCCGAAGAAGAAGCTTGAGGCGTTCGATGTGGACGATTGAATTTCAGACAATCCCGGATTGTCCGAAATTCAACTAATAGCTAATAGTGAATGGTGAATAACTATCTAAATCCGACACGGCTTTCGCTTTAAGGCGGGAGCCGGTTTTTGCTGTAATGACAAAAATAAGGGCCTTTTATAACAAAAACCCTTGGAATTAAAACAGCTATTCACTATTAGCTTGGTCGCACCACTCCCGCGCGATCGCGACATACGCCCGGAGTCCTTCCTCCAATGCTTCGAGGGCAATATGCTCCTCATTCGTGTGCGCGCATTCCATCTCGCCCGGCCCGTAGACGACGACGGGCATGCCCGCGTAGTGCGCGATCAGGCCCGCGTCCGTCCAGCAGGGGCAGCCGGATATCCGCGCCTCGACGCCGAGCGCCCGCTCCACGCCGCGCCCGACGGCGCGGACGAAGGCATCGTCCGGATTCAGCGCGAAACCCTGGTGGACGTAGCCCTTCTCCATGCGGCTCGATTCGAGCACCTTCATTTCATATTTGAACTCCGGGTCTTCCGCCGCGAGGGATTCCGCGATCTCCCGAAGCTCCGCGACGCAGGATTCCCAGGTTTCCAGCCCCGGCACGAAGCGCCGGTCGAGCTGCACGAAGCACTCACCGGGCACGGTCGAAAGCTGCGTGCCCCCGCGGATGACGCCGATGTTGAGCGTGCTCTCGCCGGCGAGGGGCAGCGCGCGCGTTTCAAGCTCCGGCGCGAGGCGCGAATGGAGCGCGTTTATGAACTTCACGGCCTGGTTGATGGCGTTGACGCCCGCGCGGTACGACCCGCCGTGCACCGTGCGGCCGATGAAATCGAACTGGAACCACTCGAGCCCTTTTTGCGCGACGGCGACGCTGCGGCCGCCCGTAGGCTCGCCCACGACCGCCGCGTCCGCGCGCACGCCCCCTTCAACAAGCGCGACGGTGCCCAGGCTGCCCTCCTCCTCGTCGGCGACGGCGCAGAAAAGAAGGTCGCCCCTGAGCCGCACACCGCTCCTTTTGATGGCGACGAGCGCGCCGAGCATGGCCGCGAGCGGGCCTTTCATATCGGCCGCGCCGCGCCCGTGGAGCCTGCCCGCATCGTCGATCCACGGTTCGAACGCGCGCTCCATGCCGTAGGCGGGGACGGTGTCCATGTGGCCGTTGAGCATCAGGGACTTCCCCCCGCCCGTGCCGGACAAGGCGGCCGCGACGTTGCAGCGCCCGTCCCGCAGCGGTACGATACGGCAGTCGACGCCTTCGCTGTCGAACACGCCCTTCAGGTATGCGCCGACTGCGGCCTCCTGCTCCGGCAGGCCGCTGTAAGAGGGGATCGCCACGAGATCGCCCGTCCACCGGAGCAGTTCCTCGCGGCTCACGCATTCATGGATCGGCCGTTTCATAGAAAGGTTCCTTTCTTAAGCGGCGGGCGGCCGCGCGGGGTCGCCCCTATTCCTGAAAAATAATTGCAGGCAATGAAGGCGGTTCTGTTTGCGCGTTCCTGAAAGGCCGTTATGTTCGCGATCAAGCAAGCGGGACCGTCCCCGCTGCTCTCCGTTCCCCAATTGTCAATTACCCCGCCGCAGCGGGCGTTTCCTGATTGTCAATTGTCAATTATCCCCGTTCCCCGCACACGTCCACCCACGTTCCGCCGGAGCAGTTCTCGAGCTCGCCGCAGGTCAGCTCTACGGCGCTGCGCGCGCTGCCCGCCGCGGGAAACACGCTTGAAAAGCGCCTGAGCGACGCGTCGAGATAGACCGCGACGCCCTCCGGCAGCGCGAAGGGGCACACGCCGCCCACGGCATGTCCCGTAAGCGCCTCGGCCTCTTCGTGCGAGAGCATGCGCGCCTTGAAGCCAAACCTCCGGCGGAACTTCTTATTGTCCACGCGCGCGTCGCCCGCCGTCACAACGAGCATGCAGCCCTCCCCGTCGCGAAAGGAAAGCGTTTTTGCGATGCGCGCTTCCTCCACGCCCACGGCGCGGGCGGCAAGCTCCACCGTCGCGCTCGAAACCTCAAACTCGCGAATGCGCTGCGCGAGGTCGTATTTGCTAAGATATTCCCTGACCTTTTCGACCGGCATGTTTCCTATGCATCTCCTGAAAAACAATCGCGTCTTATGCAGGCAGCGGGGGACGGTTCTGTTTGCGCGTTCGTGAAAGGCCGTTATGTTCGCGATCAAGCAAGCGGGACCGTCCCCTGTTGCTCCCCGTTCCTCGATTGTCAATTACCTCGCCGCAGCGGGTGTTTCTTGATTGTCAATTACCCCGCCGCAGCGGGCGTTTCTTGATTGTCAATTGTCAATTGTCAATTACCCGCCGTCTCTCTAAACTCTCGCCGCCTCGTTGTGGAACCTGCGCCAGAGCTTGGTCTGAAGCGTCACGAGGTCGCGCGCGGCGGCGACGGGGCCGCGGCGGACGAAATAATCGTCGTCCTCGGGCGTTGTGGCGCCCACGGCCTCGATGTACGCCTTGAGGCTGCCCTCATAGACGCAGAAGCGGTTGAGCCTCTGCTCGAGCGCGCCTATGCTGTCCACGCGCGCGTCCATGTCGAGCAGGTACGCGGCGAAATCCACGCAGGTGTAAGCGTCCCGCATGCGCACGCGGCGGCGGAAGGGCAGCGCGAACGCGTCGTAGAGGTTGTAGAGCATGCGGCTCTGGTGCGTCCTGCAATGCTCGATGCGCCGCATCACGCGCAGATACGCATCGTCGCTGAGCTCGACGCGGCAGAGCTTGACCGCGAGGTCCCTGCCGCCGATGAGGAAGTGCGCGGGATACTCGCGCATGAAGCCGCCCGAAAACGGCGAGTCGTGCCGCTTCCTGGAGAAAGAATACATCGCGTACAGGTTCCCGTCGAGCGCGACGGTCACGTGCGAATAGCGGCTGTTCGGGAAAAACAGCCGTATGAAGCGGCCGATTTTCGTGTTTTGGCGTGAAAACAGAATGTAGAGGCACCTTTCGACGGATTCCATACGACAACCTCCCTTAAAGCAGTCTTTGCCCATTGACGATCAGGCGGAACGTCAGACCGAGGAATTCCGCGGCGCGGCGGCAGAGCAGCATGCGCCCGAGAAAAATCTCGAAATAATCCATGACGGAGCAGTAGTGCGCGTCTATGGTCATGTTGAGGGCGATGCTCTTTTTCTCCTCGTCGATATCGGTATTGCCCTCGCGCACGGCGAAGTTGACGCGGTCGTGTATGTCGAACTGCGCGGCGTCCTGCGCGCGCACGCGGGTATAGCGCACGTCCGTCTTGTCCGCGAGTATGAGCGCCGCCGCGACGGCGCTGATGGGCTCGGCCGTGCCCTCGTCGTGGTTGCCTATGGCGGCGACGGTTTTGGCGATCTCCCCCGGTTCCATGCCGAGGTTGTCGAGTATGCGGAAAGCCATCAGCGCGCCGCTCTGCGCGTGGTCGTGCCGGTTGACGATGTTGCCTATGTCGTGTAGCCACCCCGCGATCCGCGCGAGCTCCGCCTCGCGTTCGGGATAGCCAAGCGTCGTCAGGATATACCCGGCCGTGTCCGCGACCCTGCCCACATGCGCGAAGCTGTGCTCCGTGTAGCCCAATGCCTCCAGCAGCGCGTCCGCCTCCTCGATGTAGGTGCGGATCGCCGGGTCCTCCCGGATCTGTTCGAATGTGATCATCCCGTATGCTCCCTCAGTATGCGGCGGGCGGTTTCCCGCGCGTCCGCAACGGCTTTTTCTATATCTATGGTCGTGAACTCTCCGTTTTCGTAGAGAATCTTCCCGCGCACCATCGTGAGCCTCACGTCGCTCCCCTTGGCCGCGTAAGCGGCGGCGCTTGCAGGGGAATAGACGGGGCACATCGAGGGCGAGTCCGTTTTAAGCAGTATCAGGTCGGCCTGATAGCCCTCCTTCACGCGGCCGATCTGCCCTTCTCTGCCCTGCGCCTTCGCGCCGCCCACGGTCGCAAGCCTGAGCGCCTCGTATGCGGGAAGCCGCGTCGGGTCGCCGCCCGTGCCCTTGGCGAGCAGCGCCGCGAGCTTGATTTCCTCGAACAGGTCGTGCGAGTTGTTCGAGCAGCAGCCGTCCGTGCCGAGGGCGACGTTGACGCCGCGGCGAAGCATCTCGCTGACGCGCGCGATTCCGCTGCCGAGCTTGAGGTTGGATACCGGGCAGTGCGCGGCGCTTACGCCGTTTTGCGCGAGTATGTCCATGTCCTCGCCGCTCAGCCATACGCAGTGCGCGGCGAGCGTCTTTGCGCGGAACACGCCGTGCTTCTCGAACAGCCGCGCCGGGGTGAGGCCGTATTTTGCTATGCAGCCGTCGTGCTCGGCACTGGTTTCCGAAAGGTGCAGGTGCAGCACGAGGCCGTGCTCCAAGGCGAGCTCCGTTTCCTTCTCCCACGCTTCGGGGCAGCTCGTGTATTCGGCGTGGATGGACGCGTCCGCGCGCACGAGGCCGTCGCCCCCGCCGTGGAAATCCCGCACGAGCGCGGCAAGCTCGCCAAAGCAGCGGCCGTTGGGATCGAGCCTGCCGTCGAGCGCGACCACGCCGTTGCACAGCGACGCGCGCATGCCGATTTGCGCCGCGAGCGCCGCGACCTCGGGCTGGTGGAAGTACATGTCGCTCACGCTCGTCGTGCCGGATGCGATCATCTCCGCGAAGCCGAGCTTCGCGCCCGCGCGTATCTCCGCCGCGCCCAGGCCCGCCTCGACCGGGAACACGCGCTCAAAGAGCCATTCGCGCAGCGTATAATCGTCCGCGTAGCCGCGCATCAGGCACATGGCCGTGTGCGCGTGCGCGTTGACGAGGCCGGGCATCAATATATCGCCGCGGCAGTCGATGGTCCGCGCGGCCGCACCTTCCGGCTCCGCCCGCCCGACGGAGCGGATGAAGCCGCCCTCCACGCCGACGAAGCCGTTTTCGAGGACGGGCGCGTCGTCGCACATGGTGAGTATGGCGGCGTTTTTGAAAAGTATGTCCATGAGAGATATATTACCTCATTTTCCGCCGTTTGACCAGCCGCGCGCGGCGTTATATAATGGCATCATACGAAAAAACACACCGGAGGAACCGTTATGAGCGCCATCAGGGACGCTTCCCTCGCGAAGCTCGGCAGGCAGCGCATAGAGTGGGTCCGCGAATTCATGCCCGTCATGCGCGCGCTCGAGGAGCGCTTCTCCATCGAAAAGCCGTTCTCCGGCCTGCGCGTGAGCGTGAGCGTCCATCTCGAGGCCAAGACCGCCTACCTCGCGCTGCTGCTGCGGGCCGCGGGGGCGGACGTCGCCGTGACCGGCTCGAACCCGCTTTCCACCAAGGACGACGTGTGCGCCGCGCTCCATGAAATGGGCATGGAGGTCAACGCGTGGTTCGACGCGACGCAGGAGGAATACCATGAGCACATCCGAAAGACGCTCGAGTTCCGTCCGCACGTCATCATAGACGACGGGGGCGATTTCGTGTCTATGCTATGCTCCGAGCACCCCGAATACGCCGAAAACCTCATCGGCGGCTGCGAGGAGACGACCACGGGCATACGCCGCCTTCACGCGCGCGCCGCGGCGGGAAAGCTCCCCTTCCCGATGATGGCCGTCAACGACGCCAACTGCAAGCATCTTTTCGACAACCGGCACGGCACGGGCCAGAGCGTGTGGGACGCCGTTATGTACGCGACCAACATCATGCTTTCCGGCAAGACCGTGGTCGTCGCGGGCTACGGCTTCTGTTCGAGCGGCATCGCCATGCGCGCCAGGGGATTGGGCGCGAACGTGATCGTTACCGAGGTGAACCCCTACCGCGCGCTCGAGGCCGCCATGGAGGGTTACCGCGTGATGAAGATGGACGACGCGGCGCCTTTGGGCGACATCTTCATCACCGCGACCGGCTGCAGGGACGTGATCGCGCGCCGCCACTTCGAAAAGATGAAGCACAACGCCATACTCGCAAACGCCGGCCATTTCGACGTGGAGTTCAGCAAGAAAGACCTTCGCGCTATGACTGTGCGCGTCGAGCAGAGGAAGCCCTTCATCGACGGGTATTGCCTGCCCGACGGGCGCGTGCTCAACGTCATGGCGGACGGGCGGCTCGTCAACATCGCGGCGGGCAACGGGCATCCGGCGGACATCATGGACCTTTCGTTCGCGATACAGGCGCTCGGCGCGAAATACATCGCCGAGAACGGCAAAAGCCTCGGGCCGGGGCTCTACGACATCCCCGATGAGATCGACCGGGAGGTCGCCGTGCTCAAGATCGGCGCCATGGGCATAGGCCTCGACGCGCTCACCCCCGAACAGGAAAACTACATGAAAGGCGAATACTGATGCAGATCACGAAATTCGGCCTCGGCATCCGCTTCGCGGCCATGGCGGAGCTGCCCGAAAGGGAGTTCGCCCGCATGGTATACGAGGAAATCTTCTCCGTGCTCACGCTCACCGAGCTCGAGGGCTTGCAGGTATACGGCGGCAACGACCCGCTTTTCGTCGAAGCGGGCGCGCACGGCAGCGGGGATATCTTCCTCGCGGTGCTCATGGGCGGCAAGCACAAGCAGATGCGCCGGGTCTTTACCGCCATAGACGAGGACGCGGCCATAGGCATGTATCTCACGCACACGCGCCCGTACATCGAGAACAACCGCCTCGAGCGCGTGGAGGGGCTTTCCTATTACGGAACCGTCCAGAAGAACGGCCGCGTCGCGGGCGGGGACGGCACGCTCGACGGCCTCACCGTGCCGCACGCGCGCGGCAGGCGCAGCCCCGTGGGCAAGGGCGTCAAACTGCTGCTCGCGCCGGAGGATTACCAAAAAGGCCTCTCCTCCGTGGACGCGATCAAGCTTTTGACGCTCGCCGCGCGCAAGCACTTCCAGGGCGTCAAGCTCGTGCCCATGCCCGTGAGCCGCGGCGGGCCGGGCTTCGCGCGCGCGCTCATCACAGCGTGCGACGGCGCGCTTCGGCGCGCGGAGGTATCCTCTCCCGACGGCGCGGGCAAGGTCAGGGCCGAATACGCGGTGCTGCGCGGCAAGCTTGCCGTCATAGAAACCGCGCCTTCCCCGGAGGCCGCCTCGCGCGCCCTTTCCGGCGACGCTTCCTCGCGCGGCACGGGCGAGCTGATCCGCCGCGCGCTGGACGAGGGGCTTCGCCGCTTCATCGTGGGCGTGCACGAGCGCGCGGTGTACGACTGCGGCTTCGGCCTCGCGCGCGCTCTGGGCGTGAAGTTCTTCGACGCCGCGTGCAACGAGCTCACGGGCGGCGCCGCGCAACTGCCGCTCGTCGCCTCGGCGGACGCGGAGTTCCTGAATCCCGCCATAAGGGCCGCGAAGTTCGTCGTCGCCGACGCGGGCGCGGATACGCCCCTGCCCGAAGGCGCGGAGAACTTCCTCGCGGCGCTCTCCAAAGCGCTCGGGCGCGGCGTATCGCCCGGGGACGGCTTCGCGGGCGCGCTCGCGGCCATCACGGGCGGCGAGCTTTCGCGCAGCTTCGATTCCGTGCTCGACGCGCTCGAATTCGAGAAGCTTCTAAAGGGCGTGGCGCTCGTCGTATCCGGCACGATGAGCGTGGACGAGGGTTCGCTCGCCAAGGAGCGCGCGCTCGCGTGCATACTGCGCCGCTGCAAGGCGCGCAGGATCCCCGTCGCGCTCATCGCGGGCAAAAAGGATGAAAACGAGGCCGTCCTCTCCGCGCTCGGCGGCGCGGGCGTGATGTGCTTCGGCATCCCCGCCGAAGGCGCGGACCCCCTCGCCCCGTTCTCCCGGGCGGCGGACAGCATGTTCCGCTTCATCCGCATCGGCCGCGACGTCGAAAAAATAGGCGCGCCCAGAAAGCCGCGCCAGAAATCGTTCGTCCGCCTGTTTTGGGACAGCGTCAGGGAGAGGGCGAAGAAAGACTAGCCCTCCAGCAGCGCGCAAACCTCATCCTCGTCGGCAATGCTCGGGAGACCCCCGGGCTTTTTCGTCGAGAGGGCTGCGGCCGCCGCGCCGAAGCGCGCCGCTTCGAGTATCCGCTCCCCGCCGAGCCGACCGGGCGGCAAACCGCAGCGGAGCATGCGGCTCATCGCCGCGCCGAAGAAGATGTCCCCCGCGCCCGTGGTATCGACCGAATCCACCTGGAACGCCTCGACGAAGCCCTGGAAGCGTTCGCCGGCGACATAACAGCCTTGCGCGCCCATGGTCGCGAACACGAGCCTGCCGCCCTGCGCGAGCTCGCGCGCGGCCTCTTTCCACGGCGCGCCGCAGGCAAGCTCGAGCTCGTCCGTCCCGGCCTTGATCACGTCCGCGTGGGCGAAGCCCCAGCGCATGGCCTCGCGCGCGTCGCGCGCGTTTTTCCAGAGCATGGCGCGGTAGTTGGGATCGAAGCTTACCGTCACGCCGCGCTCGCGCGCGAAGCGCACGGCCTCCATGGTCGCGCTCCTCGAAGGTTCGTCTGTCAGCGACAGCGTGCCGAAATGGAACGCGCGCGCCTCTTTGATGCGCTGGTACGGCACCTCCTCCGCGCGAAGCAGCGTGTCCGCGCCGGGTTTCCTGGCGAAGGAAAACGAGCGCTCCCCTCCTCTTGTCAGCGACACGAAGGCGAGCGTCGTGAACGCTTCCCCGGTCGTTTGGCCGAGGAACGCGATGCCCGCCTCCTGCAGCGTCTGGATGAGCTGACGGCCGAACGCGTCCGCGCCGACCTTGCCGATCATGCCGCAGGAGCAGCCGTATTTCGCGAGCGCGCCCAGGTAGTTGAGCGGCGCGCCGCCGGGGTTCGCGGCCAAGAGGGGCGATCCCCGGTCGGTCGTACCTGTCTGCACGAAGTCGATGAGCAGTTCGCCCAGCGCGATGACGTCCATAAAGCCGGCCTCACTCCGCCGCGGGCGGATACTCGTTGCACAAAAGCCGCCGCGCGGGCTCGTCCTCCTCGATGTGGGAGAAGCGCCGCGGCACGTCGTAGAAGCGGTTGTCGGTGTTGTCGTCGTTGGTCATGGAGACCTCCCACGCGAGCACGCGCTCCTTTTCCGCCCAGAAGGCGTGGTAGAGCCGCGGGGAGAGCGTGACGCTCTCGCCCGGCGTAAGGCGCAGCACCGATCCCGCGGGAAGCTCGAGCGCGCGGCCGTCCACGCGCACCCGCACGGGCTTGTCCGAGAGGGAATCGCCCTCTTCGCTCGCCCAGAGCTGCATCATGAGCTCGCCGCCGCCGCGGTTGATGATGTCCTCGCTCTTATACCAATGGAAGTGGTTGGGCGAAAGCTGGCCGGCCTCGCAGACGAGCATCTTCTCCGCGTAGGCTTTGGCGAAGCGCGGGTCCTTGAGGTTGCCGTTTCGTATGGTAAAGAGGAGCAGGCCGGTCTTTGCGAAGTCGCCCAGGCCGTAGTCCGTGACGTCCCAGCCGAGCATGTTGGCGCGGATCTCGTCGTACTCGTGACCCTTGCGCCGCCAGTCCTCCGGCGTCCAGTACGCGAAGGACGGCAAAAAAACGCCTCTTTCCCGTATCCATTCCTCGGCGCGCGATATGTATGCGTTGATTTCGGAGCGTTTCATACGGCTTCCTCCCGCGATGCGATTTCCATTTCATTCTAGCAGAGAGGGAAGCCGTTTTCAATCGCCCCGATCGCGCTCAGGCCTCCTTGACGTTGGAGATGCGCTCCTCGCCGAAGTCGAACTCGAACACGCGCGCCGCGCATACGCTGCCCTCGGAGAACGACACGAGGCCGAGCGTTTTGCCGCTCCTGTCCGAGAAAGGCGCGCGCGGGTAGGCGAATTCGCCCAGGAAGCCGCGCAGGTCCTCGAAATCGAGGCTGTCCGCAAGCTCCGGCTCGAGGCAGGCGGCGGCGTCCTCCTCGCGCCCGTCGCGCACGGCCTCCGCGAAGGCCATGGCCAGCGCGAGCTCGGGCGGCGCTTCCTCAGGCGCGGGCTCCTCCTCGACATACGCGCCTGTGAAAAGCATCAGCTCGAACACCCCTCCCGGCCATACGCAGACCGAAACGTCCGGCGCGAGCTCGCGCAGCAGCGCGCCGTCCTCGAAGGAGATCCTCCTTGTGACGGTACGCCACTCGCCCTCGAGCGGGGCGACGCAGACATAGTAGTCCCCCGTGTCGGAAACGGGGATGGACACATGCGACGCACGCGAGCATTCGCCCACGATCCTGCCGTTGACCGTGGCGAGGCAGAGCGTGTCCGCGCGGATGACGAGCGTGGGTACGGGTGCGTAAAACATAGGCGCGCCTCCGATATTTGATTCTCCAAGCCCCCGCGCACTTGCCAAGCCTGCGCGATTGGGCTATAATTCAACTCTGATATAACCTTATTTTCAAGGAGGAACTCCTATGCCAAAGCTGTGCGAACTCGTGCGCGCGCCGGAGGCCCACAAGGGGCCGGCGGACGTTTCGGGTTGGATCAAAACCGCGCGCGAGAGCAAGAACGCGGGCTTCATAGAGCTGAGCGACGGAAGCTGCTTTAAAAGCGTGCAGGTCGTCTACGAACCCGGCCGCATACCGCAGGAGCTCGCCAAAGCCCTCGGTACCGGCGCCGCCATCCGCGTCAGGGGGGAGCTTGTGCTCACGCCGGACATGCCGCAGCCCTTCGAGATCAAGGCCGATGAGATCGAGCTGCTCGGCGCGTGCGACGAGGATTATCCATTGCAAAAAAAGCGCCACACGCTCGAATACATGCGCACGATACAGCACCTTCGCCCGCGCGCGAACATCTTTCAGGCGACGTTCCGCGTGCGCAACGCCGTCGCCCAGTCGATCCACCGCTTCTTCGACGAGCGCGGCTTCCTCTACGTGCATACGCCCCTGATCACCCCAAGCGATTGCGAGGGCGCGGGCGAGATGTTCCGCGTGACCACACTCGGGCTCGACGAGCTTCCCAAAACCGGGGACGGCGAAGTCGACGCCTCGAAGGATTTCTTCGGGCGCGAAGCCAACCTCACGGTCAGCGGGCAGCTCTACGGCGAGGCGTTCGCGCTCGCGTTTCGCGACATCTACACGTTCGGGCCGACGTTTCGCGCGGAATATTCCTTCACGGCGCGCCACGCGGCCGAGTTCTGGATGATCGAGCCGGAGATGGCCTTCTGCGACCTCGCGGGCGACATGGACCTCGCGGAGGATATGGTCAAGTACGTCATCCGCTCCGTCATGGAGCGCTGCCCCGACGAGCTCGCGTTCTTCAACAATTTCGTCGACAAGGGCTTGCTCGCGCGGCTCGAGAACGTGGTCAACAGCGAGTTCGCGCGCATCAGCTACACCGAGGCGGTCGGCCTGTTGAAGAAATCCGGCGCGGAGTTCAAATATCCGGTCGAATGGGGCTGCGACCTGCAGACGGAGCACGAGCGCTACATCACCGAGCAGGTCTACGGCAAGCCCGTGTTCGTGACCGACTATCCCAAGGGCATCAAGGCGTTTTACATGCGCCTCAACGACGACGAGCAAACCGTCGCCGCGGCCGACCTGCTCGTGCCGGGCGTGGGCGAGATCATCGGCGGCAGCCAGCGCGAGGAAAGGCTGGACGTATTGAAGCGCCGCATCGCCGAGATGCGCATGGACGTTTCGCAGTACGGCTGGTACCTCGACCTCCGCCGCTTCGGCGGCGTCAAGCACGCGGGCTTCGGCCTGGGCTTCGAGCGCATTCTGATGTACGTTACGGGCATGGCCAACATCCGCGACGTTCTGCCCTTCCCGCGCACGACGGGGAGCATGGAGATGTGATTGAGTAATTGACAATTGATAATTGACAATTGAGAATTATGTAACAATAATCCCCCGGCGTAGCCGGGGGTTTTGCATATGCGGGCATAGCCCTTTAATACTAGCAGCGCCCAAATAGGCGCATATACGATCTGGCATTTGCGTGGAGCTGTTACTTGCTACCCGTAAACGGGTGTTTAGGGTCTGGGATTCTTAGCTGTTCTCCCTGCTTATCCTCGTCAAGTTGGTGCTTGATATACTCTGCGATTTTCTTCGCATCTTTGCCTGAGGTATCTACATAGTATCCTCTGCACCAGAACTCGCGATTTCTATATTTGTATTTCAGATCTCCGAATTGTTCGTAGATCATTAAGCTGCTTTTACCTTTCAGGTAACCCATAAAGCTCGACACGCTCATTTTGGGTGGTATCTCTACCAGCATGTGGATATGATCCGGGCAGCTTTCTGCTTCTACTATCGTTACCCCTTTCCATTCACATAATTTCCGCAATATCTCCCCTATTACCCGGCGTTTTTCCCCGTAAAATACCTTTCGTCTGTATTTGGGTGCAAATGCTATAGTTATCTGAATCACACATTGGGGGCAAAACAGCAACCAAAGCGTTACGCTCTATGTAATCGGCTGCGCCGAACAGATCGGAATAATCCTCTGTAGCGCAACCCTTAGCCCTCCACCATATCGAGGGCGTTGATGTGGTCGTCGCTGCCCGCCGCGATGCGGATGACCTCGCCGCCCATGGCGCGCACCAGGGAGGCGTACTCGCGCTCGGGATCGCAGACCAAAATATCATCGTCGGTGGCAAGGGCAAGGAAAGCGATC
>MWBW01000020.1 GCA_002069725.1 Firmicutes bacterium ADurb.Bin248 | reverse complement strand
GATGTTCTGGACGTTATAGGCGAGCCTCTCGGCGGGATAGCTCGCGAGCGCGGGCATGTAGGCGCAGCCCGCGCGCATGATGCCCACGAGGGCGGCGAGCAGGTCGGGCGTCCTCGCGTGCACGACGCCCACGACGTCGCCCCTGCCCAGTCCTCTGGCGGCGAGCGCGCGCGCGACGCGCTCCGCGCGCGCCATGAGCGCGGCGTAGCTCGTCGTTTCCCCGCAAAAGCGGACCGCGGGCGCGTCCGCCCTCACCAGGGCGGCGTGGGCGATGGTATAGTCGAGCGGAATGTCCGCGAAAGGCGTATTGAGCCTGTCCGGCCGGTCTATGAGATCGTAGCGATCCTGCTCGCACAGCGGGTCGAGCTGCGCTATGGAAACCGCGTCGTTCGAAAGCAGCGCGCCGACGATGGCAGTATAGCTTCGCGTCCAGAGCGCGGCCGCGTCGTCGTCTATGAGGTTGGCCGCGTATTCGAGCGTGAAGGCGTATCCCCCCCCGGCCTTCGCGGCCTCGAGGGAGAGCGGGAACTTCGCATAGCCCGTGTCCGCGGGGACGAGGTCGACTTTTTCGCCGAGGAAGGCGAACTCCTCCTCCCCGAAGGGACGCATGGAGAAGAGCGCGTTGAAGACGCGCCCGGCCTTGCCGCGCGCCTGCCGCGCGACGGCGGCGGCGTCGACATCCTGATGGGCGATCAATTCGAGCGTGCGGCCGCGCACCTGTTCGACGAGCTCCGCCGCGCTGCCCTCCGGGGAAAGCTGGAGCCGCAGCGGAAGCGTGCGAACGAAGGGGCCGAGTATGTCGCGCGACTGCGGCGCGGTCCTGCCGGAAGCCGTCGTGCCCAGGAGGACGTCCTTCGCGCCGGTGAGCTTATGTAAAAGCAGCGCGTACGCCGAGGCGAAGAGCATGAACGGCGTCGCGGAGCGCGCGGCGCAGTACGCTTCGACTTGCGCGGCAAAGCGCGCGGACAGCGCGAAGGCGAGCTTTTTGCCCGGATACGGGCCGGGCGCGGTCTCCGGGCGGTCGAAGGGCAGATCGGGTGGTTCGGGCGCGTCCGCGAGCCGGGCTTCCCAGTATGCGCGCGCGTTTGCGTCGTCGCCCTTTTCCGCCTGCCAGAGCGCGTAGTCGAGGAAGTCCGCCCCCGCGCCTAAGGCGCAGCCGGAATAGAGCGCGCCGAGCTTTTTCATCAGCAGGGGGCTCGTGAGCCCGTCGCCGATCAGATGGTGCGTATCGAAGAAGAGGTATGCGTCCCCGTTGGGCGAATCCCACAGCGCCGCGCGCATGAGAGGCGGCCGCGTCACGTCGAACGGGCGCACGAAGGCGAGCATCGCCCGCTCGAAGCTCTCCTGCGGGAGTACCTCGAGGCCGAAGGCGGCGTTTTTCCCACACGCGCTGCACGAGGCCGTTTTCGCTGAGCTCGAAGCTCGCGCGCAGCAGCCTTTCGCTTGCGACGAGCTCGCGCAGCGCCGCGAGCAGCTTGCCCCTGTCCGCCCCTTCGGGCAGGCGGAAGGCGCCCGGCATGTTGTAGGCGAGCGAGCGCGGGGAGGCTTGCGAGTCGAGGTAGATGCCCACCTGCGTGGGCGTGGCCGGATACGTCGCGCGGGGCGCCGCGACAGGAATCGAATCGCCCCTCGCGGGAACGGCAGGCGCGGCCGGCGCGTCCGCGCGGCCTTCCGGCGCGAGCGCCGCGGCGACCTTGCGCGCGGTGCGGTATACGAAAAGATCCTTCACGGCGAGCTTGACGCCGAATTTCGCCTCGAGGGCGAGCACGGTTTCCATGGCGGTGAGCGAATCCCCGCCCGAGAGGAAATAATCGCTCTCGACGTCGAGCTCGGGGTTGCGAAGCGTTGCGCGGAACACCGCGAGCGTTTCGGCCTCGGCTTCGTCCCGTGCGGGCGCGCCGCCCGCCGCAAGTTCCGGCTCGGGCAGCGCGAGATAGTCGATCTTGCCGCTGCGGGTGACGGGCATCCGCTCGAGGCGCACGTATGCGCCGGGCAGCATGTAAACGGGAAGGTACGAGCGCAGGAACTCCGTGAGCTCCGCCTCGGGAATTTCAGAATCGGAGATATAATACGCGGCGATGAGCGTACCGCTCCCGCGGCTGACGACCCGCACGGCGGCCTGGGCGACCCTTTCGTGCGCCGAGAGGCGCATGGCGATCTCGCGCGGCTCGATGCGAAGGCCGCGGAGCTTGACCTGGTCGTCGAGCCTGCCGCCGAGCGCGATTTCTCCGTCCGGCGTCCACGCGCCCGCGTCGCCCGAGCGATACAGCGTGTCGCCCGGCTCGAAGGGGCTCGGGAGGAAGCTCTTTTCGGTGAGCTCCGGCAGATTGCGGTAGCCCTGCCCCACGCACAGGCCGCCTATGTACACCTCGCCCGCGACGCCGATGGGCAGCGGCTGCAAATGCGCGTCGAGCACATAGAGGCGGCAGTTGTCCATGGGCTTGCCTATGGTGACGGCAGAGGCGTCGTTGAGGCGCTTGTAGCTCACGGCGATGGTCGTTTCCGACGGGCCGTACTGGTTGTAGACCGCAGCCTCCGAGTATTGGCGAACGGCCTGCGTCAGTTCGCCGGGGAAGCGCTCGCCGCCGCAGACGATGCTCTCCACGCAGCACAGCGCCTTTGCGAACTCCGGCTCGCGCATGTACGCCTCAAGCCGCGAGGGCGGCAGGAACAGGTTGCCTACGGCGAAGCCGCGAATCAGCGCCGCGAGCGCGCGCGGGTCCTCCTGTTCGCCGGGCTCGGGGAACACGATGGTGCGCCCGTTCATCAGCGATACGGCGCATTCCATCACGAACACGTCGAAGCCCTGCGAGCACAGCGAGAGCACCGCGCCGTGCCCGTAGAGCGCGCGGGCGGCCGAGGCGAGGTTGACCAGGCTCTCCTGGCCGATGAGCACGCCCTTGGGCCTGCCCGTGCTGCCGGAGGTATAGACCATGTACGCGGTCTTCGCGCCGGGCTTTTCGGGATAGGGCGAGGCATCGTATCCGGCCGCCTTTTCAGGATAAAGCGCGGGGACGCGGCAGCCCGGAGGTTCCGCCCCCGGCGCGCAGACGAGCACCGCCGCGCCGGAATCCTCGAGTATTTCGTTGAGCCTGCCCGGCGGCGTATCCTCGGGCAAAGTCAGCCATGTCCTGCCCGAGACGGCCGCCGCCGCGACCGCCGCCGCGAGCGGGAAGCCCTTTTCGAGGCAGACGGCGACTGCGCCGCCCCCGTCGGGGCAGAGCGCGTCGATCGCGCGCGCGTAGGACGAGGCCATCGAGAACAGCGCCTCGTAGGTGAGCCGGCGGCCCTCGTGTATGACCGCCACGCGCCGCGGGTGCGCCTTCACGGCCTGCCGCAGCATGGCGGGGACGTCGGCGCAGGGCAGGGATTTCGCGGTCTGGTTGAACGAGAAGAGCACCTTGCCCTTTTCCTCGAGGCCGATCACGGGCAGCTTCCAGACGGGCATGTCCGGGTCGGCGAGCGCGTCGGTCAGTATGTTGGTCAGATATTCGTGGAGCTTGTCTATGTCCTGCTCCGAGAAGATCTGCGTGAGGTAGTCGTAATCGACGGAGAAGCGGTAATTGTCCTCCATGCTGCTCAGGTGGATCAAAAGATGCTCGCCCTGATACCCGCTGTAATGCCAGCGCCCCGTGAAGGCGACGGAGGCGTTCTCGCTCTTGTACATGCGGCTCGTCTGATACGAGAGCACGATGTGGAACAGGCCTCCTGCGTCGGGGTTGAGCTTCTTGGAAATGCCGCTGATCTGTGTGAACGGCAGCCTCTGGTGGCGCAGCAGCTCGAGCCACTGCCCCATCAGCTCCTCGTTGAAGCGCGCGAAGCTCCACTGCTCGTCGATCTCGCCGAGGAAAGGCAGCGTGCTCACAAACATGCCCAGCGTCGACTTTTCCTGATAATCGATGCGGTTGAATACCGGCACGCCTATGGCCAAGCGCCGCGCGCCCGTGGCGCGGTTGAGGTAGATCGCGAGCGCCATGTAGTAGACCGCGAAGGGCGCGACCCTGTACTTCTCGCAGAAGTCGCGGATCAGGTGGTTGAGCATGTGCGAGAGGCGGAAGGTCTTGCGCCTGCCCACGGGGCTCACGTCCGCCGAAAGGCAGTCCTTGACCGCGGAAGCGCCCTCGAAGCCCTCGAGGCGCTCGCGCCAGAAAGCCTCGTCCTTCCCGCGCGCGGGGGAGCCGAGATAGACGTTCTCCTTTTCGACGTGCAGCTCGTACGACGGGCCGGGAACGAGCTTCGCCTCGCGCCCGGAGAGCAGCGCGAGGTAGGTTTCCGCGATGCGGTTGCTCAAAAGCATCTGCGACCAGCCGTCGGAGATGATGTGGTGCAGCTTGACGAGTATGCCGCCCTCGGACTCGCTCTGCCGGAAGATGCGAAAATCGTAAAGCGGCGCGTCGATGAGCTTCATCGGCTCGCGCGCGACGGTATCCTCCCAGTGGGAAAGGCCCGTGCTGTCGGTCTTGGTGAAGTCGAACACGGGGAACAGCCTGTGCTCGTAGGGCGAGACGTACTGCTTGGGCGCGCCGTCCTCGAGCGCGATGCGCGCGCGAAGCTGAGCCTCCGAGCTGACGACGGCGTCGAGCGCCTTTTGCAGCGCGGGTATATCCACCGCGCCCAGCACGCGGATGGTCGCGCAGACGGCGTTGATCGAGGTGCCCGAAAAAGCCTTCTCCGCGTTCCAGATGTTCATCTGGTTCGAGGACAAAGCGTAAGGGGCTGACTCAGGGCGATTGTCGCGCACTCCGCCGCACCTCCCCCATCTAGAAAAATGAGCCTATTCCGACAGATACTTCTAACTATACGCATATTATTATACTTTTCGCGCATCCTCAATTCAATATCAATCGTATAAATGAAAATATATAAACTGTAACCGTGAATACGCCGCAATTTATTCAATAAACATAATAGCATGAGAAAAACCGTTTTTCCCGTGGCGCTGCGCCTCCCCGCGCTGACGCTCGCGCTTCTCGTCGCGGTCGCGTCGGTGCGCGGCTGCTTCGCGCTGCGCGCGCTGCGGGAGGAGGAACCCCCTCCGGCCGAGGCGCCGACGGTCGCGCTCTACGACGCGAAGCGCGGCGAGGTGCTCGACCTGCCGCTCGAGGAGTACCTTTTCGGCGTGGTCGCCTCGGAAATGCCGGCTTCCTTCCCGGCCGCGGCGCTCGAGGCGCAGGCCGTTTCCGCGCGCACATATACCGCCAAAAGGCTCGCGGCCTTCGGCGGAAAGCCCTGCGGCAGGCACGGCGCCGACCTGTGTTCCGACAGCTCCTGCTGCCAGGCGTGGCGCTCCCGCGAGGAACATATGGAGCGCTGGGGCGACGACGCGCAGTTCTACGCGGACAAGATCGAGCGCGCGCTCGAGGAAACCCTCGGCGTCGTGGCGCTCTACGGCGGGAAGCCCATCGACGCGCTGTACTTCTCGAACTCCGGCGGCAGGACGGAGGATGCGGCGGATGTGTTCGGCGCCGACGTGCCGTATCTCGTGAGCGTCATAAGCCCCGGCGAGGAGGACGCCTCTCACTACGAGGACAGCTTCTCCTACACGAGAAAGGAGTTCGCCAAAGCGCTCAACAACGCGTTTCCCGAGGCGGGGCTCACGGCGAACGATCTCGAGGAGCAGGTGGAGATACTCTCGCGCTCCGAGGGCGGGCGCGTCACGGAACTGAGGCTGGGCGAGGTCACGATCACGGGGCGCGAATTCCGCTCGGCGCTTGGCCTGCCCAGCGCGGGCTTCACCATAGACATCTCCTCCGACGGGGTCGAGGTGGACACGCGCGGCTTCGGGCACGGCGTGGGCATGAGCCAGTACGGCGCGCGCGCCATGGCGCTGGACGGAAGCGATTATAAGGAAATACTCGCGCATTATTATACGGGCATCACGCTCGGCACGCTGGACGAAATCGCGCGCGGATGATATCCTAGCGCCATGAAGGCGCTGACGCTGACAATCGATGAAAGCATGGAGGGCAGGAGTGTCGAGAGCCTGCTCGCGCGCGAGCTCCGCGTATCGGGGACGCTCATGCGAAGGCTCAAGCGGCGCGAAGAGGGCATCGCGCTCAACGGCGAGCGCGTTTTCACCACGGCGCGCGTCCGCGCGGGGGATGTGCTGCGCGTCGATGTTTCCGACGACCCCGCGCCCCGCCCCGCGCCGCGCAAGGCGGATTTCGGCATCCTGTATGAGGATGAGGACGTCGTCGTCATCGATAAGCCCGCGGGCATGGCGAGCCACGCCTCCACGCGCGCGCCGGACATGCCCGACGCCGAAGGCGCGCTCGCATGGTACCTTCCCGCGGACGTCGTGCCGCACCCGGTGAGCCGGCTCGACCGCGGCACGTCGGGCGCGATGACCTTCGCCAAGTCGGGCTACGTCCACGAGTTGCTGCGCCGGCAGCTCGGCACCGGGGATTTTTATAAGGAATACGCCGGCATCTGCGTCGGGACGCCCGATCCGCCCTACGGCGCGATCGACGCGCCGACGGGCTTCGCGGAGGGTTCGCGCTACAAAAGGGCCGTCCGGCCGGACGGCGTCCCTTCCCGCACCGAGTATGAAACGCTGGAAACGCGAAACGGCATCTCGCTCGTGCGGCTTATCCCCCGCACGGGGCGCATGCATCAGCTCCGCGTCCATATGGCCCATATCGGCTGCCCGCTCGCGGGCGACTGGCTCTACGGGGAGGAGAATCAGGCGCTCATCGAAAGGCCCGCGCTGCACGCGAGTTTTGTAAGGTTCAGGCAGCCGATGACGGGGGAGGTCGTGGAGGCCGGGGCGGGATGGCCGCAGGATATGGAAAAGCTGTTCGCGTGAGCAGCGGGGACGCAACTGCCTTTCATCCTCCTCCGTTTGCTTTTCCCTTCCCCTTGGTCTATAATATTATTTTGGATATTACTGTGAGGGGATTCCGCGCGCCATGATCGAGCTGCAAAACGTCACCTACCGCTACGAGGACGGGGCGAGCCCCGCGCTCGAGGATGTGGCGCTCTCCATAGAAAGGGGCGAGTTCCTCGCCGTGGTCGGCCACAACGGCAGCGGCAAGAGCACACTCGCCAAGCACCTCAACGCGCTGCTGCTGCCAAGCGGCGGCAAGGTGCTTGTGGACGGCATGGATACGGCCGACCCGAAGCTGACGCTCGCCATACGCCAGAAGGTCGGCATGGTCTTCCAGAATCCGGACAACCAGCTCGTGACCACCGTCGTCGAGGAGGACGTCGCCTTCGGGCCGGAAAACCTCGGCGTGCCGCCGCAGGAGATCCGGCAGCGCGTCGACGCGGCGCTCGCTTCCGTGGGCATGACCAAATACGCGACCGGCGCGCCGCACATGCTCTCGGGCGGGCAGAAACAACGAATCGCCATCGCGGGCATGCTCGCCATGGAGCCGGAGGTGCTCGTGCTCGACGAGGCGACGGCCATGCTCGACCCGCGCGGCAGGCGGGAGATCATCGAGACCGTGTCGCGCCTGCACAGGGAAAAAGGCATCACGGTCGTGATGATCACGCAATATATGGAGGAGGCGCTCGCGGCCTCGCGCATCGCCGTGATGAGCGAGGGGAAACTGCTCATGGCGGGCCCGCCGCAAAAGGACGAGCTTCGCCGCCACCGCCTCGACGTGCCCGCGATGAAGGAGCTCGCGGACGCGCTCCGGGAAAACGGCGTGGATCTGGGCGAGGATATACTCACAGTGGAGGATATGGCGCAAGCGGTATGCCGATCGTTGTCGAAAAGCTGAATTACACCTACATGCAGGGCAGCGCGCTCACCGACGCGGCCTTGAAGGACATCGGGCTCACCGTGCGCGACGGCGAGTTCCTCGGCCTCATCGGGCACACGGGCAGCGGCAAGAGCACGCTCGTGCAGCACCTCAACGGCCTTTTGCAGCCGACCTCGGGCAGGGTCACGGTGGACGGCTACGACATGGCGGACAAGAAGCAGCGCCGCCTCGGGCGAAGGCTCGTGGGCATGGTGTTCCAGTATCCCGAATACCAGCTCTTTGAGGAAACCGTCGCGAAGGACGTCGCCTTCGGCGTCAGGAACATGGGCGTGCCCGAGGCGGAGGCCATGGCGCGCGCGGACGAGGCGCTCGCGCTCGTCGGCCTCGAGCCGGGGCGCTTCCGGGATAAATCGCCCTTTGAGCTCTCGGGCGGCGAGAAGCGGCGCGCGGCGCTCGCGGGCATCATCGCCATGAAGCCCAAGTACCTCGTATTGGACGAGCCCATGGCGGGCCTCGACCCGCTCGGGCGGCGCGCCATACTCGCTACGATAGACAGCCTGCGCGCGACGCTCGGCTGCGCCGTGGTCATGATTTCGCACGCCATGGACGACCTCGCGGACCGCGCCGAGCGCGTGGCCGTATTGAACGAGGGGAGCCTGTTGATGGTGGACAGCACCGAGAACGTGTTCGCCCAGAGCGAGCTGCTCGTCTCCGTCGGGCTCGACGTGCCGCAGGTTTCGCGCCTTTGCATGGAGCTTCGCGCGCGCGGGGCGGACATCCCCTCCGGCATCTACGACAGGGCCATGATGGAAAAGGCGCTGCTGCGGCTTTTCGGGAAGGGGGCCGAAGCGTGATCAAGGATATCACATTGGGTCAATATTTCCCGGGAAACTCCGCCATACATCGGCTCGATCCGCGCACGAAGCTCGTGGGCATGATCGCCTACATCGCCATCGTGTTCCTCGTAACCGAGCTGCCGCTCTACGTTTTGCCCGCGCTGTTCGTTCTGATGACGACGCTGATTGCGCGCGTGCCGCTGAGCTATCTGATAAAGTCGCTTAAACCCATCGCGCTGCTGCTCGTTTTCATGTTCGTCATCAACCTGTTTATGGTAACAACGGGCGATCCGCTTTTCGACTGGAAGTTCATCCATGTCACCCAAGGCGGCGTGTGGCAGGCGGCGTTCATCACGCTGCGGCTCATACTCCTTTTGCTCGGCACGAGCCTGATGACGCTCACCACGACCCCCATCGCCCTCACGGACGGCATGGAAAAGCTGCTGACCCCGCTCGCGAAGCTCGGCTTCCCGGCGCACGAGCTTTCGATGATGATGACCATCGCGCTTCGCTTCATCCCCACGCTCATCGAGGAGGCGGATAAGATCATGAAGGCGCAGATGGCGCGCGGCGCGGACTTCGAATCCGGCAATCTCGTCAAACGCGCCAAGGCCATGGTGCCGGTGCTCGTGCCGCTGTTCGTAAGCGCGTTCCGCAGAGCGGACGAGCTGGCGATGGCCATGGAGAGCCGCTGCTACCACGGCGGCGAGGGACGTACGCGCATGCGTATCCTGAAGCTCCAGTGGGCCGACGGGCTCGCGGGCCTCGCGCTGGCCCTGATGTCGGCCGCCATCATCATCGGCCAAAGGCTTTTGTTTTGAGCGCGCGGGCGCGCAACGTCACACTCATCGCCGCGGCGGCGCTGCTCGCGCTCGCGATACTTTTGAGCCTCGACATCGCGCGCAACGACCCGCTCGCCGATCTCGCAAAGCAGATCAATGCCTACGGGTATGATTTCACGGCGGAGGACTTCTATGTGCTCGGCGGCGCGCAGGATACGTCCATCGCGGCGCTGCTGGGCGAACAAGGGGCCGATCTTGCGGACGCAATCGCGGCGAGCAAGGCCTGCGGCTTCCCGTCGGATGTGAACGCCGCCGGCGACATCACGGCGCTGCTCGCGAACGCGGACGAGGGCGTGGTCACGATCTACCTTCGGGACGGGACCATCGAGCTCTGCTTTTTGCAGGGCGCAAACGGGGAGGCGCTGCCGCTCAAATGACGCGCGTACGCATGATACTCCAATACGACGGCACGGGCTACGAGGGCTGGCAGAGGCAGCTCACGGGCCTGGGCGTGCAGCAGGTCGTGGAGGAGGAAATCGAAAGGCTCACGGGCGAAAAAACCGTCGTCCACGCCTCGGGCAGGACGGACAGCGGCGTGCACGCGCTCGCGCAGGTGGCGCACTTCGATACGGCTTCGCGCATCCCGCCGGAAAAGTTCGCCTACGCGCTCAACGCGGGGTTGCCGCGGGACATCCGCGTCGCGTACAGCGATGAGGCCGAAGGCTTCCATGCGCGCTTCGACGTATTGAAAAAGCACTACCGATACCGGCTCCAGCACAGCCCGCACGCGGACCCGTTCACGCGAAACACCGCGCTGCACGTATACGGCGCGCTCGACGTTGAAGCGATGAACGAAGCGGCCCGGGCGATACTCGGGCAGCGCGATTTCGCGGCGTTCCGCGCGAGCGGCATAGAGCCCGAGAGCACCGTGCGCACGATCTACGAATCCCGCTGGACGGACGCGGGCAGGCTTGTAACCTACGACATCGCGGGCAGCGGCTTCCTCTACAACATGGTGCGCATACTCGCTGGCACCATGGCGGAGATCGGCATGGGCAGGCGCGGCGTTTCCTCCATGCAAAAGGCGCTCGCCTCGGGTCTGCGCAGCGACGCGGGGCCGACCGCCCCCGCCGCGGGGCTCGTGCTGACGCGCGTGGAATACAGGAATTTCGACACGAAGGAGTTTATACCATGCCAAACATACTGGTGACGGTGCCCTGCGACGAGGCGCATAAAAACATGCTTTCACAAGCCGCGCCCGGAGCGGACATCGCCTATAAAGAAGCGGAGCAGGCGACGGAGGCCGACCTCGCGCACGTCGATATCCTCTTTGGCAACGTGAAGCCCGCGCTGCTCGCATCGGCCGGACGGCTGAAGCTTCTCCAGCTTTTCACGGCGGGCACGGACGGATATCTTCCCGCTCTTCCCGCGGGCTGCGCCCTCGCGAACACCACGGGCGCGTTCGGCCTGGCGATCGGCGAGCACCTGCTCGCGACGGCGCTCACGCTCATGAAGCGGCTGCACCAGTACCGCGACAACCAGGCGAAGCGCGAATGGAAGGACATGGGTGGCGTGACTTCCCTCGAAGGGGCGATTGTGGTCGCGCTCGGCCTCGGGGACATCGGCGCTTCGTTCGCCGGGAAGTGCAGGGCGCTCGGGGCGTACACCATAGGCGTACGGCGAACGGACGCGAACAAGCCCGGCTGCGTGGACGAGCTCGTGCTGGCGGACGCGCTGGACTCGGTGCTCCCCCGCGCGGACGTGCTCGCGCTGGCCCTTCCCGGCACGCCGGAAACGGCGCGCATACTCGACCGGCGGCGCATCGCTCTGTTGAAGGACGGCGCGATCGTATTGAACGTCGGGCGCGGAAGCGCCATTGACCAGGACGCGCTCGCGGACGCCATAGAAGCGCGCGGCATCCGCGCCGGGCTCGACGTGACGGACCCCGAGCCCCTGCCGCCCGGGCATCGGCTCTGGGCGCTCGAAGGCTGTTTGATCACCCCGCACGTATCGGGCTTCTTCCACCTGCGGCAAACGCACGACCGCATGGTGATGATCGCCTGCGAAAACATCAAACGCCTTCTCGCCGGCAAGCCCCTGATCAACCTCGTCAATCCCGAAACGGGCTACCGGCTCGACAAATACGACGGCGGAAAGGACGCAATCCAATGAATACCTCCCGGCTTGTGCGCGCGGCGCTGATGACGGCCATCGTGCTCGCGCTGACGCTCATCGTTCTCCCGATCCCCATGAGCCAGGGCTACATCAACCTCGGCGACGCGGGGGTCTACGCGGCCGCCGCCGCCGTGGGCGGCGTCTGGGGCGTCGCCGCGGCGGCGCTGGGCAGCGCGCTCGCGGACGTCATACTCGCCTATACGCTCTACGCCCCGGCGACGTTCCTCATCAAGGGGCTCGCGGCGCTGTTCGCGCTGCTTATATTAAGGCGCGCGAAGGGCGGCTGGCGCCTGTTGGGCCTCTTGGGCTGCGGCGTCTTCATCGCGGGCGGCTACCTCGTGTTCGAGAGCGTGTTCGTGAGCGGCAGCCTCGCCGCCGCGCTCGTGAACCTGCCCTTCAACCTCGTGCAGGCCGCCGTGGGCGCGTCGCTCGGCTATGTGCTGATCACCTTCATGGAGAAGCTGCGCCTCGACGCGAAGTAGTCATAGAAACGGCTTCGCCATCAACCGAATAAAGGAGGGCGTATGGAAACGGATACGATCTTGCTCATCATCCTGATCCTCCTCGCGCTGCTCAATGCGGCCTTGCTCGCCGCGCTGATGACGCGCCGCGCGCGCGAGGCGCAAGCGCTTGTTGAAGCGCGCCGCGAAACGCAGGAGAGCCTTCGCCTGATGCGCACGGAGCTTGCCGAGGCGACGCAGCGAAGCGTCCACGGCCTCGGCCAGGCGCTGCTCAACGAGCAGCACCGCGCCGCGCTCTCGCAGGAGGAGCGCTTCAAGACCTTCTCCCTCGAGAACGAGCAGAAGCTCGAGAACATCCGGCAGACCGTCGAGCGGCAGCTTCGCCTCCTGCAGGAGGACAACGGCAGGCGGCTCGACGAAATGCGCGGCGTGGTCGACGAGAAGCTGCAAAAGACGCTCGAGGAGAGGCTCACGCAGTCCTTCGCGCTCGTCAGCGACCGGCTCGAGCAGGTCTACAAGGGGTTGGGCGAGATGCAGACCCTCGCCGCGGGCGTGGGCGACCTTTCCAAGGTGCTCTCGAACGTCAAGACGCGCGGCATGCTCGGCGAGATCCAGCTCGGCGCGATCCTTTCCGAAATACTGACCCCCGAGCAGTATCTGACCGACGCGCCCGTTAAAAAGGGCGCGAGCGAGCGCGTGGAATTCGCGGTCAGGCTGCCCGCCGAGGACGGCGAGAGCGTGCTGCTGCCCATCGACTCGAAGTTCCCCATGGACGCGTACCTCGCGCTCAACGACGCCTACGAGAGCGGCAGGCCCGAGGCGGTCAAATCCGCGCAGGAACAGCTCAAATCGCGCGTGCGCGGCTTCGCGCGGGACATCAAAACCAAATACGTCCGCCCGCCGGAAACCACGGAGTTCGCCGTGATGTTCCTGCCCACGGAGGGGCTTTACGCCGAGGTGGTGAAGCTGGGCATGGTGGAAACGCTGCAGCGCGAGTTCCGCGTCAACGTCGCGGGGCCGAGCACCATGGCGGCGTTCCTGAACAGCTTGCAGATGGGCTTTCGCACGGTCGCCATACAGAGGCGAAGCGGCGAGGTCTGGCGCGTGCTCGGCGCGGTCAAAACCGAGTTCGACCGCTTCGAGGAGGTGCTCGACAGCGCGCAGAAGCGGCTCGACCGCGTGCACGGCGACCTCGACACGCTCATCGGCCGCCGCACGCGCAGCATCAAGCGCACGCTCCGCGGCGTGGAATCCCTGCCGGAGGCCGAGGCGCCCAGGGTGCTCGCGGGCGCGGAGCTCGAGAGCGAGGACGAGGCGATGGAGAGTTGATAATTGTCAATCGGCAGCCAATATATTCGAGGTTGCGTTGTTTACGCTGATCTAGCCGCGCCGCGGCTTCGGGATAACATTCCTTCTTGGGAGCGGCTTAAACGGGGAATTCCCTGGCTTTTGCGAGAATTCCCCGTTTCCTGTTTCAGCTTGGGTTTTTAGAGGCTGCCAGCTTATCGTTATCTTGTGACGTTGCTGAAGTTGGGCACGATGATGCGGCAGGCTTCCTTCTCCTTGCGGGCGGCCTCCGCCTTCTCGTCCTCCGCGGGCATATCCAGCTGCTCCTTGATGCGCGCGATGTCGTTGATGGCGTTGCGCAGGCGGTTCATCTCGTTTTCCTTTTCGGCGAGCGCGGTGCGAAGCTGGATGATCTCGTCCTCGCTCCTGCGCGCGTCGCTCTCGCGCCGGGCGAGCCGCTCGTTGAGCAGGGAAAGCTCGTTTTCCTTGCGTGTGAGGAGCTCGGGCGTCGGGTCGTTACGTCTGGCGGCGAGCTCGCCCTCAAGCGCCTCGCTGCGTTCCCTGGCGCGGGCGAGCGCGGCGCGCGCGTCGCGCACGTCGGTGCGCATCTCCGAAAGCTCGCTGTTGAAGGCCGCGATGACCGCGTTCTTCTTTTCGATGAGCTCGTTGAGGGAGGCGATCTCCTCCTTCCTCGCGTTGAGCGAGGCCGCCAGCTCCGCGGCGCGGGCGTCGCTGCCCGCGAGCACAAAAGTGTAGGAATTGATGCGCTCGTCCCGGCTGCCGATCTCCCGCTTGAGGGATTCGATCTCGGCGTCCTTGCCCGCGAGCAGCGAGCCGTTGTTGCGCCTGAGTTCCTCGAAGCGCGCTTCCTTCTCGGCGAGAGCCGTGGCGTTCACGCGGCGCAATTCCTCGATCTTCTGCTCCTTCTCGGCGAGGGCGAAGGCGTTCTCCTGCCTGAGCTGCTCGAGCGCGAGCTCCTTGTCGGCGAGCGCGGCGGCGTTGATGCGCTTGAGCTCGGCAAACGCCGTTTCGCGTTCGGCCAGCGCGTTCTCGAGCTGCCCGATCCGCGCGGCCTGCTCCGCGCTGCCGTTCGCGGAGGCCGCGTACTCCCGAAGCCGCGCGATTTCCTCGTCCTGGGCTTCGACGGCTTCCCGCATGGCGCGCCTGAGCTGTTCGAGCTCGCTTTCTTTCGCGGCGGTAACTTCCTGTATGGAGCGCCTGAGCTGTTCGAGCTCGCTTTCTTTCGCGGCGGCGGTTTCCTGCATGGCGCGCCGGAGCTGTTCGAGCTCGTTTTCTTTCGCGGCGACAGCTTCCTGCATAGAGTGCCGGAGCTGCTCGAGCTCGCCTTCGCTGGCGGCGGCAGCTTCCTGCATGGAGCGCCGGAGCTGCTCGAGCTCGTTTTCGCTGGCGGCGGCGGCTTCCCGCATGGCGTACCTGAGCTGCTCGAGCTCGCTTTCTTTGACGGCGAGCGTTTCGGCATGGGCGCTCACGAGCCGTTCGAGCTCCTCGCGGGCTCCGGCGTCGCCGGCATACTCGAGCCTGAGCTGCTCGAGCTCGTTTTCCTTTTCCGCAAGCTCGCTCAGGTGGCTGCGGTTGAACTTGTCGTACTCCTCGCGAAGCGCGGCGAGGGAGGCGTCCACGCGCCGGTATTCCCCGAGGATGACCTCCTTTTCGGCGAGCACGGCCGCGTGGGCGCGGCGGAGCGTTTCGAGCTCGGCTTCTTTCTCGGCGAAGGCGGCGTCGTCCCGGCCGCTTGCGCTGCCGAGCATGGCTTCCTTTTCGCTGAGCGCGTCGTTCAGGCTGTCGATCTGCGCCTGCTTGCCGTTGAGCAGCGCCGCGTAGCGCGCGGCTTCGGCACGCGCATCCTCGAGGGACCTGGCGACGGAGCGCAGGCGGTCGTCCCGCGAGGCGAGCTCCGCCTCGTGCTTGGCCTTGAGTATGCCCGCCACCTGTGCGACGATGGCCTTGCGCGTTTCCTCACCGGCGTGCTCCGCGGCCTCCGAGGACGCCGCGGCCATGGGCGTGATGTCGTCCATAGCGTTGCGGAGCCTGCGGTTTTCCTCGGCAAGCAGGGAAAGCTCGTCGCGCAGCTCCTGCGTCTTTTCGTAGAACACGCGCTTGAGCGCTTCGGCGTTGGCGTTCTGCTCGTCGAGATATCTGTTCACCTCCGTGCGGTTGTACCCGCCGACGGCGGAACCGAATTCCGGCCGCTTGGGCGCGATGCTCATATCCGCGCGAAGCTTGGTTACTTCGTCGTGCTTATCCGCCATAATGCCCCTCCCTCACGAACTCGATCGTGCTGATGTCCAGTAAATTCCGGCTGCGGAGCGTGTGGGCCGGCAGTTCGAGCACGGAGTGCGCGCCCCTGACCTTTCCGCTCGTCCTGTTCTTCGGCATCGCCTCGATGATGCGAAGGACCTCGCTTTGCCTCGAGAGGAACACAACGTCTATGTCCTCGCGCATGTTGAAGGTGTGTATATCTGAGCACGGCACGATCCACAGCGCCCTCCTGATTGGCGACTTGCCCATCAGCCCGCGCAGGCGGGTGAAGAAGTTTTCCGCCACGTCCGCTTCCGCGACGAATGATCCGTTTGAAAAAGCCTTTACGCGCCTCATACTCATGCCCTCACTTGAATGCGTCTATGATGTTCATTACGGTCGGCCCCATGAGTATGATCAGCAACACCGGGAATACGAATATCACCATCGGCATCATCATCTTGACGGGCGCCTTCATGCCCTTTTCCTGCGCGATTTGCTTGCGGTTCGCGCGAAGCTGCGCGCTCTGGGTCTTCAATACGTTCTTGATGGGCGTGCCCATCTGCTCGCTCTGCACGATGGCGGCGACGACCACCTTGAATTCCGAAATATCGCAGCGCTCCGCCATGTCGGTGAGCGCGTCCCTCCTGGGCTTGCCCATGGAGATCTCCATGCTGGCGACGGTCAGCTCCTCCTTGAGGGCTCCGGTGAACTTATCCAAGGCGCGCTTGAGCGCGGCGTCGAACCCCAAGCCCGCGTCGATGCTGACGCTGAGTATGTCCATCATGTCCGGAAGCTGCTTTTTCATCGAGTCCTGCCGCGCCTTGGCGATGCCCTTGACCACCTGATCCGGCACGAGAAGCGCGAGTATGCCCGCCCCCGCGATGACGAGCAGCCGGATGTTGCTCTCGAGCGCGAGGCTGGTGGAGAGGATCAGCGCGCCGATGACCAGCACGATCACCGTGACGAGTTTGATCGCCGTGAAGGTGCTCGCCTCGATGTACAGGCCGGCCGCGCGCAGCCTTTTCTCGAGCTTTTCCTGCGACGCGCTCTGCTTGTTGCCGCCCTTGCCCGCTTTCTTCGCCTTGCGGGCGAGCTGCGCCTGTTTCATCTTGCGCATGAACGGGCCGAACATGCGCTCGAACAGATTGCCCTCGAGGTCGTTGAACACGGGCTGGCTGACCTCGGTGATGGCCCTGACGCGCCTCTCCTTTGCTTTAAGGCTGCTCAGCGGGGCGTCGAGCACCGCGAGCACCAGCGTGAATACGAACGCGGCGCAGCTTATGATCATGATTCCCATGGACGCCCCTCCTTTCCGAATGTCTTAATACTTGACGTCGATCATCTTGCGGATGAAGATGAAGCCCAGGATTTCCATGCCCGCCGCGACGGCCAGCATGATCCTGCCGGGTTCCGTGGTAAAAAACGTCTGCATGTAACTCGGGTTGATCATCGACAGGACGAGCGCGATGCCTATGGGCAGACAGCCGATGACGAGCCCCGTCATGCGCCCCTGGGAGGTGAGCATATGCACATCCCTCTTGACGCGGATTCGGTCGAGTATGGTCTGGGCGATGTTGTCCATGACCTCGCTCAGGCTGCCGCCGACCTGCTGGGCGATCAGTATGGCCGTGACCATCAGCTTAAGGTCGGGGCTGGGCATGCGGCGCGAAAGGTTCGCCATCGCCGTTTCCACGGTGTTGCCGAGCTGAATCTCGCGCAGCGTGCGCCCGAATTCGACCGAGATCGGCTGCGGCATCTGATCGGCCACATTGGCCATGCCCTGCTGGAAAGTAAGGCCCGTCTTGAGACAGTTGCTGATGTTGATGATCGCGTCGCCGAGCTGATTTTCGAACGCTTTGATGCGCTTGGTGCGCGAGCGCCTGACGTAGAGCGGCGGAAGCGCGAGCCCCGTAGCCGCCAGGATCGCGCAGACCATGAGCTTTGCGCCAAGCAGCGAGGCGAACATGGCCGGGCCGATCGTGAGCACGCCCCACACCGTCATGTACTCCTCCGCCTTCATGGGCACGCCGGCGCTGGCAAGCTGGTCGCGCAGAAGCTGGGAGATCTTGATGGGCGCCTTCCTGCGGGAATCCCGCACGCGCTTGCGGATCTCCTCGCGCGCGAGCTTGTGCTCGAACACGGCGAGCCGCTTCTCGACGGCCAGCCTGCTCTTGAAGGCGATCCTGAGCACGATCAGCAGGAGCACGAACATGAACAGCGTTAAAAACGAAACGAAAATCACCAGTTCCATGCCTTCACCTACTCAAACCATTCGTCGTTCACGGCCACGCCGTTGGAACGGATTTTCTGGATGCAGCGCGGCCGTATGCCCGTGGGGCGGAAGCGGCCGACAAAGCGCCCCTGCGCGTCGCGCGAGCCGTCGGTTTCGTACACGAAGATGTCCTGCATGGAAACGGTGTCGCCCTCCATGCCCGTGATCTCCGAAATCGAGGTGACGCGGCGCGAGCCGTCGCGCAGCCGCGACTGCTGGACGATGACGTCGAGCGCCGAGGTGATCTGGCTGCGGATGGCCATCATGGGCATCTCCGCGCCGGTCATCATGACCATGGTTTCCAGTCGGGCGATGACGTCGCGCGGGGAGTTGGCGTGCGCGGTCGAGAGGGAGCCGTCGTGGCCCGTGTTCATGGCCTGGAGCATATCGAGCGCTTCCCCGCCGCGCACCTCGCCCACGATGATGCGGTCCGGCCTCATACGAAGGGCGTTCTTCAAAAGGTCGCGGATGGAGATTTCGCCCTTGCCCTCCATGTTCGCCGGGCGGCTCTCGAGCGTCACCACATGCGGCTGGTTGAGCTGGAGTTCTGCCGCGTCTTCGAGCGTCACGATGCGCTGCCCGTCCGGGATGAAGCTTGAGAGTACGTTGAGCAGCGTCGTTTTACCGCTGCCGGTACCGCCCGACACCATCATGTTCAGGTTGCCTCTGACGCAAGCCTCGAGGAAGCTCGCCATCTTGGGCGTCAGGCTCCCGAAGTTGATCAGGTCGTTGATCGTAAAGGGCTTTTTGGAAAACTTGCGGATCGTGATCACCGGCCCCACGAGCGAGAGCGGAGGTATGATGATGTTCACGCGCGAGCCGTCCTTGAGCCTGGCGTCCACCATAGGGCTTGCCTCGTCCACGTGGCGTCCCATGGCGTTGACGATCTTCTCGACGATCTGCATGACATGATCGTCGTCGCGGAAGGTGGTTTCGGTGAGGGAAAGCTTGCCGGCGCGCTCCACGAAAACCTGCCTGGGGCCGTTGACCATGACTTCGGTGATGGAAGGGTCGCGAAGCAGCTGCTCGAGAGGGCCGAGACCCATGACCTCCGTGAAGAGCGTGTAGGCGAGCTTCGTGCGCTCGGTGCGGTTGATGACGTCCGCGTATTCGGCGAGGATCTCCTCGATGGCGTTCTGGACGTCCTTCTCGTTGGGCTCGGCGCTTTTGTCGTGCAGCTTGTCTATGACGCTGCGCCGCACGCGCTCGGCGATGACGTTCTGCTGCTCCCGCTTGGGATCGACGGCGGGCGCGGGCGTCTCGAGCGTAATTTCGCGCAGGGACATTTCAAACGCGCCGGACTCGACGCGGGTCGCCTCGTGTCTGTTCAGCCTTTCGGCGAGGCTCATCCGCCCATCACCTCCCTGGCGATGGCCTTGAGCTGGCGTCCGAGAGGCGTGCGCGACGCCTCGGCGACGATGGGGCGGCCTATGCACTGGCATTTGTCCGCGGTCTGGTCGTCGAAGGGCAGCACGTAATCCGGGTCGCGGCCGAGCGCCTTGCGGGCGTCCTTGATGCCCAGGAAGCTGTTTTTCGCGCTTTTGTTATATACGAACTTGGTTTTTTCCCCCATGCGCAGGCTGTTGAGTATGGTCATGGACATATGCGCCGCCTTGACGGAGGCGATGTCCGGCTGCAGCACGACGAACACGAGGTCGCTGTTCTCGAGGGCGGTCAGCGTATGCTCCTCGAAGTTCGCGGGCAGGTCGATCACGATGCAGTCGAAGAACGGCCGCATCACCGCGATGGCGGCTTCAACGCTGCGCGCCTGGACGAATTCGCCATCCTCCGGGCTGTTGGGGCCCGCGAGCACGGTGAGGCCGCTGTAATGCTGCACGGTGTAGGTGCGAAGCGCGTCCATGGTGAGATTGCCGCGCTCCTGGCTCAGCTCCGCAACGGTGTCCTTGGCCTGCATGTCGAGGAAGAGCGTCACGCACGCGCAGTCGAGGTTGAGGTCGATGATGGCGGCCTTCCTGCCCATGCCCGCGATGGCGGAGGCGACGTTGACGGCGACGGTGGTCTTGCCCGTGCCGCCCTTGGGCGAAAACACGCTCACGACCCTGGATTCCCCGCCGATCCTGGCGCTGCCGATGTTGGCGCGCGTGTGGCCGAGGGCTCCCGCGCGGCGCACGGTGTCGAGTATGGTCTGAGGCTCCTCCTCGAGGGATACGCACATTCCTATGCCGCAGCTCTGCGCCTTCCTGACGACCTGCATCGTGAGCTTTTCTGCCGCGAGCACGATTGAACAGCCGGGCACGTTCTGGTAGATGCGCTCCGCGAGCTCGAACACGGTCTCGTTCTCGTAGCAGAGCACGACGACCGCCGGCGCGAGGCCGAGCGCCTTCTGGGTGGAGGCGGGGTGCACGTCGCCATAGCCGACGATGGCGATATCCGGCGTTTCGAGCACGGACTTGAGCTTATAGCGCGTTTCCTTGCTATCGCTGATGACGAATACCTTGAGCTGCGCCATATCAGTTCCCTCCGGGCGCCGGCGACTGCGTCGGCGACTGCACGGGCGCCGGCGTCGCGGCAAGGACGTAGTCGGCGGGCTTGACCATCTGCGCGTCGTCCACGGAGCGCAGCAGGAACGAAAGCTCCCCGAAGGCGACCGCGTACCGGATCTTCACGGCGTCCGGAGGCGTTACCTCGATGGTCAGCGAGGTATACATCTCCGTCGAGGTCGAGCCGTCCTCGGCCGTGAGGTGGGAGGTGATGACGCCCGTTTCGAGCACGAGCACGTTCTCGAGGAGCATGGTCGAAGTCGGGATCACGATGTTCTCGCCTTTCTCGTCCAGCCCGGGCATGTTGAGCGTGCAGAGTATATCCACATGGTCGCCGGCGTTGACGTAGCCGCCGACTCCCGTAATTTCCGAAGTTGAAATCGTCATGGCGCGCATGCCCGGCTTGAGCGAATAGGAGAGCCTTCCGCCCGAGGTGATGGAGGCGTCCTCCGCGGAGCCGAGCTGGTCCAGCGTGACCTGCTGGTTCGCCATGCACTTGTATTTGTTGACCTTGCCCACGACGTCGCCCAGAGTGGTCGCGGCGCCCGCGGCGACGAACTCGCTCGGCACGGTCTTGAGCTGCACCATATCCTGCGCGATGAACACGCCTTCGCCGATCGCGACGGTGGTGATGACGACCGTGGTCGTGGGGATCTCCTGAGGCTTTGCGGCGGCCTCGAGGGATTTGGCGTAGGAGAAGGCCGCGATGCCCGTGACGAGGGCGAGTATACCCGCGATAATGTAAATCTTCTTCATTATTTGATCCTCATTTTCGTTGTGGAGGTCATCGGCATTACCTGGCCGCCGACGAATATGCCGGCGAGCGGCGTGAGCACCTTGACGTTCTTATTCACGGTGACGGTGGCGTTCACCCCGCTGATGCTTACCGTTACGGCCGTGTCGGCGGCGGTGCCCATGCAGTATTCGCGCGCGAGCGCCGTCACCTCCGCCGTGAGGGTTCCTTTCGCGGAGTTGACGATGGCGTACCTCGCGCCCTCGCGGCTCGCGTTCTCGACGCCCATCTTGTTGTAAAAGAGCCAGCCGAAATCGATGATGCCGAACACCACCAGCAGCAGCAGCGGCAGCGCCACCGCAAGCTCGACCATCGACTGCCCGCTCTCGCCCCTGAATATGCGCTTTTTCTTCCCGCCGGTACTTCTCATTTTCATTCGGCCTCTCCTTGTTTTTACGGTTTGGGCCGCCCGCGTCGCGCGCGCTTGTTTCGCGTAACGATCGCGGACGGCCCGAATTTCACGCTGGTCCGACAGTTCTAAGGATGTTACGCTCCGGCGGCGCTTGCGCCCATTCTCGCGGCGAACAGTGCGATCACGATGGCGACCGCGACCAATCCCAGAACCATGCTGACCTCGAGCATCCCGTGCCCGTCCTCGTTCGAGAACAATCGTATCATCCTCTTCATGATGCGGATCTCCTTCCTGTCGGGGTTAACCTGCAAATTATTTTGCTTTGCGCATCATGTGCCTTTACTTAGAAGGATCGTCGAGTTTCGCCTTCGCATCATTAAACATTTTGCTGATGCTCGGCCCAAGCAGCACGAGCGCGCCAACCACCACAAGTGCGATGAGACCCAGCAGCAGGCCGTACTCGACCATGCCCTGCCCGTTTTCGTCCCTAAGAATGTTAAGCATAATTTTAATCTCCTTTAACTAATTCGTTTTGCGCTGCGTTTTATGTACCCGCGGGGTTGTCGAGTTTCGCCTTCGCATCACTAAACATCTTGCTGATGCTCGGCCCAAGCAGCACAATCGCTCCAACCGCCGCCAGCGCGATAAGCCCGAGCAGCAGGCCGTATTCGACCATGCCCTGTCCGTTTTCATCCCTAAGAATGTTAAGCATAATTTTAATCTCCTTTAACTAATTCGTTTTGCGCTGCGTTTTATGTGCCCGCGGGGTTGTCGAGTTTCGCCTTCGCATCACTAAACATCTTGCTGATGCTCGGCCCAAGCAGCACAATCGCTCCAACCGCCGCCAGCGCGATAAGCCCGAGGATCAGGCCGTACTCGACCATGCCCTGTCCGTTTTCGTCCTTGAGAATGTTCAGCATTGTTTTAATCTCCTTAAAATTGTTTTTGTTTTATTGCGTTTGGTTTTTACGTTCTAGCCCGCCATCTTCGCGAGCAGCGGGAAGACCATCGCCGAGAACACGCCCAGCGAGATGTACGGCCCCATGGCCGCGTGGCTCTTGAGATTGCCCTTTTTCGTGGCGTAGAGGTAAACGGCGTAGACGCCCAGGCCCGCCCCGGCCACCAGCATGATCTGCACGAAGCTGAGCAGCCCGAAGCAGAGCCCCGCCACGAACGCGTACTTCACGTCGCCCCAGCCGATGCTCAGGCCCAGCCTCGAGGGCAGCAGGAACACCACCGACGCGACGGCCGCGCCGAAGAAGTTGTTCTTGAAGCCGGCGAGCCCGCCCTCCGCGAGCCGGGAGGCGAGGAAGAGCAGCAGCAGGGAGATGAGCAGCTCGTTGGGGATCTTGCGGATGAGGCCGTCCACGGCGCTGATGCACAGGACGATCTCGAAGATGGCGATCGTGTAGGCGATCTGCGCGGCGGAAGCGCCGCCAAGCGCCAAAGCGATCGCGCCCCAGCCGAGCGCGGAGGCGGCCATCCATATGACCAGGGATACGCGTCCGTCAAACAGCCTGGATGCGGGCACGCTTTCCACGCGGTCCTCGATCAGGCGCCGGGAAAGCATTCTTGCGGGATAGCCCGCGAGGGCTCCCAGCCCGAGAGCGATAATGGGTGACACGTCGTTTCCTCCTTGTTCCTTGTACTTGCTTGTTCCTTGTACTTGAAGTTTCCGTTTGGTCCGCTGCTTCGCCCCACGATTTTTAATTAAAAACCGCCTTTCGGTTCCTTGCTCCGAATGGCGGCCGTGCGTTTACCTTAATTCGTCGGAGAAAATTTCCCCGCTGCGCCGCCTTGACCGGCCAAGCGCAATCTATCAGGTAAACAAAAGCATCTTCATTCGGTAGCTGGCTGTCCTAGGCCTTTCGGCCCGTAGACCCTGTAGCTTCGCGTCGCGCCCTTTCGGGCGGTTTGCCGTATTACATAGGGAAGCAGCACTTTTGTTGTCGATGTTCACTTGTCAAAGTTACGTTTGTGCAGCCGGCTGCGCGCGTTTCCCCTGGACGCCGCCTTTGAAACCTTTCCATCACCACGCTTTCTTCCTGATGCCGACAAAAAAGCAACCGTTCCCGGTTGCTCGAATTGCGCGTGCGCCAACGCTGGCTGATGCGCCATCCCCTTCGGCAACCGGCTGTCATAGGAGCTTGGCTCCCTTAGACCCCTGGCTTTGCGTCGCGGGCTTTCACCCGTTTTGCCTTTTCGTATGAGATTCTCATCTCATGGTTGGATTATATTACCTGTCGCGCGTTATGTCAATACATTTTTCACAATTATTTTTAAATTTATTGTAATCTATATGTAACCTCACCTCAGCGGATCAGCTTTACCTCGTCCGCCCCCGAATTCAGGAAGTCGAAACCGCCGGGCTGGGGCTTCATGGTGAGTGTGTTCGGTACGCCACTGATCGTGTTGGCGATGATGCTGCCGTAATAGGTCACGCTGTTGCCGCAGATATACACGTTGCCCTTGGGCGCGTAGACGATGCCGTGCACCTCGCTGCAGGATGCGTCGATGTTGATGTCGCCGTTTTGCGAATAGACGCACACCTGCGCCGTGCTGGTCTGGTACAGGCCGCCGCCGGTAAATCGGATGTTGCCCCCGGCGAACACGCAGCCGTTGACCTGGGTCGTGTTGCCGAAGGTGATGGTTCCCGTCACATACAGGTTGCCGTTGAGCACGCACACGGGCGGGCCTCCCGTGATGTTAAGGTTGCCGTTGATGTACATGTTGCCCGTGATGGTGCACTGGTTCTTTATGTTTACGTTGCCGTTGACGTAGATGTCGCCCGAGATGTTCTGCAGCCACCAAGGGTCGTTGTAGGTCGAGGCGCTCACCGTCGTATAGGTATCGGGCATAATGTCGTCGACCACGGCGGTGAAGTCGATCATGTCGATGAACGGCGCGTTCGGCACCTGTGAGCCCGCCTTTGCGCCATTCCAGTGGTTCAGGTAAACCGTAGTGCAGCCCTCTACCGCGCCCGTGATAACGCCCTTATCAACATGCACGCTGCCGTTGGAATGGATGTCGCCGTCGATATCCCTGGTATTGCCGCCGATAAACAGCTGTTGATTCTTCTTGCCCGAGAACAGCCTGTACTGGAACGGGCCGCCGAGCGAGGAGGTGGTCTTCTGCGCGCTCGCGCCGGCCTTGCCGTCGAGCGTTTCGTTGCCGAATATCTGCGAGAACAGCGCCTGCGAGCTGACCTGCGCAGAGGCGTTGATGACCATGTTCGATCCCTCGAATGTGATCGTGATGTTCGTGGCGTCCGCGCAATTGTCAAGTATGAACTGCCGGCACACGTTTGTCGCCTTGGTCGTGTCGGGCAGCTCCCACGCGCCCGCGAGCACGCCCGCGTCGACCGCGTTCTGAAGTTCCGCATCCTGCATGTAGAGGATGCTCGTGTCCACAGCGAGCGCCGAGAAGCCGAGAAGCGCGCTGAGCAGCACGGCGATGAGGACGATCATAAGCTACTCCTTTCCAATCGTTCGTAAGAAACCGAAAGCGGCCGTTTCCACGGCCGCCTGAAACCGATGCGAGCGCAAGCGATGATGCGCGCCCATGCGATTCGTCACGGCAACCGGCTGTCATGGGGGCCGCGCCCCTGTAGACCCTGTGGTTTTGCGCCGCGGGCTTTCGCCCGTTTTGCCTTTTCGTGGGAGGATATTACCTCGATTGCAGTATATCGTTACTATTTATGGTTGTCAATAATTATTTTTTGTAATTATAGTGTAACCTTTTATTCTTTTTGCGCATTCGCGCGGCTTGACAGCGCGCGGGGAGGTTGCTATCATCAGGGCATGGACGACAAGCCCCGCCTGACAATCAAGGACGTCGCCAGCGCGTGCGGCGTTTCGACCGCGACCGTGTCGTATGTGCTAAACGACAGGGCCGAGGAGCACATCAGCGAGCAGACGCGAAAGAAGATACTGCACTACGTCAACTTACACGGATATGAAACCTCGTTCGTAGCGCGCGCGCTCGCCTCGGGCCGCAACCATGCCGCGGGCGTATACGCGCCCTGCGCCGCAAGCGCGCCGGACCGCGCCCGCGCGACGTTCTCGCTCGTCGCCGCGCTCGCGGGCTCGCTCGAAACGAGGGGGCTGCGAACGGTGCTGCTCACGGAACAGTGCCTGCGCCAGCGAAGCCGGCACGTGGACGCCATCGTCGCAGTAGATTTGCCGCGCGCCGATTTCTACGCCGTGGGCGAGCAGAACTACTGCCCGCTCATCTGCGTGGACGGCTGCGTGGACGACCTGATGCTCTTCTACCAAGTATACGACGACTTTTCCGCCATAGCCTCCCGCGCGAGGGAGATCGCGGGCGGGCGGAAGCTCTTTTTCCTGCACGACGCGTACGCAAACGAGGGCATCCGCCGCCGCGTAAGCGACGCCTTCGAACAAACCTGCGAATCCCGCGACCCCGCGCTCGCCCTGCGCGCGCGGGAAGCCGCGGGCTCCTCCGCTTTCGTCGCGATGGGCCGGGCCAACTGCGCGGCGCTCCTGGCGCTCGGCCTCGAGCCGATATCCGTCGTCCATGAAGGGGAGGACGTCCCGCAGGGCGCGGAACGCCGCGCGATCGTGCTGCCTTTGAAGAAAAAGGCCGAAACCGTCGCCGCGCTTGTGATCGACACCATCGCGCGCGCGAGCGGGCCGGAGCACGACATACGCGTCTTTTGAGCGTTGCGCGGGCGCGTCCACGCGGACGCGTTTCGGTTGAACGCGCCGCAACGCGCGTGTTATGATATAAAAAATACATAAGAGGAGATCAGCATGGAGTTCAGGATCGTATATCTGCCGCCGTTTCGCGCCGCCTCGTCCGGTTTGGACCCGGAATGCGACTTTTCGCCCGAGGGCAGGCTCGGCAAATTCAACGCGTATTTTTCGGCGATCCGGCCGGAGCCGCGGGACGCCTTCATGCCGCGCGATTTCCTCTTTTACGACGAGGAGCGGGGCGGCATGGTCTGGTGGTATGCGCTCGCCGAGGGCATGGACGACGGCGGCAACGAGATCGCCGAATTCGACGGCGGCTACTACCTGACCTACGTGTACCGCGACGGCGACGAGGAGGCCAACGGCGCGCTCTACCGCGAGGCCCTGAAGCACATCGGGGATTCCGAGATTTTCGCGTCCGACGCGCGGCCGAACCACTACGCCATGGGGCAGATCATCACGCCCGCGGAGATCATAGACAGGCAGGGCTTCGCGCAGATGGAAGTATTCGTTCCTATTAAATTGAAATAGCGTTTCCGGGGCGCGGCGCGCGCCATCAAAACGAGGAGCAAGCATTTATGAACGGCTGCGACATGATCGCCAACCTGACGACGCTTCCCGAGAACCGCATCCCCGAGGGAGTCAGGCTCAAGCGCGCGATATCGTGCGACAAGAGCCGCATACTCGCGTTCATACGCCTGCATTTCGGCCGCCAGTGGGCGGATGAAACCGAATACGCGCTCAACCGCGAGCCGCAGGGCTGCTTCATCGCGACGGAGAACGGAAAAATACTCGGCTTCGCCTGCTACGACGCGACGGCAAAGGGCTTCTTCGGCCCCACGGGCGTGGCCGCGAGCCAGCGCGGGCGCGGCATAGGCCGCGCTTTGCTCATCCGCACGCTCGAGGGCATGCGCGAGGCGGGCTACGGCTACGCCGTCATCGGCTCGGTGGACGACGCGGAGGGCTTCTACAAAAAAACGCTGAACGCGAGCTATATCCCCGGCGGAGAGCCGGAGCACAGCGTCTATACGAGGCTCGTCAAAATGTAAAAACGCAAAATCATGCGCGGAGCGCTAGCGCGTGCAGACAAAGCGCACATAACGCGAGCCCGTCGCGAACAGCGCGGCGGCGTAGCGCGCGTCGAATTCGAGCACGTCGCCGGGCTTCAGTTCGCCCGGATAATCCTCGGCGTCGAGTATCAGATGGTCGCTGCTCGCGCCGAGCACGGAAATCCCCTTTTCGCGCGGCTTGAGCATGTCGCAGTACGCGAAGTCCAGCTTGCCTATGCCCGCGAGCGCGCGACGGCGCACGCCGCGCTCCGGGAACTCGGGCGTATAGCCGTAGGCGTCCACGAAAATGCGCCCTACGGGACGGCTGGGCTTTCGCTTGACCTCAAGCACCTCGGCCTTGATGGTAAACACGTCGAGGTGCAAAAAACTCATGTCGAGGCCGAACAGGTCGCTGAGATCCTTGCCCTGCAATATGCCCTCGCCGACGCGAAGGTGGTTGATCCGCGCGGGCATCGTTCCGTCGAGCACGAGCGGCAGCGAGGTCGTAGCCCCGCCGGAAACGAGCGCGAGGCTTCGCCCGATGCGCGCCTCCACGCTCCGTGCAACCTCGGCGAGCGCGCCGAGGTTTTCGGGCGTGGGCACGACCGCTCCGTAGCAGCCGAGGTTCACGCCCACGCCGAGCAGATCGACGTTCGAAAGCGCTTCCGTTTCCGCCGCGGCTTCGACCAGCTCGCCCTTGTCCCAGAAGCCCTCGCGAAGATCCCCGAGATCCGCCATGAGCAGTATGCCCAGACGCTTGTTTTGCCGCGCGCATTCCGCATCGAGAAGGCGCACGGTCGGCATCTCGCTCGCGAGCGTGCTGTCCGCGAGGCTTACGACGTCCGCGGCTTCGCCCGGCATGGGGATGCGCACGAGCATGTACGGCCCCGGGATTCCGGCCGCGCGGCAGGCCGCGATCTGCTCGGTGCGCGACGTCGCCAGGCCGTCCACGCCGCAATCCCGAAAAACCGCGGCGACGCGCGGATCCCCGTTGAAGCCCTTGATCACGCCCGTGACCGATATGCCGCGCGCAGCGCAGCGCGAGACAATCTCGCGCGCGTTGTGCCCAAGCTTTGTCAGATTGCACTCGATGAGCGGGTATTCCCTCGCGATTTCGTCCATGCGTGCTCCTAATATGATCTCATTGATGCCGTAATTTAAGGCTGCCACCATTATACGGCAGGCGCGACGGCTTTGGTAGCCCCGCCCGGCAGATTCCCGGCGCGGCCCTTTCGGGCCGGGAACATGCCAGGGCGCGGGAATGCCGTGCGTTTTATCGTCGCATTTCGTGAAATTATAAATATATAATCCCGCATCGGGCCTCGCGCGCCGTGCGCTCGCTTGTGCCGCCGCCTCCGGCGGTTGTATAATGGCGTAAGGAGAAAATGGGTTTTTATGGGGAAGCGGCGTCGTATCATCAAAAGCTTCGTCTCCGGAAGCGGCTCTATGCTGCGGCTTGCGGCGCTTTCGCTCGCGCTCGTGGCGCTGGCCATTTCCATCGCCTTCGTGCACTACAACAAGCTCAGCGAAAATTACGCAGAGCAGCTCTTCAGCCAGACGCTCGTGGGCGGCAGGGCCCCGCAGTACGAAGCGGCGCGCGCCGCGGCCAATTGGCTGGGCGCTTTCATGGCGGCGCTGCTCGCGGGCAGCTACGCCCTCATCGTCACGGTGTTTAGCATCGACAAGAAAAGGCTCGCCGCGGAAAACGCGCGCATGGCCGAGGAAAAGCTGCGCCTTCAGGCATCCGAGGAGCGCTACCGCCTCATCGCGCAGGACTCCGAGGCCATCATCGTCGAGATCAACTATACCGAGCAGGCAATCAAGGCCAACGCCATGTATGAATCCGTCACGGGAAAAAAGCCGGATTACGCCGGCTTCGTCGGCGGCGAGTACGTCTGCGCCGAGGACAGGACCGCCTTCTTCGAACTGGTTTCCCTCGCGTGCAGGACGGCGAAGCCCGCCCCGCGGGAGCTTCGCATGCGCGATCGCGAAGGGGGCTACCCGTGGTACTCGCTGCTCATGAGCGGCATCGCCGACGCGAACGGCAACGTCGCGCGGCTCGTGTGCAAGTTCACCAACATCGACGCGCAAAAACGCAGGCTCGCGCTTCTCGAGTTGCGCGCGCAGACCGACCCGCTGACCGGGCTCTACAACAAAACCGTCACGCAGGAGATCATCGAACGCGTGCTCCGCGACGAGGCGGAACTCGTTCACGCGCTGCTCATCATCGATCTGGACGACCTCAAGGGCATCAACGACAAATGCGGCCACATCGAAGGCGACCGGGCGATCGCCGAGCTCGCGGCGCTCATCCGCAGGCACTTCCGCGCGACGGACGTCGCCGGGCGCATCGGCGGGGACGAGTTCATGGTGTTCCTGAGGAACGTCCGCGGCGCCGAGCAGCTTCGCGGCGCGGTCGCGGCGCTCAGCAAGCGCATCAACGGGCTCAGCGTCGGCGAAAACGACCTCTGCCCGGTGAGCGTGAGCATCGGCGCGGTGCTCACGGAACCCGGCGCGCGCGCGAGCTTTTGCGAGCTCTACAAAAAAGCCGACGCCGCGCTCTACGGCGTCAAGCGCGAGGGGAAGAACGGGTTCGCGGTGTATGGGGGAATTGATGGTTGACTGCGGTTTGATTCGGCGCGGCCTTCGCTTGAAGCAGGCCGTTTTTTATTTCAATAGCGGGCGGCTCCCGGTCAAACGGAAGCCGCTCGCATATACGATTGTTATTTCAGTTTTTAATTGTCGATTACTTCGCGTCCACCTTGGCCATGTGCGCCACGAGGTCAACGAGCTTGCAGGAATAGCCCCACTCGTTGTCGTACCAGGCGACGAGCTTGACGAAGTGGTCGTTGAGGCTGATGCCCGCCAGCGCGTCGAAGATCGAGGTGCGCGGGTCGGTGTAGAAGTCGGAGGAAACCACGGCGTCCTCGGTGTAGCCGATGATGCCCGCCCACTCGGGGGATTCGCTTGCGGCCTTCATGACGGCCTTGATCTCGTCGTAGGTCGCGGCCTTCTCGAGGCGGCAGGTCAAATCGACCACGGACACGTCCACGGTGGGCACGCGCAGGCTCATGCCCGTCAGCTTGCCCTTGAGCTCGGGGATGACCTTGCCCACGGCCTTTGCGGCGCCGGTGGAGCTCGGTATGATGTTGTGCCCGGCCGCGCGGCCGCCGCGCCAGTCCTTGCTCGAGGGGCCGTCGACGGTCTTTTGCGTGTTGGTGATCGAGTGGACCGTGGTCATGAGGCCCTCGACGATGCCGAACCTGTCGTTGATGACCTTGGCAAGCGGCGCAAGGCAGTTGGTGGTGCAGCTCGCGTTGGATACGACGGTCATATCCTTCGTGTAGGAATTGTGGTTGACGCCCATGACGAACATCGGCGCGTCGCTCGAGGGCGCGCTGATGGCGACCTTCTTCGCGCCGCCCTTGAGGTGCTCGCTCGCCTTCTCGATGGTGGTGTTGATGCCCGTGCACTCGAGTATGTACTCGGCGCCGCACTCGCCCCAGGGGATGTCGCACGCCTTCATCTGCGCGTACACGCTGATCTCCCTGCCGTTGACGACAAGCTTGCCGTCCCTAGCGCACACGTCGCCCTTGAAGGTGCCGTGCACGGTGTCGTACTTGAACATATAGACCATGTACTCCGCGTCCGCGAAGGGGTCGTTGATGCCCACGATTTCCACTTCCGGATTTCCGATCGACGCGCGGAACGCGAGCCTCCCGATGCGGCCGAACCCGTTGATGCCGATTTTGACAGCCATATTTGTCCCTCCTCTAAGAATTCTTGATACCTAATATCTTTCAGCCCAAGTCAGGGCCGTCTCCCCTTCATTTTTCCAGTTATATGATATACCCGGACCGTTAATTTTGCAACAATGTCGTACGCGGCTTTCCACAATCGAAACGATGCCCCGCGCGATATAAGTTATTGTTATATCGCGCTCCGGTTTCACTTGAGGTTTTCCGGGTTGAGGCACTTGAGCTCGTCCGGCACGAACAGGCCGTCCTTCCTCACGAGCACGCCGTCGAAGTACATCTCGCCCCCGCCGTACTCGGGCGTCTGGATGCACACGAGGTCCCAGTGGATTTCGGACTTGTTGCCGTTGTCGCACTCGTCGTAGCACGCGCCGGGCGTGAAGTGGAAGGAGCCGCAGATCTTCTCGTCGAAGAGCGTGTCCTTCATGGGGAAGGTGATGTACGGGTTCACGCCGATGGCGAACTCGCCCACGTGTTTGGCGCCCTCGTCGCGCTCGAACACGGCCCTGGCGCGCGCGGTGTCGTTGGCCGATACGTCCGCGAGGCGGCCGTCCCGGTAGGTCAGGCGGATGTTCTCGTAGGTGAACCCCTCGAAGAGCGAGGGCGTGTTGAACGTGATCTGCCCGTCGATGCTGCCCTGCACGGGCGCCGTGAACACCTCGCCGTCGGGGATGTTCAGTTCGCCCGCGCACTTGATGGCGGGCAGGCCCTTGATGGAGAACGAGAGGTCTGTGCCGGGGCCCGCGATGCGCACGCGGTCGGTCTTTTCCATGAGCGCGACGAGGGAATCCATCGCGCGGCTCATCTTCGAGTAGTCGAGGCAGCAGACGTTGAAGTAGTAATCCTCGAACGCTTCGGTGCTCATATTGGCGGATTGCGCGAGCGCCGGCGAAGGATAGCGCAGCACGCACCACTTCGTTTTGGGCACGCGGATCTTGCCGTGCACGGGCTCGCCGTATACGCCGCCGCGAAGCTGGTTCTTCTCCTGCGGCACGTCCGCGTTCTCCGCGGTATTGCAGGCGCTCCTGACGCCGATGTAGGCCTGCATATTCTCCATCAACAGGCCGTCCACCTTCGCGTCGAGCTCGAGCTGCTCGCGGACGCAGCCCATCGCGAGTGCGCGGCCGACGCGGGAATCCCTGAGCCACACGTGCGGCAGGCCGCCCGCGGCGTAGGCCTCGCGCACGAGCTGTTCGACGAGATCGCGGCAGCCGTCGTAGGCCTCGACGAGCAGGTGCTCGCCGGGCCGGATCTTGCAGGAAAAGCCGATGAGGTTCTTCGCGAGCGTTTTGATGCGGGGATCGACCATATTCCGTTACTCCTTATCTTTGCTGTTGATCTTTTCGGCGACGACGTAGAGGGGCCTGCCCCGCACCTCGTCGTAGATTCTGTTGAGATACGCGCCCTGCACGCCCATGGCGGCGAGGATCAGCCCGTCGAACAGCACAAGGCCGCACAACCCCCAGAGCCACGGGGCCGCTCCCACGGTGGCGGCTATAACGGCGAGCGCGACGAAGCCCAGAAGCGAGAGCCCCATGAGGGCGACCCCCGTGCCGCCCGCGGCGGTCAGCGGCCGGTACGAAAAGCCGAGTATGCCGTCGAACGCGAGGCGGAGCATCTTTTTGAGCGTATACTTCGTGCTGCCCGCGACGCGCTCGTGCCGGACGTACTCGACCGGCACCGCATTGAAGCCCATCCAGCCGCTCATGCCGCGAAGGAAACGGTTGTGCTCGCGCATTTTAAGGAACACGTCGGCGACCTTGCGGTCCAGCAGGCGGAAATCCCCCGTGTCGAGCGGGATCGGGTACGCGCTCATGGCGTTGAGCAGCCTGTAGTAGCAGTGCGCCGTAAACTTTTTAAGGAAGGTCTCCCCCTCGCGCTTGAGGCGCTTGCCGTAGGCGATGTCCGCGCCGTTCTCCCAGGCCTTGACGAGCTCGCCTATGACCTCGGGCGGGTCCTGCAGATCCGCGTCGATGACGATGAGCGCGTCGCCGCGGGCTTCGTCCATGCCCGCCGTCACGGCGAGCTGGTGGCCGAAGTTTCTGGAGAACGAGATCACGCGCACGTTGCCGTTTCCCCCGGCGATGGCGCGAAGATGCGCCATGGTGGAATCCCGGCTGCCGTCGTTGACGTAGATGATCTCGAACGCGTAAGGCAGCGCCGACATCGCGGCATACATGCGCGCGAACGAGGCGTCTATGGCCTCCTGCTCGTTGAAAACGGGCACGATCAGCGAAAGCGTTTTTGCCATAACATCCATCCTTTAGCTTCTTTAGCATTGATTGGAACCCGTTTCATTATACCCGCGGCCGCGGTTTTCTACAAGACGGGAGGGCAATATCGGCGCGGCGTATTGGTTTCCCCGCGAATATGGGGTATAATGATGGCTGAAAATAAACTTAAAAGGAGATATATTTTATGCCGCTCGTCACCTCGGCCGATATGTTCAGGAAAGCCTACGAGGGCGGATACGCCATAGGCGCGTTCAACGTCAACAACATGGAGATCATACAGGGCATCACCGAGGCCGCCAAAGAGCTGCGCGCCCCGCTGATCCTCCAGGTCAGTTCCGGCGCGCGCAAGTACGCGAACCACACGTATCTGATGAAGCTCGTCGAGGCCGCCATCCTCGAAACGGGCCTGCCCATCTGCCTGCACCTGGACCACGGCGACACGTTCGAGCTGTGTAAAAGCTGCGTGGACGGCGGCTTCACGAGCGTGATGATCGACGGCAGCCACCACGGCTACGAGGAGAACGTCGCGCTCACGGCCAAGGTCGTCGAATACGCGCACGCGCACGGCGTCGTCGTCGAGGGCGAGCTCGGCCGCCTCGAGGGCGTGGAGGACGACGTCAGGGTCGCCGCGGGCATGGGCAGCTACACCGACCCCGATCAGGTATACGATTTCGTGACGCGCACGGGCGTCGATTCCCTCGCCATCGCCATAGGCACGAGCCACGGCGCATACAAGTTCAAGCCCGGCACGAAGCCGCTGCTTCGCTTCGACATACTCGAGGAGGTTCAGCGGCGCCTGCCCGGCTTCCCCGTCGTGCTGCACGGGGCCAGCTCCGTGATGCCCGAGTTCGTCAGAATGATCAACGAGAACGGCGGCAGCATGCCCGACGCCGTGGGCATCCCTGAGGATATGCTCAGGAAGGCGGCCGGTATGGCCGTGTGCAAGATCAACATCGACTCGGACCTCCGCCTCGCGATGACCGGCACCATCCGCAGGTATCTCGCCGAGCATCCGGCCGATTTCGACCCGCGCCAGTACCTCAAGCCCGCGCGCGAGGCCATCAAGGGGATGGTCGCGCACAAGCTCGAGAACGTGCTCGGCTGCGTCGGCAAAGCATAATATGGAAAAGGAAGGCGGCGACGTGATCGCCCTCACGGACAGCGAGGGCAGCGAGCTTCTTTTCGAGATACTCGACGTGGTGCCCTACGAAGGGCGCTTCTTCGCCGTGCTGCTGCCCGTGGAGGATGAAAGCTCCGAGGTGACCATACTCGAGGCGCTCGGCGGCGACACGCCGGAAGAGGAGTATCTCGAGGGCATAACGGACGGAGCGCTGCTCGAAGCCGTGTTCGGGCTGTTCAAGCAAAGATGCGCGCGGGACGGGGAATGAACGAATTTCGCGCCGGCGGCCGGCCGCTTTACAGGCCGGCCGCCGGCATTGACAAGCCGTTTATGATAATAGTACAATGATCGACATCATAATCCGCAATCATCTTTATATTTAAGGAGAACAGAATGGAAACATACCGGCGCAGGTGGGGCGATCGGAAGGACGGGCGCAAGCTGCGCTCGCTCGACCCGATCACGCGCGTGTCCTCGTACATCATGGTCAACCGCAGCGGCGCGTCGAACTATTTCATAGACAGCGTCGACATCGACGAAATCGAACGCTACATCCGCCACAAGCGCAGGGACGAAAACCTTTCGGGCTTCGGCATCATGCACGTGCTCATCGCGGCCTACGTGCGCTGCATCTCGCAAAAGCCCGCGGCCAACCGCTTCATTTCGGGGCAGAAGGTCTACCAGCGCTTGGGCATCGAGATCAACATGGCCGTCAAGGTCGAGATGACCACCGAGGGCGCGGAAACCATCATCAAGATCCGCCCGGAGCGCGACGCCACGGCGACGGACATCTACCACCTCATGACGAAGGAAATCGAGGCCTCCCGCAGCGCGTCCAACAGCGATTTCGATAAGCTCGCCAAAGTGTTCAACCTGATCCCCGGGCTCGTGCTCAAGTTCGCCGTGTGGTTTCTCAAGCTACTCGATTATTTCGGCCTGGTCCCCAAGTCCCTGCTGGACCTGAGCCCGTTCCACGGCTCGATGTTCATCACCTCCATGGGGTCTCTCGGCATACCGCCGGTGTTCCATCATCTCTATGATTTCGGCAACGTGCCCATCTTCTGCTCCTTCGGCGCCAAGCAGCGCCGCACGGAGCTTTTGCCCGACGGCGCCGTGACCGAGCGCCGCTACATCACCTATACCTGGGTCACGGACGAGCGCATCTGCGACGGGTTCTATTATTCGAGCGCGTTCAAGCTCATCAAGTCCATTTTGAAGGACCCGTTCCAGCTCGATTCCCCGCCGGAAAAGGTTTATGAGGACGTGGAGTAATTGACAATCAATGGGGAACAGGCGGGCTCTCGTTTTACGGATGGGAGCCCGTTGTCGTCCGCATCGCGGGCGGATAATATCCGCCCCTACGGCGAACAAAAAACGGCCCGCGCCCGTAAAAGCGAAGGCCGCCCGGATCAATCTTGATTGTCCATTGCCGATTGTCAATTGTTTACGTTCAGCCCCTCGAGCGTTTTCTGCGCCTCCTCCCACGCCCGATACAGCTTGTCCAGCTCCGCGCGCTGAATCTCCATGGCGGCGCTGAGTTCGCCTGCTTTGACGTAGTCCGAGGCGACGGAGGGCTCGGCGAGCTTTTCTTCCATGCGGCGAAGCTCCGCTTCGCATTTGGCCACGCGCTCCTCGGCGCGGCGCGCCTCGCCCGCGGCGCGGTTGAGCGCGCTCTGGCGCTCCTTCTTCGCCCGGTAATCCTCCGCGGGTGCGGAGCGGTTGGGTTCCCTGGGCGCGTCGGACTGCGCGCGCCGCTCCGCCTTCTGCTCGAGATAATCCTCATAGCCTCCGAGGTATTCCTCTATGCCGTCCTCCCCCATCTCGAGCACGCGGTCGGCGAGCCGCTCCACGAGGTAACGGTCGTGCGTGACGATGAGCATGGTGCCCTCGTAATCCTCGAGCGCGGCCTCGAGCGCCTCGCGCGAGGCGATGTCGAGATGGTTGGTCGGTTCGTCGAGCACAAGGAAGTTCGCGCCCGAGAGCATGAGCTTTAGCAGTTGCACGCGCGCCTTCTCGCCGCCCGAGAGCGCGCCCATCTTTTTGAACACATCGTCCCCGCGGAAAAGGAACGCGCCGAGCGCGCGGCGGATGTCCGTGTCGCTCATTTGCGGATAGAGCTCGCGCACCTCCTCGACGGGCGTGAATTCCGGATGGGATACGGCGAGGTTCTGCTCGTAATAGCCCGGCTGCACGTTCGCGCCGAGATACGCTTCGCCGCAATCCGGGCGCTCCTTTTTAAGCAATATGCGCAGCAGCGTGGTCTTGCCGCAGCCGTTGGGGCCGAGAAGAAAGGCGCGCTCGCCTCTTTTTATGAGTAAACTGGTGTCCGAAAAGACCTTCCTCCCGCCGTAGGACTTGGCGATGCGGCGGGCTACGGCCACGTCGTTGCCGCTCACGGCCCTCGCATGGAAATGGAAGCGGATGGCGGCGGTTTCCCGCTCGGGCGCCACGAGCGTGGCGCGCAGCCTGTCCGCCTGCTTCTGCTTGGAGGCTGCGGTGATGAAGTTCCTCTCCTGCCCCCAGCGGCGCTGCTGCTCGACGATGCGCTCGATGCGCGCGATCTCCTTTTGCGTGCGCGCGTACTTGCGGCGAAGGAACTCCTGCTCGTCCGCCATGAGCTCCGCGTGGCGCGAGTAGTTGCCCTCGCTGGCGTAGAGGCGTCCGTTGAGGATTTCCATCGTGCGGCCCGTCACGTGGTCGAGGAAATAACGGTCGTGCGACACCACGATGAACGCGCCGGGATAGCCTTTGAGGAACTCCTCGAGCCAGGCGACGGCGTCGAGGTCGAGGTGGTTGGTAGGCTCGTCCAGCAGCAGCAGATCCGCGCCCGAGAGCAGCACCGAGGCGAGCTGCGCCTTGTTGCGCTGGCCTCCGCTCATCTGAAAAAGCGGCTTGCCGAGCTCCTCCTCCGTGAAGCCAAGGCCCAGCAGAGTCGCGCGCGTTCGGCTTTTATAGGTGAGTCCGCCTTCGAAAGCAAACCTCTCGCGCAGCTCGTGCTGGCGCAGGATCAACTGGTCGAGCGTCCGGCCCGAAGCCTCCCCGAGTTGCGCGTTCATCGCCTCAAGCTCCGCCTCCGCGTCGATGAGCGGCTGAAACGCCCGCAGCGTCTGCACGTAGACGGTGCAGTCCGTGTCGACCACCGTCTGCTCCATGGTCATGATGCGCGCGCCGCGGCTGCGGTAAAAGCCGCCGCCGTCGGGCGCTTCCTGCCCCGCGAGCATGCGGAACAGCGTGGTCTTGCCGCAGCCGTTGACGCCCACGAGCCCCACGCGGTCCTTTTCGTTGATTTCAAAGCTTACGTTGTCGAACAATACGCGTTCGACGAAAACCTTTTTGACTTCGTGCGCCGATATAACAGGCATAATGCCGTACTCCTGATTTTTATTCGGGGGAAACGAGCCATACGTCCCTCCCCGTTTCCTTCGCGAGGGCCACGGTGTTGCGCGTGCCTCCCGCCTTGCCGTCGTACACCGCGATGACGAGCGAGCTGTTTTCGACCATGAAGCCGTTCCTGCGCTGCATGGCGGCGGAGCCGCTTTTTTCCGAGCAGACCGCGCAGCGTGCGGCGCCCAGCACGATGGCCTCGTACCGCGCCCGATGCTCCCGGGGAAGCGAGAGCGCATAGGCCGGATACGGCACCGCGCAGACCAGTTCCATGCCGCGCAGCACTTTCGAGAGCGCGAGCACGGCCTCGGCCGCGTAGGTATCCACGCCCTGCGCCATGCCCGAGAGGAACGTGCGGTAGCCGCGCGCATACGCCGCGACGATGCTCTCGACAAGCCGGAACTTCAGCGCGTCGCAGCGGGGATCGTCCTCGTTCCCGCCCCAGGGGAGCTTTTGCGGGCGATAGCCCGTGAAGCACGCGGTCGCCGCGGGCTCCATATCAGAAGCGGTTGCGGACCTTCTCCGCGAAGCCGAGGAAATCCTTTATTTCAAGCGCCGTCCCGTCGTCGAGCACGGCCCTGCCCGTGAAGCAGCCGAACACCTGATGCTGGTCGCTCTCTATGACGAGCGCGTTCGTGCGGCTGGCGCGGTCGAGTATGGGTATGAAGTCCATCTCGAACCTGCCGTCGTCGCTCGAGAAGGTCCAGGGCTTGAGGTAGTTCGCCTCCGGTATGTGGAAGGCTACCTGCGAGAGCTTGTGCCCGCGCCCGCCGTAAAAGAGCATGTTCTCGCTCGCGGCGGACGTGTCCCCGAAGCCGTACCCGATGTTGAAGCCGAGAAGTTTGCCGTTCACGACGCCGTTGCCGTTGCCCCAATACCACGTGTTGTCGTAGGTCCATACGCCGCGCCCCCAGTCGAGCGTCGCGAACGCCGTTTCCGGCCGGAACGCGTGCGACAGATCGCCCAGGGTGAACGAGCCTTCGGCGCGCATGCAGTTGATCTTCTGATTGTAATAAAAATGCCCGCTTTTATCGAAAGGCGTGGCGACGACCATGGAATCCGTCTCCGGCTGCGCGAGCGCAAGCTCGCACTCGAGCGGCTTCCCGTCGAGGAAATCGCCGAAGCGGCAGGAAATCAGCCGCTCGCCCGGTTTGACGCGAAAGGCCATCTGCACGCGCTTGTCGCCATAGAGCGTGTCGCCCGAAACGGAGGTTTCCGGCAGGCCGAATTTGCCCATCGGGAAGGCGGTCATGACCGTGGCCGTCCTTTCCCAGGGCCTGCCGAAGTCGAGCGCCGAGGCCGAGATCAGACCCATGTAGGAATTGTCCGCGATCGTGAAGGCGACGCCGAAGGAATCGTCGCAGACGATGTAATAATCCCACTCCTTGACGCGGGTTTTGCCAGCGCGGATGTCCGCGCGGCGATAGACGGGCTGGAGGCTCCGCGCCCATCCGGGCTCGGCCACGTTGCCCCGCGCGTCGAGAAGCGGCGCGCTCTTCGTGATTTCATGCTGCATGGCGGTCCTCCCAATCCCGAATTTCTTCATGATAATTATAGACGCTATGGATTTCGACCGCAATATGAACATTTTTCAGCAATCGAAGAAGCGGCTCTGCCGCTTCTTCGAAAATTGCGCGCTTCGCCTGAAATGCGGTATATTCCGGGCGGTAAAGCGCGATCAATACGAAAGCCAAGGGGCTGCGCCCCCTTGACAATTCCCAAGGTATTCACAAACTGTTTTTTTGACATCTCTCGACAAAAACCGAATCCGCAGGTATAATTTGCCTATGGAAAGCAAATGGGCCTTTAGGCGGGAGCGCAAGCACCGCCTCATATCCGCGCTCAGGAGCCTGCGCATTCCCATCATGACGGCGCTCGGCATATTTGTCGCGGCGTTTTTTTTGATTCCGCTCGCCTTCAACGGCATTTCCGGCCCCTCGAGCATGGCGCTCGCGGCCGACGCTCCCCCGGCGAGCACCGCGCCCGCATCCCCCGTTTCGACCATCCCGTCCCCTCCGAACGCTTCCGAAACCGCGCAGCCGGGCGTCGTTCCCGAAACGGACATGCCCGGGGAGACGTCTCCGGCGCCGGAAACCGGCCAAACGGCCGATCCCGAGACGGACTATGCGCGGCTCGCCTACGGCGAAACGGACAGGCAGGTGCAATCGATCCAGCAGAGGCTGATGAACCTTTTTTACATGGAGAGCGACGAGCCGACCGATTACTTCGGCGCGGAGACCGAGGCCGCGCTCAAGCGCTTCCAGCGCTCGCATTATATGAAGGAAACCGGCGTCGCGGACCCGCTCACGCAGGCGGTGCTCTTCTCGCAGAGCGCGAAGCCCTACGTCCTCGAGAAGGGCTATACCGGGGAGGACGTGCGCACGCTCCAGGCGCGGCTCGAGGAGCTCGGCTACTATTCGGATAAGCTCAACGGCTATTTCGGCACGGCCACGCAGCGCGCGCTCTCGGTCTTCCAGACGAAGAACGGCCTCGCCGCCGACGGCTGCGCGGACATCGAAACGCGGGAGCGGATCTACTCCCCGAACGCGCGGCCCGCCGTCGACCCGCCTACGCCCAGCCCGGCGAGGACGCCGAAACCCTCGCCCACGCCGACCAAAACGCCCAAGGGCTCTCCCACCGCCGCGCCGACGAACGCCCAGGAACCGACCGGCTCGGATGCGCCGGGCGGCGCCTCCCCGACGGACGCGCCCGCCTATACGCAGACGCCCATAGAGCCGGGCGGCAATGTGGAGGCTTTCATCGCCGTCGCCAGGGATCAGCTCGGCAAGGGCTACGTCCTGGGCACGGAGGGGCCGGATACGTTCGACTGCTCCGGCCTCGTCGTCTACTGCCTGCGCGCCGTGGGCATGAAGGTAAGCCGCTACACCGCCTCCGGCTTCTCGCAGGTCAACTCCTGGGCGACGGTCTACGGCAAGGAGAACCTGCGCCCCGGCGACCTCCTGTTCTATAAGAGCGACGGAAGCTCCAGCGCCTACGTCACGCACGTGGCCATCTGGCTCGGCGGCAACCAGCTCCTGCACGCCTCGACGAGCGCGGGCAAGGTCTGCGTCGCCTCGTGGAGCACGTGGTCGGACAACAACTTCCTGTTCGCGAAACGGGTATTTTAAGCAACTGACGAATGAACTCAAGCGCCTTTCGCTTCAACGGCGAGGGGCGTTTTGGTTGTCGCAGGAGCGGAAATGATCCGCGCGCGACGCTGACCGGAGCGATTTTCCGCATCACCTTCTCCCGGCGAAGCCGCCCCCCCTTCTCCCCACGGAAAAAGCCCCCGCCGCGCGGAGGCCCTTTCCGGAAGTCCCTGTTTGCCGGAGGAAACTTTTCGTTCAAACCGTTGTGGATCGCTTACATGATCATCCTTCGATATTTCGCCGCGAGCGCCTCGAGGGCCTCGAAGAAGGCCGCCGCCTCGCGCCGGTCGAACCGCTGCGCGGTCTGCGCGCGCACCTCCTTGTCGCGGTACGGATCGAACGCGGGTGTGCCTTCCGCCTCGAGCTCGAGTATGATCTCGCGCACGAGCGCGGGGTCGCTTTTGACCAGCGCGCGGTATTTGTTCTGGTAGCGCAGCATTTTCCTCGTGTCGCCCTCGCCCATGTTGAGCGTGCACGCGCGCACCGACATGCCGCGCGCCTGCGCCGAGAGCACCTCGCGCATGAGCGCGCGCACCTCCTCCTCCGTGAAGGGGACGAACGCCGCGCTGTGGAACGCCGCGCCCTCGCACGCGCCCTCCTTCACGCGCGCGTAATAGTAATTGCGGATGCTGTTGGGCTTGCGCCCCGTCTGCATCGCCACCTCGTCGAACACGCTCTTGAGCGGCTGCCCGTGCTCCCGCGCCTTTTTCGCACGCTCGAAGAGCAGCGTTTCCTCGGCCTCGCTCCAGCCCGGGCGCGCCGCGCGCTCCATCCTGCATATCTCCATATCGTCAGACCCCCTGTTGGATTTTACAGATATTGTTTCCAACCGTTGCAATAATATACCTATTCATAGAAATGCAAAAAAATAAGCGGCCCCGCGCGGGAGCCGTTTTTTGCCTCGGATTCGCCTGAATTGCCCGGCGCGGACATCCCCCGCGCCCGCGGCGGCGGCCGCGGCGGCGGCCGCGGCGAGCGCGGGAGCGAGCACGCGGCGCGAAAAACGCGCCGCACGGTTTTTATCGCGGAACCCGGGGAATTGTGTTTTTTACGTCCCGCTCGCCTGTTCCAGCCCCATCACGAAGCGGTAGAGCGGCTTCATGAGGACGAACGCCTCCCTCGTTTCGTCAAATATTTCCCGGGAAAACGTCTTTTCGATGTCCTTCGAGAAAAAGCACCAGCTTACGCCTTTGCGGTTGAGATAGGGCTTGACCGCCTCGGGCGCGGCGGGAAAACGATCCTTTTTGAAAAGCTCGCCCCGCACCTCGAAGCCGCGCGCGAGAAGGGGCGCCGAGAGGTCGAGCAGCTTTTGCGGGTTCGCGAGCGCGCGCTCGCGGAAGGGCTTCATCAAAGCGGGATTCGCGTCGTACATGCCCATGCCGTAGCCGTAGCCGCCCGGCTCGATTTCGAAATAGACGCAGAAGCTCTCGCTCGTGCGGCTCTCGGCGGGCTTGAAGCCGATCCAGCCGTGGTCGCGGTAAGGCAGCTTGTTCTTTGAAAAGCGCGTATCCCGGTTCATGCGCGAGACCAGCACGCTCATGCGCGTGTCGAAATCCGGATTCATCTCGAGCGCGGCGGGGATCAGGTCGTTTGCGAGCGCGCGCATGGGCTGCTGCACGACCCGGCGGCAGCGCTCCCGGTTGGCGTCGAAAAACGCCTTCTCATTGTTGAAGCCGAGTTCGAGGAAAAACTTGAACGCATCGGGCGTGAAGCCGGAAAATCCCTGCGGTTGCATGAAAACACTCCTTGATGATCCTTGATTTGTTAATCACGAAGGGGCGGACGCTTCCGCCCGCCCCATTTTACCACCGGATTGATCTAAAATACTAGCGTTCTTCGCGGAAATACGCGAGGCCGAGGCTGGTCGGGGGCTGGTCCTCCTTCTTGTGGCGGAGGGAAACGAAGATCAGCACCGCGATGGTGACCGCGTAGGGCAGCATCTTGAAGAGCTCCTGCGAGCTTCGCGTGAGGCCGGGTATGTAGTAATAGAGCCAGAACAGCGCGCCGAACAGATACGCGCCCCAGATGGCGCGCGTGGGCTTCCACGTCGCGAATATGACCAGCGCCACCGCGAGCCAGCCGAGGCCCTCTATGCTGCCGTCCGTCGACCAGGTGCCCTTGATGTAGTCGATGGTGTAATACAGCCCGCCGAAGCCCGATATACCCGCGCCCACGCAGGTAGCCACGTACTTGTATTTGGTGACGTTGATGCCCGCGGCGTCCGCCGTGGCGGGATTCTCGCCCACTGCGCGCAGGTTGAGCCCGACGCTCGTGCGGTTGATAAACCAGCTCACGAACACCGCGACCAAAACCGCGAGGTACGCGAGAAAACCGTAGGAGAAGAAGATTTTGCCTATGGCGCCCGTTTCGGTCGAAAGGTACGGCATGGTCGTGCGGAAGGCCGAGCTCGTGAGCGCGACGGAAATCTGCCCCACGCCGCCCGCCATCTTGTTGAGCGTACCGCCGAATAGGTTCGCGACGCCGCCGCCGAATATGGTCAGCGTCAGGCCCGTGACGTTCTGGTTCGCGCGAAGCGTAATGGTCAGCACCGCGTAGATCAGCCCGCCGATCATCGCCGCCAGGAAGCACGCGCCGAAGGTGACCAACAGCGCGACGAGGCCGTTCGGGTTGGCGGCGCTTCTCTCGTAGAAAAAGGCGGCGACGAGCCCCGCGATGCCGCCCAGGTACATCACGCCCGGCACGCCGAGATTCAGGTTGCCCGACTTTTCGGCGAGTATCTCGCCCACCGCGCCGAAGAGGATGACCGTACCGAAGGCGACGGCCGCCTGTATGAGGGAAATCAGCTGCGTCATTTTCCGGCCTCCTTTATCCTGCCGCGGAAACGGACCTTGAAATTGATGAAGAATTCGCTGCCGAGTATGAAGAAGAGTATGATGCCCGTGATCATCTCGGAAACGAAGTCGTTGAGGTCGAACTGCGAGGCGATCTGGACCGCGCCCTTGTCGAGGAACACCAGAAGCCCCGAGATCAGCACCATCACGAGCGTGTTGAACTTCGAGAGCCAGGCGACGATGATCGCCACGAAGCCCTTCCCGCCCGCCGTGCTCGTGGAGATCGTGTGCCCCGCGCCCGCGACCGCGATGAAGCCCGCGACGCCGCAGATCGCGCCGGAAATGAGCATGGTGCGGATGACGACCTTCCTCACGTTGATGGCAGCGTAGCGCGCGGTGTTCTCGCTCTCGCCGACGACGGCGATCTCATATCCCTGCTTGCTGTACCGGAGGTACAGGTACATCAATATGGTCAGCGCCAGCACGATGATGACGTTGAGCAGGTACATCTGCCCGAATATCGCGGGGAACCAGCCGCCCTTGCTGAGCTGGTTGATGACGCCCACGGTGTTGGAGCCGTAGGGGTTCTCCCACAGGGCGACGAAGTAGGAGGTGACCTGTATGGCGATGTAGTTCATCATCAGCGTGAAGAGCGTTTCGTTCGCGTTCCACACCGCCTTGAACACGCCGGGGATGAGGCCCCACACCGCGCCCGCCGCGGCGCTGGCGAGGAACATCAGCATCAGCAGCGGAACGAGCGGGATGGAGTTGCCCGCGTAGATCATCAGCGCCGCCGACACGATGCCCCCCGCGAGTATCTGCCCTTCCGCGCCGATGTTCCAGAAGCGCATCTTGAACGCGGGCGCGAGGCCGACCGAGATGCAAAGCAGCATCATCAGATCGCGTATCGTGACCCAGGAGCGCTTGACGGTGCCGAACGCTCCGCTGAACATAGCCGCGTACACTCTGACCGGGTTGAGCCCCGTGAGCGCGAATATGATGACGCCGCACACCACGAGCGAGGCGAACAGCGCGGCGGCGCGGAACAGCCACGAGCGCCACAATTCGATGGACGCGCGCTTGCTGATGCGCACGAACGGTTCCCTGACTTTATCAACCGACATTGTCGCACCTCCCGCTCAGGTGGGTCATCATGAGGCCCACCTCCTCCTTGGTGGTATTGCGCCCGTCCACGATACCGCTGATCCTGCCCGCGCAAAGCACGAGTATGCGGTCGCACAGTTCGAGCAGCACGTCGAGGTCCTCGCCGACGTAGATGACCGCCGCGCCGCGTTCCTTCTGCTTGTTGAGCAGGTGGTAGATCGTATAGGAAGTGTTGATGTCGAGGCCGCGCACGGCGTACGCCGTCATCAAAAGCGAGGGGGCCGAGGAGATCTCGCGCCCGACGAGCACCTTCTGCACGTTGCCGCCCGAAAGCTTCCTGACCGGCGTGTACAGGCTCGGCGTGACGACCTCGAGCTCCTCGACGACGGTTTTGGCGAGCCTTTGCGGCTCCTGCCGGTTGGTGAAGAAGCCGGGGCCTTCGCTGTAGGAGCGCAGCATCATGTTGTCCGGCAGATCCATGCTGCCCACGAGCCCCATGCCCAGCCTGTCCTCCGGCACGAACGCGAGGCTCACGCCGAGGCGCTTGATGTCCCTGGGGCTCTTGCCCGCGAGCTCCGTCGCGGGCCGGCCGGGAACCGGCGTAAAGAGGATCGACGCTCCGGGCTGCGCCGGCTGCAATCCCGCGATGGCCTCGAGCAGTTCCTTCTGGCCGCTGCCCGAAATGCCGGCGATGCCGAGCAGCTCGCCGCCGCAGGCCGTGAAGCTGACGTTGTCGAGCTTTTTGACGCCGTCCTTGTCTATGACCGTGAGGTTCTTCACGACCAGGCGCTCGCAGCCATCCTTGCACGCGGGCCTGTCGATGTTGAGCGACACCGCGCGGCCGACCATCATCTCGGTGAGCTGCTGTATGCAGGTGTCGCAGGTCGGGATGTCCCCGATGTATCTGCCCTTGCGCAGAACCGCCACGCGGTCGGAAATTTCCATGACCTCGTGCAGCTTGTGCGTGATGATGACGATGGCCTTGCCGTCCTCTTTCATGTTGCGCATGACGGCGAAAAGTTTTTCCGTTTCCTGCGGGGTCAAAACCGCCGTGGGTTCGTCGAGTATGAGTATGTCCGCCCCGCGGTAGAGCACCTTGACGATTTCAAGCGTCTGCTTCTCGGAAACGGACATGTCGTAAACCTTTTTGTCCGGGTCGATCGCGAAGCCGTATTTGTCGCAGATCTCCCTCACCGCGGCGCGCACGCGCTTGAGGTCGATGAGCTTATGCTCGTTGAGGCCCAGTATGATGTTTTCGGCGGCGGAAAGCAAATTCACCAGCTTGAAATGCTGGTGGATCATGCCTATGCCAAGCTCGAACGCGTCCTTGGGGGATGTGATGGACACCTTTTTGTCGCACACATAGATCTGCCCGCCTTCCGGCAGATAAATGCCCGAGAGCGTGTTCATGAGCGTGGTCTTGCCGCTGCCGTTTTCGCCGAGCAGGGCGAGTATTTCGCCGTGGCGGATCTCGAGCGACACCTTATCGTTGGCGACCACTTCGCCGAAGGTCTTTGTGATGTCGACCATCCGGATTGCGCATGAAGTATCCAAGCGAATCGTCCTTTCCGATCAGAGTGGGGATATACAGCATTATGTTACCATGCAAAAGGTTTGATGTAAATAAAAAAACTTTTAGGAAAAATGAAAAAAAGAGGGGCCTTTTCCATTCGCGGCGGCACGAAACCGGCTGTTTCCGGCAGGCGCGGACGGACGGCCGAAACGAAAGGGAGGGCGGTGTTTGGCCGCCCTCCCGGGGTCGCATGGCTTATTGCGCGTTCAGTTCGGTGATGCCGTCGATGCGAAGCGCAAAATACGGCGCGCTGCGCAGCTTGGACTCGTAGAAGATGCCGTTCTCGATGGGATCGCCCGTGTCGCCCTTATAGTCGCCGTCGGTATCGATGGCGAGGTAGGTCGTCAGCTGCTGCCCGTCCACGGTGAACTTCGCGGTGTCGAACACCTGCACGGAGCCGTCCTTGATGCCGGCCTCAACCTCGGCCACCTTCTCGGCGGTGCCCGGCGCGCAGCTCGCCCCGAGCTCGGAGATCATGTTGGTGCCGGTGGCGTAGCCCTCGGACCAGTCGGTCACGATTTCCTCGCCCTTGACGGCGCAGTTGAAGGCGTAGGTGTAGTAGACGCTCCAGTTGTTCTGCGCGCTGGTGAGCGCGGCGTTGGGCGCGACGGGGATCATGTCGACGTTATAGCCCACGCAGTAGACCGTGGTGCCGGCGTTGAGCAGGGCTTCGCAGGCGGACGGCGCGCCGGTGGAGTCGGCGTGCTGGCTGATGATGATGCAGCCGCGCGACACGAGGGAGTTGGCGGCCTCGGCCTCGGCGGTCGGGTCATACCAGGAGTTGGTATAGGTGACATCCATCTGCACGTTGTCGACGATGGACTTCACGCCCAGATAGAAGGCGGTGTAGCCGGAAACCACCTCCGCGTAGGGGAACGCGCCGACGTAGCCGATCTTGATGGTGCCGTCCGGATTCTTGTTGGAATCGAGGACCTTGTTCTCGTCGACGAGCTGCTTGAGCTTCATGCCGGCCACGACGCCGGAAACGTAGCGGGATTCAAACGTGTGCGGGAACGCGTTCTTGTAGTTGGGGAGCCCGCTCAGGGCGCCCTTATCGCCCGTCATGGAGACGAACACGACTTCCGGATTCTCCTCGGCGGCGCGCAGCATGTGGTCCTGATGGCCGTAGCTGTCCGAGAAGATGTAGCTGCAGCCCTGCTCGACGAGGTCGATGGCGGCGTCGTAGCACTTCTCATTCTCCTCGACGTTGTACTTCCAGAAGATCTGGGTCTTTTCGTCGATCCCCACCGCGGCGACCGCGGCCTTGATGCCGTTGATGTGCGCCGCGTCGTAGCCCGTGTTCTCATCGTGCACGAGTATGATGCCGATCTTGAGGGTCTTTGCGCCGCCGCTGCCGGCATCGCATGCTGTTGCGAGGGCGAGCACCATGGCGAGGGCGATCACGATGGCAAGCAGTTTCTTCATGTTCTGGTGTCCTCCTGTTTTTTTCTTTTGGAATTTTATACCGACGCCCCGCGGGGCGCGATAGTCGGGATCAGTCGAGCGCGCCGCTCGCCTCGAGCGCGGCGAGGTCGGGCGCCGAGGAAAAGGGCTTGCCCGCCGCGCGCAACGCGTTCTTCACGTCCTTGAGGCCGCTGCCCGTGCTGATGAGCGTCACGGTTTCCTCCGGACGTATGAGGCCGAGCCCGGCGGCCTTGACGACGCCCGCCGCCGCGGCCACGCCCGCGGGTTCCCCGAACACGCCCTCGGTGCGGCCCAGCAGGCGCATCGCCTCGAGTATGTCCTCATCCGTAACCGAGATCCAGCGCCCGTTCGACGCGGCGACGGCGCGAAGCGCCTTTTTGGGGTTTCTCGGCACGCCCACGGCGATGGAATCCGCTATGGTGTTCTCCTCGGCGGGCGCGAGGTCAAGCCCC
>MWBW01000019.1 GCA_002069725.1 Firmicutes bacterium ADurb.Bin248 | reverse complement strand
GGGGTTGCGCTCGTTGCGGGACTTAACCCAACATCTCACGACACGAGCTGACGACAACCATGCACCACCTGTCTCACTTCCCCCGAAGGGACCTCATGTTTCCATGAGCTTAAGTGGATGTCAAGCCTTGGTAAGGTTCTTCGCGTTGCGTCGAATTAAACCACATGCTCCGCTGCTTGTGCGGGCCCCCGTCAATTCCTTTGAGTTTCAACCTTGCGGCCGTACTCCCCAGGCGGAATACTTATTGCGTTAGCTGCGGCACAGGGGGAGTTTACACCCCCTACACCTAGTATTCATCGTTTACAGCGTGGACTACCAGGGTATCTAATCCTGTTTGCTCCCCACGCTTTCGAGCCTCAGCGTCAGTGTCAGTCCAGAAAGCCGCCTTCGCCACCGATGTTCCTCCTAATATCTATGCATTTCACCGCTACACTAGGAATTCCGCTTTCCTCTCCTGTACTCTAGCCAACCAGTATTGGATGCACCACCCAAGTTAAGCCCGGGGATTTCACATCCAACTTAATCGGCCGCCTACGCTCCCTTTACGCCCAGTAATTCCGGACAACGCTCGCCCCCTACGTATTACCGCGGCTGCTGGCACGTAGTTAGCCGGGGCTTCCTCACAGATTACCGTCACTTCCTTCGTCATCTGCGACAGAGGTTTACAATCCGAAAACCTTCTTCCCTCACGCGGCGTTGCTGGGTCAGGCTTGCGCCCATTGCCCAATATTCCCCACTGCTGCCTCCCGTAGGAGTCTGGACCGTGTCTCAGTTCCAGTGTGGCCGTTCAGCCTCTCAGCTCGGCTACCCATCGCCGGCTAGGTGGGCCGTTACCCCGCCTACTACCTAATGGGACGCGAACCCCTCCTCAAGCGGATTGCTCCTTTGACCCCTTCGCCATGCGACGTTGTGGTCTTATGCGGTATTAACAACGATTTCTCGTTGGTATCCCCCTCTTGAGGTCAGGTTGTTCACGCGTTACTCACCCGTTCGCCACTAAGAAGTCAACCGAAATCAACTTCTCCGTTCGACTTGCATGTGTTAGGCACGCCGCCAGCGTTCGTCCTGAGCCAGGATCAAACTCTTGAGTTTAAATCCTGATCACACTTCGTCCTCCCGGACTCCGTGCGCTCATTTACTTATTCTGGCCTCGAATCTCTTCTTCTCAGAATCAACTCGACTCCCTTGCGGGTCTTCCAACCCGCTCGGTCATCCTCGAATTACCTTCGTCTTACCTTTTCCCTTGTCATTCTTTCTTGCACTATATAGTTTTCAAGGTGCGGGTGCACGCCCCGAAAGCGTGCTTGATTATTCTATCAAAAGGATTTGGAGAATGCAAGCCCTATTTAATCTTTTTTTAAAGTTTTTTTAATCATGGCGTGACATACAATATATGGGGGTACAACGCTCGTTGTACCCCCAAGTTTCGTTTTTCGTCGAAATCAGTCGACCTGCTTGAATATGAAGAACAGCCGCGCGTATTTGTTGGAATCGGCGTGCTCGTTGCCGCAGGTGAACACCGTGAGGTAATGATCCTCGAGCGTCACGGTCGTGTCGAACGGGATCTCGCTGCGCTCGATCTGCTTGTTGAGCCATGCATGGATCTTCTCGTCGGTTTTCTTCGCGTAATCGCCGCTGTAAGGCCACCAGATGTTGTCGAGCCAGATTTCGTACGCTTCGTCGCCCGGCTTGGTCTCGTACATGGAGAACATCTCCCAGCGCGTTTCCTCGCCGAAGACCGTCAGCGTCCACACGCGGTTGGAGTAGATCTTGAGATCGGGCAGATCCTTGAGCTCCTTGCCGCAATATTTGGTCTGCGCGCAGGTGGCGTTGCCGAGGTTGAACTCCTGAATGTGGTGGAGCTGGTGGAACATGCTGCCCGAGGGGCGCGAGTTGTGGCCGGTGACGACCGTGTTCTTGAGCTCCGGATGGCCGTAGTAATAGGCGTAGATGGAGCCGGACTCGCTTTCCTTCTTTTCGGGGGTATGGTCGTTGTAATACCATTTGCCCGTCGTGGCGTCGAACATGATCGGGTAGTTGATGTTGGTTTTGGGGATGGCGATATAGCCGACCGTGTCCTTGTTGGCGGCGATGGCGTCCGCGAGGAGCTGGTCGTAAACGCCCGTCCTCATTTTGGAGAACTGGCCGATGCGCGCTGTGCCGGCGATATGCGCGTCCACGAGCGCGAGGCTCGCCTCGCCGCAGAAGGGCTGGCCCGTTGCGTTGGTTTCAAGCTGCGCGGCGCGCAATACATACCCCGTGGGGCGCGTGTTGTTCGTGCTGACCTTTGCGATGAACTCCCTGTCCGCGGCGTCGACGGTTCCGTTTTCGTCCACGTCGCCGAGCAGCACGACGGTGCCGTAATCCGCGCCGTCGCATTTGACCTTCATGCCGGTGGCGACGAGGTCCGTGTCGGCGACCGCGGTTTCAGCCTCGGAAACGACTTTTGCGAACTGCGCGTCCGCGGCGCCCGCGCTCGCGGCGATGAGCGCTTTCGCGTCGGCGACCGTCATGCCGAGCTTGAGCCCGCGCACGGCGCTGAGCGTATCGGAGAGCTTCTCGAGATACGGGCGCAGGTTGAACCTGCCCACGTCGCACTGCAGGTCGTCGTTGACGCCGTAAGCCGCGGCCGAGCCGTCCTTCCTCATGACAACGACGTGTTTCGCGCCCACGGATATGGCCACGGCGTCCGTGACGGTCGAAAGGTCGACCTCGCCGTAGTTATAGTCGGGGTCGTAGGTGATGTCGGCGCCCAACGAAGTGACGACCGTGCCGTCCGCGCGCACGCCGGCGACGCCGCAGTCGTCCGCGCCGATGTCGACGAGGTCTGCAAACCCGCTGTCCGCCGCGACGTCGAGCGTCGTGACGAGCCCGCCCGCGGATGTGATGCCCGCGACGGCGGCTGCGCCGCCCGCGGCGATCTTTTTGATCTCTTTCCACGAAGTCACGGCGGCGGGCGCGCCGGAAGTGGCCACGACCGTGCCGTCGGCCGTAAGGCCCACGGTGAACGCGTCGCCGCAGGCGATGGCGACGATGTCGCTCCAGCCGGAAACGTCGCACTGGCCGGCGGAGTTGTCCCCCGCGGCCACGACCGTGCCGTCGTTTAAGAGCGCCGCGACGAAATCGCCGCCCGCGTCGGCCGTAAAGACATTCGTCCAGGCGGAGGCGGCGGCGAGCGCGGCCTCGTCCGTCAGCTTCCCGGCAAAGACGAGCGTACCGTCCGCCTTGACGCCGACGGAAACGGATTTGCCCGCCGCGACGTAGACGACGTCCGCCCAGTCGCTTACCCGGCGCTGGCCGTAATAATCGTGCCCCGCGCTGAGCGCGGTGCCGTCGGAGCGAAGGCCGAGCGAGTGGATGTATCCCGCGGCGACCATGCCCATGGTCTGCGAATATTCCCGCTTGAGCCCGAGGCCCGCGGGGTCCTCCCCGACGGGCGACGGGGAGGGCGTGGTCGGGTCGACGTCGATGGGAGAAGTGTTCTCCGCGTCCCCGCCGCACGCAGCGAAAGCGAGGGCCATCGAGAGCACCAGCAGGGCCGCAATGATTCTTTTCATGCTTTTGTTATCCTCCAACGCAAACGAATTCTCAAATTGCGCAATACAACGCAATTATCATATCATACCTGCAACGCCCCGGCAAATCGGCCCGGCCGTATTTACAAGTATTTTACAACTAGAACGCTTTGCGCGCTTTTCAGGTTGCACAAAGTGAAATAAGCGACCATTATTTTAATATTAAGAAAGGGTTTCCCTTTTCACGCGCGGCGGCGAATCGCGGGCGAACGGCATCCGCCCGCGCGGCAATGGAAAAGCGGCTCCCGCCGTGAAGCGGGAACCGCCGGAACCAAGCCTGATCGTCAATTACTCACAGAATCTTACCACCGGTTTTCTCGCGGCCTGCACCTCGTCGGGCCTGCCCACGGGCGTGGTCGCCGGGGAGGCGTGCAGCCGGCCGGGCTCCTCGAGGGCGACGCGCGCGATCTCGCGCATGGCGGCGATGAAGCCGTCGAGCGTCTCGCGGCTCTCGCTCTCGGTCGGCTCGATCATGATGGCCTCGTGCACGATGAGCGGGAAGTAAATCGTCGGCGGATGGTAGCCGTAGTCGATGAGGGTTTTGGCGATATCCGTCGTGTGTACGCCGTTGTCGAGCATCCTCTTCGTGGGCGCGAGCACGCACTCGTGCATGCAGATCCTCTCGTGCGGCACGTCGTAAACGTCCCTGAGCGCGTTCATGACGTAGTTCGCGTTGAGCACGGCGTTCTGGCTGGCCTCGCGCAGCCCCTCGGCGCCGAGGCTCAATATATACGCGTAGGCGCGCGCCATCACGGCGAAGTTGCCGTAGAAACCCTTGACCTTGCCTATGGAGAGCGGGCGGTCGTAATCGAGCGAGGCCGTGCCGGCCCCGCCCATCATGACGACGGGATAGGGCAGATACGGGATCAGCTCCGCCGTGACGCCCACCGGGCCGCTGCCCGGGCCGCCGCCGCCGTGCGGCGTGGAGAAGGTTTTGTGCAGGTTGATGTGCATGACGTCGAAGCCCATGTCCGCCGGGCGCGCGACGCCCATGACGGCGTTGAGGTTCGCCCCGTCGTAATAGAGCAGGCCGCCCGCCTCGTGGACGATGTGCGCGACCTCGACGATGTTCTTTTCAAACAGGCCCAGCGTAGAGGGGTTCGTGAGCATGAGGCCCGCCGTGTCCGGCCCGCAGGCCGCGCGAAGCGCCTCGAGGTCGATGCCGCCGTCCGGCGCGGAGACGAGCTCCCTGGTTTCAAACCCCGCCATGACGGCCGAGGCCGGGTTGGTGCCGTGCGCCGAGTCGGGCACGAGCATGACGTTGCGGTTGAAGTCCTGGCGCATGTCGTGGTACGCGCGGATCAGCATAAGGCCGGTCAGTTCCCCGTGCGCGCCCGCGGCGGGCTGCAGAGTGAACTTATCGAAGCCCGTGATCGCGCAAAGCTGCCTTTCAAGCTCCGCCATCAGCCGTATGGCGCCCATGGCGCAGTCGTCGTCCGCAAGCGGATGCAGGCCGTCGAAGAGGGCCGAAACCTCCTCGTTGAGCTTGGGATTGTATTTCATCGTGCAGCTTCCCAGAGGATAGAAGCCGTTGTCCACGCCGAAGTTGCGGCGCGAGAGGTTCGTGTAGTGCCGGACGACGTCCACCTCCGCGACCTCGGGCAGCGGTAAAGTGACCCTGGCGACGAGTCCCTCCGGGATCAGGCCTTCGAGCGCGGGCACGTCGAGCGGGGGCAAATCGCATCCCGTCCTGCCGGGGCGGGAGCGTTCGAAGATCAGCGGATAGCTTGAGCGGCTCATGCGAACACCTCCTCGAGAACGGAGAGCGCCGCGTCGATGTCCTCGCGCGCGTTGAGCTCCGTGGCGCACCAGAGCATGCCGGAATCGCCGGGAACAATGCGGTTGAGCGGAAGGCCGCCCATAATGAAGCGCTCCTTGAGCGCCCCGCTCACGAACTCGGAATCCCTGTCGCAGTCGACAGCGAACTCGTTGAAAAAGGGCGTTGCCGGATATCTCAGGCGGATGCCCCTGACGCGGCTCATGCCCTCGGCGAGGTAATGCGCCTTTTGCATGGATTGATTCGCCGCCTCCGCGAGGCCCTTTGGCCCCATGAGCGAGAGGTAGATGCTCGCCGTCACGGCGCAGAGCATCTGGTTCGAGCAGATGTTGGAGCTCGCCTTTTCGCGGCGGATGTGCTGCTCGCGCGCCTGCAGCGTCAGCACGAACGCGCGGTTGCCGTCCTTATCCGTCGTTTCGCCCGCGATGCGGCCGGGGAGGTTGCGCATGAGCTTCTGGGTCGAAGCCATGAAGCCCACATAAGGCCCTCCGTAGGCGAGCGGCAGCCCGAGGGACTGCCCGTCCCCCACGGCGATGTCCGCGCCCAGCTCGCCCGGGCGCGCGAGCACGCCCAGAGCGTGCGGGTAAACATAGTTCACAAACAGCCCGCCGAAGGCGTGCGTCGCGTCCGCGAGCGTCCTGGTGTCCTCGAGGCAGCCGAAGAAGTTCGGCTGCGCGGCGACGAGGCCCGCGGCGTCCCCCGCGTTCTGTTCGATGAAGGGGATGTCGGCGACGCCGTTTTCGTTGAGCGGGACCTCGACGAGCTCGGTTTTCGAGAAGCGCGCGTAGGTTTTGAGCACGGCCCTGACGTCGGGATGGAGGCCCGCGCTTACGAGCACCTTGTTCTTGCGCTTGGCGGCCGTGAGCATGTTCACGGCCTCGGCGGCGGCGGTCGCGCCGTCGTAGACCGAGGCGTTGGCCGCGTCGAGCCCCGTGAGCTGGCAGATCAGCGTCTGAAACTCGAAGATCGCCTGCAGCATGCCCTGGCTCATCTCGGCCTGATAGGGCGTGTAGGCCGTGTAGAACTCGCTTCGCATCGCCAATTGCGGCACCGCGGCGGGGATGTAATGCCCGTACGCGCCCGCGCCGCGAAAGCTCGCGTGCGGCACGCCGCTTCGCGCGGCGAGGCTCGCGAACGCGCGGCGCACCTCGATCTCGCTCATGCCGCGCGACAGCTCGAGCGGCCGGTTCAGGCGCACGCCCTCGGGGATGTCCGCGAAGAGCGCGTCCATGTCGGGCAGGCCGATGGCCGCGAGCATCTCCCCGCGCTCCCGCTGCGTGTTGGGAATGTAGCTTCTCATTCGGGCTTAACCCTCCGAGGCGACGAAGGCGTCGTACGCGTCCGCATCCAGAAGCGCCGCCTCGTCAAGCTCGGCGACGGCGATCACGGCGAGGAACGCGCCGTAGGGGTCCGCGTTGATCCGCTCGGGCTCGGCCTCGAGCGCCTCGTTGACTTCGACGACCTCGCCGCCCACGGGCGTGTAGATTTCGCTGGCGGCCTTGACGCTCTCCACCACGGCGAAGGAATCGCCGGGCTTGAAGCCGTCCCCCACGGCGGGCAGCTCGACGAAGACGATGTCGCCGAGCGCGTGCTGCGCGTGGTCGGAAATGCCGATGCGGGCCTTGCCGTCCTCGATGAGGACCCATTCGTGGTCGCGGGTGTATTTGCGGTCTTTGGGTGTCATGTATTCATCCTCCTGAATGGTTATTGTGGGCGCGTTCAGCTTCTTTTATAAAAGGGGATCGCGGCGCGCGCAGCCTTGAGCTTTTTCCCGCGCACCTCCACCTCAAATTCGTCCTTTTGCGCAAAAGATATGTCGACGAGCGCCATGGCGTAGCTCCCCTCGAGCGTGGGCACGGGCATGCCCGAGGTGGTTTTGCCGACCTCTTTGCCCTCGCAGTACACCGCGCAGTGCTCGCGCATAATGCCGCGCTCGAGAAGATGCAAGCCTATGCGCGCGCGCTTCGCGGGCGAGAGCAGCGCCTGCTTGCCTATGAAGTCTTCCTTATTCAGTTTGACCGCGAAGCCGACGCCGACCTCGAGCGGGGTCACGGTTTCGTCCATCTCGTGGCCGTAGAGCGGCATGCCCGCCTCGAAGCGCAGCGTGTCGCGCGCGCCCAGGCCGCAGGGCAGCAGGCCGTAAGCCTCGCCCGCCTTGCATAACGCCGCGTGCAGCGCGGGGCCGTCCGAAGCCTTGCAGTAAAGCTCCACGCCGTCCTCGCCCGTGTAGCCCGTGCGCGAAACCATGCAGCGGATGCCGGCGACGACGGTCTCCGGCACGAAGGTGTAGTTCTTCTCCGGGAGCGGGCCGGATACGCCGGCCTCTTTCAGCACGTCGAGGAAGCGCGGGCCCTGCAGGGCAAGCTGCGCCCAAAGCGGGCTTTCGTCGATTACCTTCGCGTCGCCGAACAGGTTTTGCTCGAACCACGCGAGATCCTTCGCGGTGTTGCCCGCGTTGATGACGAGCAGATAGTCCTCGTCGGAATACTTGTAGACCAGCACGTCGTCCACGGCGCCGCCGTTCTCATAGCACACCATCGAGTAGCGGCAGCGCCCCGGCATCATGGTGGCGATGTCGTTGGTCAGTATCTTTTGCAGATAGGCGAACGCGTCCTTTCCCGTCACGCGCGCCTCGCCCATGTGGGAAACGTCGAAGAGGCCCGCGCGCTCGCGCACGGCTTTGTGCTCCTCGACGATGCCGGAATACTGCACCGGCAGGTTCCAGCCGCCGAAGTCCACCATGCGCCCGCCGAGCTTCAAATGCGTTTCGTAAAGGGGAGTCTTTTTGAGTGCTTCCATGGGATTTCCTCCAAAGCTTATTCATGTCCGCGCCGCAGTCATTATATCGCAAATTTCCGCGCTTAGAAAGGGAGAACTGCCAATATATTCACGTTTTTCGTTTGAGAGGGGCGCGCATCCCGCGTGTGAACAGGCCGTGAAGCCCGCGCCCGCTTCGTTGCCATTTTCCCGCGCCTGTGCTATGATTACAGCACGGAGGCTTCCATGGCACGCAACCTGTATAAAATCGCGAGGCGGTCGATCTGGTACGTACTGCGCACGCTCGTCATCGTGACGGGCGCGGTGGCGCTCTGCCTTGCGGTGTTCATCGAGGGCATGCACGTGAGCAACCTCTACATACTCGTGACCGAGGGCATGGAGGCGCGCGCCGAGGTCATCTTCAAGAGCGGCGCGCCGCTGGAGCTGACCACGTATTTCACCGAGGAATTCATAAGCAACGACGCCGCGCTCTACCGGGACGATTACGAGGGCTTCACCGTGGCGAGCTTCGACTACCGCGTGGACGTGCGCGGCTTTTTTGTGCTGCCGTGGAGCCAGCGCGCCACGATGGTCGTCGACGACAAGCTCGCCGCCCTCAACGCCGCGCTCAACGACGGCGAGAACGCTTCCGCCGCGCCGCCCGAATGGACGCCGGGGCGCTACCAGGTGATCTTCACCAGGGTCGGTTCGCGCTGGTACATCAGCGGCCTTTCGCTCATCGAAAAGAACCCGGAAACCGCCGTCAAGCCCACGCCCGATCTGAGCCTGCTCACGCCCGCGCCCGAGGCTTCGCCCACAACCGGAGCCGCGGCCTCGCCCACGCAAACGCCGTGACGAATTTGCCTTTTTTTCAAAGCGCGGGCTATGTCCCCGCGCTGCTCGCGCCCATGGCCGGCATTACGGACAGATCGTACCGCGGCATCTGCCGCGCGCTCGGCGCGGATTTTTCATATACGGAGATGGTCTCCGCCAAGGGCATGCACTACCGCAACGCGAACACAAACGCACTGCTCGAAACCGCGCCGGAGGAGGAAACCTTCGGCGTTCAGCTTTTCGGAAGCGAGCCGGAAATTCTCGCCGAAGCCGCGCGCGCTCTCTCGGATGCGCATGAGGCGCGCCTTGCCGTCATAGATATCAACATGGGCTGCCCCGCGCACAAGATCGTCAGGAACGGCGAGGGCAGCGCGCTGATGCGCGACGAGGCTCTCGCGGGAAGGATCATCGAAGCCCTCGTCAAGGCTTCCCGCGTGCCGGTGAGCGTGAAGTTCCGCAAGGGCTGGGACGAAGCGCACGTCAACGCCGTTTCCTTCGCGCGCATGGCCCAGAGCGCGGGAGCAAGCCTCGTGACGGTGCACGGGCGCACGCGCGAACAGATGTATGAAGGCCGCGCGGACCGGGACATAATAGCCCAGGTAAAGCGGGCGGTCCGCATCCCGGTCATCGGCAACGGCGACGTGTTCTCCGGCGGGGACGCGCTGGCCCTTGTCCGCGAGACCGGCTGCGACGGCGTGATGGTCGCCCGCGGCGCGCGCGGGAACCCGTTTATTTTCCGGGAAATACGCGCGGCGCTCGACGGGACGCCGTATCGGCCCCCCGCGCCGGCCGAGCGCATCGACATGGCGCTCTCCCACGCGCGAAGGCACATCCGGGACAAAGGGCCGGGCGCCGCGGCGGAATTGAGGAAGCACGTCGCCTGGTACGCGAACGGGCTTCGCGGCGCGTCGGACCTTCGAAGGCGCGCGAACGCCGTCGAAAGCGCCGCGGAACTGCTCGAATTGCTTGAAAATTTTAAGCGGGGCCTCCTTTCTTGACAAAGGCGCATCGCTTACATATAATGACATAATACACAGGGAGGAATCAAAGTTATTCTTCCTATTATATTGACCGAAACATCACCGGAGGAAGAGGAAAAGCTATGGGTCAGGTTCATTTGACGGCCGAAGGCGTAAAAAAATACGAGGAGAAGCTCGAGTACCTCAAAACGACGGCGCGCACCGAAATCACGGAGCAGATCAAGCTCGCGCGCGCGTTCGGCGACTTGAGCGAGAACGCCGAGTACGACGCGGCCAAGACCGAGCAGGCGCGCATCGAGTCCGAGATCGCGGAGATCGAGGCCATGCTCAAGAACGTCATGCTCATCGACGAGGACTCCATCAGCACAAGCCTCGTGGACGTCGGGGCGACGGTCAGGGTGCGCCTCCTTTCCAAGGGCGACAAGGTGGTTTCCTACCAGCTCGTGGGCAGCGCGGAGGCGGACCCGTACCAGAACCGCATCTCCAACGAATCCCCGGTGGGCAAAGCGCTGCTCGGCCACGTGCGCGGGGATATCATCGAAGTGACGACGCCGGGCGGCATCAACCGCATAGAAATACTCGAAATCGGGAAATAATCGGGAAACCGTAGTTACCAAGGAGCTTCATATGGAAGAGCGCAACACGGGCGCGGCGCCCGAGCGGGAACTGACGCAGGACGAGCTCAACGAGCTCCTGCAGGTCAGGCGGGATAAGCTAAGCTTGCTGCAGGAGCAGGGGCGGGACCCGTTTGAAATCGTAAAATTCGACAGGGACCGTTACAGCCGCGAGATCGCGGAGAACTTCGAAACCCTCGAGGGAAAGGTCGTGACCGTCGCCGGGCGCATGATGAGCAAGCGCATCATGGGCAAGGCCAGCTTCGCGCACCTGCTCGATTATAAGGGAGACATACAGATCTACGTCAAGGCGGACGACCTGGGCACGGACGCCTACGCCGACTTCAAATCGATGGACATCGGCGACATACTGGGCGTTTCCGGCACGGTCTTTAAGACGCGCACCGGCGAGGTCAGCGTGCACGCGCAAAAAGTGACGCTGCTCTCGAAATCGCTGCGCCCTCTGCCCGAGAAGTTCCACGGCCTGAAGGACCCCGAGCTTCGCTACCGCATGCGCCCGGTCGACTTGATCATGAATCCCGGCGTGCGGGAAACCTTCATCAAGCGCGCGAAGATCGAGGCCGAGATCCGCCGCTACCTCAACTCGCTCGATTTCATCGAGGTGGAGACCCCGGTGCTGAACACTACGGCGAGCGGCGCTTCCGCGCGCCCGTTCGTCACGCACCACAATACGCTCGACATCGACATGTACCTTCGCATCGCCACGGAGCTGCACCTGAAGATGTGCATCGTGGGCGGGCTCGAGCGCGTGTATGAAATCGGCAGGCTCTTTCGCAACGAGGGCATGGACGCGACGCACAACCCGGAGTTCACGACCATCGAGATCTACCAGGCGTATACGGACTACCACGGCATGATGGAGCTGTGCGAGCAGATCATTTCCCGCTGCTGCCGCCTCGTCAACGACGGCAAAACCAGGATCGGATACTGCGGCGCGGAAATCGATCTGACGCCGCCCTTCGCGCGGCTGACGATGAACGACGCGGTGAAGCGGTACGCCGGCGCGGACTTCATGGCGTGCGAAACGGACGAGGCCGCCCGCGCGCTCGCGAAAGAAATCGGCCTCTACGTCGAGGACAAGACCGCGACCAAGGGCAAAATACTCGCGCTCGCCTTCGACGAGTTCGCGGAGGACAAGCTCGTGCAGCCGACGTTCATCATCGACTACCCCATCGAGAACTCGCCGCTCACCAAGAGGAAGCCCGGCGTGCCCGGCATCACGGAGCGCTTCGAGCTGTTCATCGCGGGGCACGAATACGCCAACGCCTTCAGCGAGCTCAACGACCCCATCGACCAGCGCGGCCGCTTCGTGCAGCAGGCGCAGGAGCGTGCCAAGGGCGACGACGAGGCCATGATGATCGACGAGGACTTCTGCCTCGCGCTCGAGTACGGCATGCCCCCGACGGGCGGCATCGGCATAGGCATCGACCGGCTCGTGATGCTGCTGACCAACGAGTCGAGCATACGCGACGTGCTGCTGTTCCCGACGATGAAACCGTTGAAGTAATTGACAATTGAAAATTGACAATTGACAATCAAATTGATTCGAGAGGGCGCTCGTTTTAGGGGGCCTTCTTTATTTATCCGAAAATACTTGATAAATGGGCTTTACTTTGGCGGGTAAGGCGCATATAATAAACCCTAATTGATCAGCCAACGCGACGAAGAGGGATAGTAGGTCCGCGCATCCCGCACAGAGAGCCCCGACGGTGGAAACGGGCAGGGCAAGCCGGATTGAACAGGCCTCGGAGCGGCGCGCCGAGCCCGCCATGCGGGGGTAGGCCGCGACGGGAGCGCCCGATACAGCGCCCGGGTATCCCGGGGAGTTTCCCCGGCGTACCTTTGAGGCGTTTGCCGCGAGGCGTGCGCGAAGATGGGTGGCAACACGGAGCACAGGCTTCCGTCCCAGGTAACTGGGACGGGGGCTTTTTATTTTGAAAGGAGACTGTTATGCGCGAGGAAAACGCCGGGGGAGTGCGGCCGAACTTCCCCAAGCGGGCGATCGTGACCGCGGGCATGCCCTACGGAAACAAGCCGCTGCACATCGGCCACATCGGCGGGGTGTTCGTTCCCGCGGACTGCTACGCGCGCTTCCTTCGGGACCGCATAGGCGAAGAGAACGTGCTCTTCCTCTCGGGTACGGACTGCTACGGCTCCCCGATCATGGAGAGCTTTCGCAAGCGGAGCGAAACGAATGATTTCGCGGACACGCTCGAAGAATACGTCGCGCATTACCACGCGCGCCAGAAGGAAACGCTCGAGGCTTACCGCATAAGCCTCGACCTGTACGGCGCGTCCGCGCTCGGGAGGGCGGGCGAAATCCACCGCCGCGTGAGCGGGGGGTTCATCCGGCGGCTATACGAAAACGGGCATCTCGAGCGGCTTTCGGCCCCGCAATTCTACGACGAGAAGCTCGGCGTGTTTCTCAACGGACGGCAGGTCACGGGGCGCTGCCCCATCGCCGGGTGCGCCTCCGAATTCGGCTACGCGGATGAATGCTCGCTCGGGCATTCCTACCAGCCTTGGGAGCTGATCGGCCCGAAAAGCGCGCTGAGCGGAGAAACGCCCTCCATGCGCGAGGTCGAGAACTGGTACTTCCGGCTCGAGGAGTTCCACGGCCTTCTTTCAGCCTGGCTTCGCGCCTACGAAAGTGAGCCGACGTGCCGCGCCTTCGCCGCAAAGAGCATACGCGAGTTCCTCGAAGCGCCCGTCGTCCACGTCAAGCGCGAGCTGTTCGGCCTCTACTGCGCCGTGCTCGGGGATCTGCCGCCGCACGCGCTTGTTTACGACGCGGCGAAGCCCTCCTTCGCGCTCTCGTTCGAACGGCTTTCCTCGCGCGAGGAGGCGTGCGCGCGCATGAAGGCCGCGGGCATCAGCTTCCGCACGGGAAAGACGCTCGTCCCCTTCCGCCTGACGGGCAACATCTCCTGGGGCGTGCCCGCGCCGGAGCTCGAGGGGCTTTCGGGGCGCAGCGTCTGGGTATGGCCGGAATCGCTGTGGGCGCCCATTTCGTTTACGATGGCGGCGCTCGAGGCGCGCGGGGAGGAGCCTTCGTGCTGGAAGGACTGGTGGTGCTCCGGCGACGCCCTGGTCTACCAGTTCATCGGGCAGGACAACGTTTTCTTCTACGGCCCGGCGCAGACGGCGATGTTCCTCGCGGTGCAAGGGCCCTCCCCCGCGGCGGAGCCGCCCGCGGGCGGCCTTCGCGCGACGCGGCTCGTGGTCAACCACCACCTGCTCTTCCTCGACAGGAAGGCGAGCAGCAGCGGCAGCGTCAAAGCGCCGGACGCCGGTGAACTGCTCTCGCGCTATACGGCCGAGCAGCTTCGCATCCACTTCCTCGCGCTGGGGCTGGGCGTGCGCAACGCGGGCTTCAAGCCCAAGCCCTTCAATCCCGACGCCGGCCCGAACGAGGCCGACCCCGCGCTCAAAGAGGGCAACCTTTTGACCAACGTGCTCAACCGCGTCGTACGCTCGTGCTTCTATACGGCGCAAAAGCATGAGGACGGACGCATCCCCCTCGGCGAGGTTTCCTTGGACGCGCTCGGCGAGGCGCGGGAATGCGTGCTCGCCTATGAGCGGCTCATGCACCGCTGCGAGCTGCACCAGGTCGTGAGCCTTCTGGATACGTACATCCGCTCCGTCAACCGCCGCTTCACGCAAGGCATGCGCGAGGCGGACGCGGCGAACAGCGCGGAACTTCGCCGCCAGACGCTCATCGACGGCTTCCACGGCGTGCGCACGGCGACCGCCCTCATGCACCCCATCGCGCCCGAAGGCACGGAGCTCGTGCGCGAATACCTCGGCCTCGGCCGGGATTTCTGGAGCTGGGGGCGCATCTTCGAGCCGCTCCGCGCCTTCCTGGAAAACCCGGCGAAGCATCGGCTGAAGTTCCTCGCGCCGCGCGCGGACTTTTTCAAAAAGCACCCGAGCCAGGTTGGGGACGGGGCAATTGACAATTGACAATGGATAATTGACAATCGAGAAACGCCGCCTGCGGGCGGGAATTCTTCCGTTTTGAATCGTTGGGGACGGTTCTGTTTGCTTGATCGCGAACATAACGGCCTTTCAGGAACGCGCAAGCAGAACCGTCCCCGTTGCATTAGGAAAGAACCCCTCAAAGGCAAAACCGTCCCCGCCGCATCAATAAAGAAAGAACTCACGCCTCCTCCATCGAGGCGAAACAAAGAGAACAGCCCCCGCTTAAAGCGAAGGCCGTCCGGATCAAATCCGATTGTCAATTGCCTCGTCAGTTGCCCATGTTGTTGAGCTTCTTGTAGTAATCGTACTTCTCCTTCGCCTCGGTCTCGGCGCGCTCGAAGAGCTTGTCGGCAACCTCGGGGAAGAACTTCGTGAGCGAGGAATAACGCGTTTCGCCCATGATGAAGTCGCGGTACGGGGCGCTCGCGGGCTTGCTGTCGAGCACGAACGGGTTCTTGCCTTCGGAGGCGAGGTCGGGATTGTACCTGTACAGCGGCCAGTAGCCGGACTCGACCGCCTTCTTGGCCTCGGCCTGCGAGTGGCCCATGTTGATGCCGTGGTTGATGCAGGGCGCGTAGGCGATGATAAGGCTCGGTCCCTTGTATGCCTCGGCCTCGGTCACGGCCTTCAGAAGCTGCGCCTGGTTCGCGCCCATGCAGACCTTGGCGACGTAGACGTAACCGTAGGACATGGCCATCATGCCCAGATCCTTCTTCTTGGTGCGCTTGCCCGCGGCCGCGAACTTCGCCACGGAGCCGGTCGGCGTCGCCTTGCTGGACTGGCCGCCCGTGTTGGAATAGACCTCCGTGTCGAGCACGAGCACGTTGACGTCCTCGTCCATGGCGAGCACGTGGTCGAGTCCGCCGTAGCCGATGTCGTAAGCCCAGCCGTCGCCGCCGAAGATCCAGATGGACTTCTTGACGAGAAGATCCGCGTTCTCGATGACCTCGCGCGCGAGCGCGCAGGCTTCGCAGGTGCACACCTTGCCGTTCTTGAGCCACTCGGCCTCCCACTCGGTGCCGGTCAGATCCACGTCGACGCCGTCCTTGCAGGCTTCGAGCAGCTTTTCGGCGGCGGCGCGGGAGCCTTCGGCGTCGTCCATATTCTCGAGCCACTCCTTGCCCGCGGCCTTGAGGGCATCTTCCGCGTATTCGACGGCGATGAGCTTCTCCACGGTTTCCGCGAGACGCGCGCGGCGCTGCTTGACGCCGAGGTTCATGCCGTAGCCGTACTCGGCGTTGTCCTCGAAGAGCGAGTTGCTCCACGCGGGGCCGTGGCCCTTTTCGTTGACGGTGTAGGGGCAGGTCGGGGCGCTGCCGCCATAGATGGAGGTGCAGCCCGTGGCGTTGGCGATCATCATCCTGTCGCCGAAGAGCTGGGTGACGAGCTTGATGTAGGGCGTCTCGCCGCAGCCGGCGCACGCGCCCGAGAACTCGAAGAGCGGCTGCAGGAACTGGCTGCCCTTGACGGTCTTGGTGCTCACGTTCACGTTCTTCTTGGGCACGGAGAGGGAGTATTCCCAGTTCGCCTCCTGCTCCTCGACCGCCTGGGCGAGGGGGATGAACTTGAGCGCCTTCTGCTTGGCGGGGCAGACCTCGATGCAGTTGCCGCAGCCCGTGCAGTCGAGCGGGGAGATCTGGATGCGGAAGTTGAGGCCCGCGAGCTCGCGGCCCACGGCGGTCTTTGTTACGAAGCCCTCCGGGGGATTGTCCTTCGCGTCCGTCAGAATCGGGCGGATGACGGCGTGCGGGCAGACGAGCGAGCACTGGTTGCACTGGATGCAGTTCTCGGGAATCCAGTCGGGAACCTCGATGGCGATGCCGCGCTTTTCGTATTTGGTGGTGCCGGTGGGCACGGTGCCGTCGGGATTGAACATCGAAACGGGCAGCTTGTCGCCGTTCTGCGCGAGTATGGGCTGTATGAAGTTGCAGAAGTACGGGTCGTCCGTCGTGGCGACGGGCCTGGCGCCCTCGGTCGTGGTCGCCCAGCTCTCGGGATACTTGATCTCGACCACGTTCTGCGCGCCCGCGTCGATGGCCGCGTAGTTTTGCTTGACGACGTCGTCGCCCTTTTTCGCGTAGCTCTTCTTGGCTGCGTCCTTCATGTACTGTATGGCCTGCTCCGCGGGGATGATGTTGGCGAGCTTGAAGAACGCGCTCTGCATGATGGTGTTGATGCGGTTGCCCATCCCGACCTCGCGGGCGAGCTTGATGGCGTCGATGTTGTAGAACTTCAGGTGCTTGCGGGCGATGGCGTTTTTCATGGCGGCGGGCAGCTCGCACTCCATCTGCTCGAGCGTCCACTCGGAGTTGAGCAGGAACGTGCCGCCCTCCTTGATGCCCTCGGCCACGTCGTAGCGCGTGACGTAGCTGGGGTTGTGGCAGGCCGCGAAGTCCGCCGCGTCGATCAGGTACGGGCTCTGTATGGGCTTTTTGCCAAAGCGCAGGTGGGACACCGTGAAGCCGCCGGACTTCTTGGAGTCGTAGGCGAAGTAGCCCTGCGCGTACAGGTCGGTGTGGTCGCCTATGATCTTGATGGAGTTCTTGTTCGCGCCGACCGTGCCGTCCGAGCCGAGGCCGTAGAACTTGCAGGCGATGGTGCCCTCGGGCGCGGCGTTGACCTGCTCCTTCACGGGCAGGGAGAGGAGGGTCACGTCGTCGTTGATGCCCACGGTGAAGCGCGGCCTGGGAGAGGCGGCGTTGAGCTCGTCGTACACGGCCTTGACCATCGAGGGCGTGAACTCCTTGGAGCCGAGGCCGTAGCGGCCGCCGATGACGCAAACGTCGCACAGCCCCGCCTCCGCGAAGGCGTTGACGACGTCCTGATAGAGAGGCTCGCCCTGGGAGCCGGCTTCCTTGGTGCGGTCGAGCACCGCGACCTTCTTGCACGTTTTGGGCAGGAGGGCCACGAATTTATCCGCGCGGAACGGGCGGTAGAGACGCACTTTGATGAGGCCGAGCTTCGCGCCCCCGGCGTTGAGGTAGTCTATGGTTTCCTCCGCGACGTCCGCGCCGGAACCCATGACGACGATCACGCGGTCCGCGTCGGGCGCGCCGACGTAGTCGAACAGATGGTAGCTGCGGCCGGTCAGCTTGGCGATCTCGTCCATGTAGCTCTGCACGACGCCGGGCACGGCTTCGTAGTATTTGTTGGCCGCCTCGCGGTTCTGGAAGTAGATGTCCGGATTCTGCGCGGTGCCGCCCAGATGAGGATGCTCGGGGTTGAGCGCGCGCGCCCGGAACTTTTTAACGGCGTCGTGGTCGAGGAGCTTGGCCAGATCGTCGTATTCGATGACGCCGATCTTCTGGACCTCGTGGGAGGTGCGGAAGCCGTCGAAGAAATGCACGAAGGGCACCGAGCTTTTGATCGCGCTCAGGTGCGCGACCGCGGCCATATCCATGACCTCCTGAACGGACGCCGCGGCGAGCATCGCAAAGCCCGTCTGGCGGCAGCTCATCACGTCGCTGTGGTCGCCGAAGATCGAGAGCGCGTGATACGCGAGCGCGCGCGCGGAAACGTGGAACACGCCGGGCAGCAGCTCGCCGGAAATCTTGTACATGTTGGGGATCATGAGCAGCAAGCCCTGCGAAGCCGTGAACGTGGTCGTAAGCGCGCCGGCCGTCAGCGAGCCGTGCACCGCGCCCGCGGCGCCGCCCTCGGACTGCATCTCGGCGATCCGCACCTGCTGGCCGAACAGGTTGGTTCTGCCGTTGGCGGCCCACTCGTCGGCCACCTCCGCCATCGGAGAAGACGGCGTGATGGGATAGATCGCCGCCACGTCCGAAAAGGCGTACGCAACGTGCGCCGCGGCGGTGTTGCCGTCGATGGTCATGGTTTTTGCCATTTTATAGTTCCTCCTAATGTTTTTCCTATATTTAAAGGAAATTTGATCCTCGGTCATTATAGTATGAAAGAAATGGCCTGTCAACCGATATGGCTGGGGCAAAAATATAGGAAGTATCGATCGTAGAGTAAACTTGAGCACTAATCCGCCGTACCGACCAATAAAAATTTCACATTTTAGCGGTTGCAAAGAAAACGCGTATGCTGTATGCTATTAAAGTACGAAATATTGTATAGTTATGTACGGCCAAACGCGGCCCGGGCGGCCGTCCGGACGCCGTACGAATCCAGAAATCCAGGCAAAGGAGAACCGATTATGCCCGCAAAAATGAAAATTCGTTCCGCTTACGCCACGCTGCCCTCCGCGGAGCGGAAGGTCGCTGACTTCATACTCGAGAACCCGGAGCGCGCGATGCACATGGTCATCAACGAGATCGCGGACGCGGCGGGCGTGAGCGTTCCCTCGGTCACGCGCCTCGCGCGAAAGCTCGGCTACAAGGGTTTCCTCGAGTTCCGAGTCGCACTCGCAAGCGGCGCCGCCATCACCGCCGAAACGCACAAGTTAAGCCCCATCGAGGATGCGGACAGCGACGAGGCCGTCGTCGAAAAGCTGTACCTCGCCTCCATCCGCGCGCTCGAGGACACCTACCGCGCGCTCGACAAGCAGAAGGTCTGCGAGCTCGCCCGGATCATCGCCGGCGCCGACCGCGTGTTCATCTGCGGCGGCGGCGGAAGCGCGCTGCACGCGGAGGACGTCACCTTCCAGCTCAACGTGCTGGGCGTGCAGGCAATCGCCATCACCTCGCAGACCGTACTCAACATGTACAAATCCCGCTTCTGCGAAAAGGACGTGTTCGTCGGCCTCTCGCGCGCGGGCCGCAACAAGCAGCTCACCGAGGCCGTGCGCCAGGCGAAAAAGCAGGGCAGCGTCTGCGCCTTCATGAGCAACTACGTCAACGCCCAGGGCGCGCAGTCTTCGGATTACTTTTTCTGCACCTCGCGCGTGGACGATATGAAGAAAATACTCGGCAAGGAGAGCAACAACGCCATGATCGCGCTGACAAACCTGCTCGTTCTTCTCGTCGCGCGCAACCTCAACCGCCGCATCGAGGACGAGCCGGAAATGAACCCGTGAACCCGTGCCGGGTTTACAGGGATTATAAGGGAAACGCGTATATGGTTTCGCGATCAAACAAATGAAAATCGCGAGCGATCTCCACACCCATACGATTTACAGCCACGGCAAGGGCACTCCCGAGGAGAATGTCCTTGCCGCGGTTCGTCTCGGCCTGAAGCGCGTCGCCGTGAGCGAGCACGGGGCCGCGCACGCGTTTTACGGCGTGCGGGGGGAAAAACTCCGCGGCCTTCGCCGCGAGATCGACCGCCTCGCCGCGAAGTACGCCAACGACATCGAGGTGCTCATGGGCTACGAGTGCAACCTGACGGGCTACGGCCTGTGCGACGCGCCCGAGGACCGCGGTCTGTTCGACGTTACGCTCCTCGCCTTCCACAAGGGCGTGCCGCCGCGCGACGCGCTCGCGCGGAGCGCGCTCGCCGAGGCGCTCGGCCTTGGCCGCGCGGACCCGGAGCGGATCGCCGAAGCCCTGCTCGCCGCCGCGGACAAATACGGGATCGACATACTCGCCCACCCCGGCGCCTACGTAAAGGCCGACGTCGCGACCCTCGCCAAAGGCGCGGCGCAGCTGGGCGTGATGCTCGAGCTCAACGCTTCGCGCGTCACCTTCACGCCCGGGGAAGCGCAGCTCGCCGCCGCGCTCGGGGCGAGGTTCGTCGTCAACAGCGACGCGCACACGCCGGGGCGCGTGGGCGATTTCAAAGCCGCGCTCGACTTTGCGAAGCTCGCGGGCGTGCCCGTGGAGGAGTGGCGGCCCCGCGCGTAAAAACGCGCGCGCGGTTGTACATTTTTTTAAACTGTGTTATTCTGATCAAAGAAGCGGCGCGTCCGCGCCGAAACCCATCGAAAAACCCCGGGGATTGCCAAGGGGCCGCAGCCCCTTGACCATAATCCGGCTTTGACGGCGTGTACGTCAAAACGGAGGAAAGCCGCAGGCTTTCGTACTTTGCGCGCTTTGACGCCCGGAAACGCGCGGCGTTTGGGGCAAAGCGCACAAACTCAAAAAAGCGGCAAAGCCACTTTTTTGACAGGAAGCGGCGCGGTCGCGCCAAAAACATCCCGCCATTCACAATCTATTCCGAAGGGACGGCCTCACATGGAAGCGAACGGAATCCCGATTTCCGTCCAAGAGGCGGAAAAGCTGCGCAAAAGGCAATTCGAGCGCAACAAGTGGTTCTTCACGACCAGCGGCGTCGGCCGCGACTTGAGCTACAACCTGATTTCCACGTTCCTGCTGGTGTACATCCAATTCGGCGTGTCGCTGACGCTGGCGCAGTTCACGACGCTCAGCTTCGTCATCGGCGTCGGCGGCAGGATCTGGGACGCGCTCAACGACCCGCTCATGGGCGCGGTCATCGAGGGCTCGCACCTCAAAGCGGGCAAGTTCCGCCCGTGGATACTGCTGGGCGCGCTTTCCTGCGGCATCGTCATCATGCTCATGTTCGGCATACAGAGCCTCGCGGGCTGGAAGTTCGTGGTGTTCATGTCCGTCATGTATCTGCTGTGGGAATCGACCTTCACGGTCAACGACATCAGCTATTGGGCCATGCTCCCGAGCCTTTCGAGCGACAAGAAGGAGCGCAACACGGCGACCGCGCTCACGGTGCTCTTCGCGGGCATAGGCGCGATCATCTCGCAGGGCGTGACGCCCATGCTCACGGTCGGCGACGCGCGCGCGGGCTACCGCACCGTCGCCATCGCCACGGCGCTCATATTCATGGCAAGCCAGCTTATGACCTTCCTTTTCGTGAAGGAGCCGCCGCGCCGCGAGAGCGAAAAGCAATCCGGCATCTCCCTCAGGCGGATGTGGAAAACCATCGTCAAGAACGACCAGATACTCTGGATGACGCTCTCGCAGCTCTACTACAACGTCGGCAGCAACCTCTTGGTCGTGCTCTCGGCGAACCTCCTCTACCTCGAGATCGGCTACAACGGCACGCTCTACTTCTACGTCGTGGTGGCCTACGGCGTCACGACCGTCGCGGTCAACATCATCTACCCCTGGCTCGCGGGCATGCTCGGACGACGCAAGCTGCAGGAGGCGAGCATCGCGGCCTGCGTCGCGGGTTACGCGCTCATCGGCCTCATGGGCTGGACGGGCATATTCCCCTTCAGCATCGCTCTGCTGTGCGCCTTCTGCGTGCTCATCTCGGCGGGCCAGTCGCTCTTCTATATGGCCAGCATCGTCAACATGACCAACTGCGTCGAGTACAACGATTATAAGTTCGGCGAGCGCAACGAGGCGGTCGTGTCGACGCTGCGCCCGTTCATGGCGAAGTTCGCCTCGGCGATGCAGACGCTCGTTGTGACCGTCGTGCTCGCGGTATCCGGCACGTTCCTGCTGAGCCAGTCCATCAGCACGCTCGAAACGCAGCGCGACTTTTTCGCGCGCATGGAATCCCCCGCCGCGCAGGCGCACTACATCGAGTCCGTGCAGGGTTATCTCGGGGAATACGACGGCCTCGCGCCCGGCACCGGGGAGTACGACGCCGCCGCCGCGAAAGTCGAGCGGCGCATCGGCGCGGACGGGGCCATGAGCAAGGTCCAGCTCGACGCGCAGTACGTCCCCGCGCTCGCCAAGGCCATGGTGCTGCGTACCCCGCTCGACGCCGCGGGCTTGCCCGCGGGCGAGGCCGAGGAGCTCGGCAGGCTCAGCGAGATCGACGCCTCCGCGCTCGCTTCCGGAGGCTACGCCTACACGCTCGAGGTCGGCGACCTCAAGAGCGGACAGGAGAGCGCGGCGAACCTCAGCTTCCGCGACAAATCAACGCTCCCGATGCGCGTGTGGCTGCGCGTTGCGGTCAGCGTGCTGCCCATACTTCTTTTGATCCTCTCGCTCGACATACAAAAGCGCAAGTTCATCATCGACGAGGATTATTACGACATGATGGTGGAGTCGATCAAGGCGCGGGAGGGCAACGGATAATGGACAACCGGTTGATGTTCGGGCGGCTTCCGTTATAAGGAAGCCGCCTTGGTTTCGATCGCGATCCGCGATTGGCGAATCACCGGTTTTCGTTACAAACCAACGCAATGTCTTTTAGAAGCGGGTTAAGAAACCGCCCTGCGCGTTATACCACGGCGTTTTGCATTTGACTTGACAGGCAGGTAACGATGGATCGCTGCCAAAACGAAGGGATTCCGTCCCGCGGAATCCCCACACAATCGTGATTCGCCAGTCGTTATCGACTGTCAGCTGTCCTTCGGTCCCGCGTCGATGATGTTCTGCGGCATGTTCGCGTACTTCTTGAAGTTCTTCACGAAACGGCCGGCGAGGTCCCTGGCCGTGGCCTCGTATTCGGCCTTATCCTGCCAGAGCGCGCGCTGGTCGAGGAATTCGTCCGGCACGTTGGGGCAGGTTTTGGGCACGAGCACGTTGAAGTACGGATCGAGGACGAACTCGGCCTTTTCGAGCTCTCCGTTGAGCGCGGCCGTGACCATGGCGCGCGTGTATTTGATTTTCATGCGGCTGCCCACGCCGTATTTGCCGCCCGCCCAGCCGGTATTGACGAGGTATACGTTGGTCTTGTGCTTCTCGATGCGCTCGCCCAGCATGTTGGCGTATACCGAGGGGTGCAGCGGCAGGAACGGCGCGCCGAAGCAGGTGGAGAAGGTCGTCTGCGGCTCGACGATGCCGCGCTCGGTGCCCGCGAGCTTCGAGGTATAGCCGGAAACGAAGTGGTACATCGCCTGGTCTGCGTTGAGCTTGCTGATGGGCGGGATCACGCCGAACGCGTCCGCCGTGAGGAAGATGACGGTCTTGGGATGGCCGCCCACGCCGGGGATCACGCAGTTGGGTATGAAGTCCACGGGATAGCCCGCGCGCGTGTTCTCGGTGAGCGAGCCGTCCGCAAAATCGAACCTGCGCGTTTCGGGGTCCATCACCACGTTCTCGACGAGCGCGCCGAAGCGGATGGCGTCCCAGATCTGCGGCTCGTTCTCGCGCGAGAGGTTGATGCACTTGGCGTAGCAGCCGCCCTCGATGTTGAATATGCCCTCCTCGCTCCAGCCGTGCTCATCGTCGCCGATGAGCTTGCGCAGCGGGTCCGCGCTCAGCGTGGTCTTGCCCGTGCCGGAAAGGCCGAAGAACAGCGCGCTGTCGCCGTCCGCGCCGATGTTGGCGGAGCAGTGCATGCTGAACACGTTCTGCTTGGGCAGGAGGTAGTTCATCACGGAGAACACGCTCTTCTTGATTTCGCCCGCATACTGGCTGCCCGCAATGATGACCGTGCGCTCCACGAGGTTGAGCAGTATGGCCGCCTCGCTGTGCACGCCGTCGATTTCGGGGCTGCACTTGAAGCCCGGCGCCGCGATGATCGTGAAGCCGGGAACGAAGCCCTCGAGATCGCCCTCGCACGGGCGTATCAGAAGCTGATGAATGAACAGGTTTTCGCTCGCGAGCTCGTTGATCACGCGGACCTTGAGGTGATAGCGCTCGTCCGCGCCCGCGAAGCCGTCGAACACGAATATATCCCTGCCCTGCAAATAAGCGGTTATGCGCTTGTAGAGGGCTTTGTATTTCTCCGGGCTGATGGGTACGTTGACCTTGCCCCAGTCGATTTCGTCGTGGATCTCGGGCAGGTCGACGACGAAGCGGTCCTCCGGCGAGCGTCCGGTGTACTTGCCCGTGGTCACGCAGAGCGCGCCCGATTCGGAAAGCGTTCCATCGCCGCGCGCGAGCGCCATCTCGACCAGCCTGGCGGGCGGAAGGTTGCGGTACACTGCCTTGGGCGCGACGATGCCCAGAGCCTCGATATCATCTTTGATCATGGTTTCTCTTGCTCCTTTCGTTGAAAACAGCGCGATGCTGCCCAAATTCCTTCATGTTGATTATATTCTCTCGCACTGTCAATTGCAATCCGCATAATTCTTATGCGACGCCGCGGGGATATAAGGCGGAATCATGGAAAAAGCAGTTTTAACGTATCCCTTCTGCACATTTCGGCATCTCAAGCACGAAAACAATCGTTATGAAGTAAATACTGCAATGAAAGGTCTTTAATTATGCATAAAAAGAATCTCGCGCGGCGTTCGCGCAAGCGGCAGATCGGCCCGCGCCGGCACGCGGGAACCCGCGCGGAACGTTTCCCCGCATAAAAAAGACGGCCTTCGCTCAAAACGAAGGCCGCCCGGTCCCCTGATCGTCAATTTTCAATTGCCGGTTTTCAATTGTTTCCGCGCCGCCTCGCCGAACATCTTTGCGAGCCTGCGCGCGCCTTCCCGAACCCGCGGCGACATGCCTATGCCCTGCGAGGTGTCCGCGGGCTGTATGCCCACGACGTAGCAGGCGCAGCCACACTCGGAACGGATGTAATCCATCATCAGCGGCAGGGGCAGCATGTGCGTCGAGAAGGAAAGCCCCGCCGCCTTCTCATAGGGCAGGAGCTGGAAGCTCCCGGCGGGCAGGTCCATATACGCCGCGTCGACGACGAACAGCACGTCCGGCGCGAAGGTTTTGATCGCGCCCGTGAAGGTTTCCGGCGCGCTGCCGCCCGAAAGGAGCAGCAGCCCGGCTAAGCCCGGCTCCTTTTCCATGCGCGCCACGGCGTAGAGCCCGGCGGCGTCGTCCCGGCACAGCTCGCTGCCCACGCCGAGCACCGCAACGCGCGCGCCGGCGAGCGTTTCTGCGAGGAAATCCGCAAGCCCGCTCAAAGCTCCACGCTCAGTTCGTCGCGCGAGAGCCGCGCGAGCAGTATGTCGTTGGAGGCGGAAAGGCATTTCTTCGGGCAGGAATCCACGCACTGGCAGCAGAAGATGCAGCGCGCCACGTTGAGGTAGGCGTGCATGTCGGGATTTTCCTTTGTGCCGCGGTTTTCGATGCGGATGGCCTTCGAGGGGCAGTCGCGCATGCACATGAGGCAGTTGATGCACCTGGGCGCGTCGTACACGAGCCTGCCGCGGTAGTTCGCGGGGATGCTGGGATCCCCGTGCGGATAATCTATGGTCGCGGGCTTCGCGAAAACGTTGCGGATGGCCTGCCCCGCAAGCTCGCCCGGAAGGTGCAGCTTCTTCTTCACAACCCAAGCCCTCCTCTCAAAAACAGGTTGACGACGATCTGTATGATGGCCATGGGCGTCATGACCATCCAGCAGAAATTGAGCATCTGATCCATGCGGATGCGCGCCACGCTCGCGCGAAGAAGCGTCAAAAGAAGCAGCAGCGCGAGGGTCTTTATGAGGTAAAGCGCGAAGTCCGCCGCGGCGAAGCCCGTGAGTACGGGCAAAAACAGCGCGGCGATGGCGCTTGTCACGACCGCGAGCTCGCACATGGCGCTCGCGTGCATGAAGGCGAGGTAGCGCCCGCTGTATTCGACCAGAGCCCCGCCGACGATCTCCGTTTCGGCCTCGGGCGCGTCGAAGGGCGCGCGCTCGAGCTTGCTCTGCGCCGAAAGAAGCGCGATGAAAAACGCGGGCAGGTTGACGAGCGCGAGCAGGGGCCGGTCTGCGTAGAACGCGAGTATGCCCGTGATGCTCCACGTGCCCGCGAGCACAGCGGGGGAGAGGAAGGCGATGAACAGCGGCACCTCGTAGGCGAACATCTGCGTGAGCGTGCGGAACGCCCCCATGATGGTGTAGACGTCATGCGAGGAGAAGCCCGCGAGGAACAGGCAGATCGTGGGGATCGAGAGCAGGTAGAGCACCACGACGAGGTCGCCCTCGTAGCCGACGATCGCGGCCCTGCCCCACACGGGCACGCTGACGTAGGCCGTGGCCACCGCCGCGAGGGACACGACGGGCAGCGCCGCGAAGGTGCGCTTGCCCGCGTTGCGCGGGATGATGACCTTCTTGCCGAGCAGCTTGAAGAAGTCCGCCAGAGGCTGATACCACGGCGGCCCCACGCGGTTCTGCATGCGCGCGTAAGCCTTACGGTCGACGTATTCGAGCAGGAACGCATACGCCGCGAGGAACGCGAAGCCCGGGAACAGCAGTATTTTGAGGATATCCAAAAGCATTTTTGCCTCCGGCTCAGCCCCGGGGGAACTCCCGCAGGCGTATGCCCGAGGGGTCGATGCCGAGGGACTGGTAACGTTCTATGCCAAGGCGCCTGAGCTCCTCCCAGGCGTGGAGGGAGCTGCCTCCCGCGTCCGTGAGCCTGACGGCGCGGTCCGTGCACGAATAGCAGGGGTCGATCGCCGCGATGATGATGGGCACGTCCGCGAGGTGGAAGCCCTCGAGCATGTAGCTCATGCCGTGCCAGTTGGCCTCGGTCGGGGCGCGCACGCGCACGCGGTCGGGCATGTCGCCGCCCGTGGAGCGCACGTAATGGATGTCCTCCCCGCGCGGCGCTTCCACGCGTATGAGTATTTCCCCCGCGGGCACGCGGCGCGGCGCTTTGACCGATATGGGGCCGTCGGGCAGTTCCCTGAGCATGACGCGGATCAGGCGCACGCTCTCGAGCATCTCCTTGACGCGCACGATGGTGCGGCCGTACACGTCGCAGTGGTCGTCCGTGACGCCGTTGACGGCGATTTCACGAAACACGCCGTAGGGCTCGATGATGCGCGTGTCGTCCATGATGCCCGCCGCGCGCGCCACGGGGCCGACCGCGCTGAAGCGCCTCACGTCCTCGGGCCGGAGTATGCCTATGCCCGAGAGCCTGCCTATGAGCGCGGGCTCGACCAGGGCGAGCTCGAAGTAGTATTTGAGCTTTTCCTCGAGCGCGTCCATGACGCGGCCGATTTCCGCGATGAGCTCCGGCTCGAGGTCGCGCCGCACGCCGCCGAAGGTGTTGACGCCGTAGTTGATGCGGTTGCCGCCTATGGCTGCGAGCATGTCGAGCACGCGCTCGCGGTCGCGCCAGGTGTACATGAACAGCGTGTCGAAGCCGATCTCGTGCGCGGCGACGCCGAGCCAGAGAAGGTGGCTGTGCAGCCGCTCGAGCTCGCCCACGATACCGCGGATATACTCCGCGCGGCGCGGCACCAAAAGACCGCACATCTCCTCGACGCAGCGGCAGAAGGCCGACGTGTGCGCGTGCGAGCAGATGCCGCACACGCGCTCGATGATGTACAAATCCTGCACGAACGTGCGGCTCTCGCAGGCCTTCTCGAGGCCGCGGTGGTTGTAGCCGATCTCGACGACCGCCTTTTCGACCACCTCGCCGTCGAGCGTGATCTTGAAGCTGCACGGCTCCTTGAGGGAAGGGTGCTGCGGCCCTATGGGCAACACGAATTTGCCGTCGCGTTCGCTCATGTTTTCGCCTCCCCGCCGCCCTCGGGCGGCTCGTAGCGCATGGTGTTCTTATTAAAATACGCGGGGTTCCATTCCTTGCGAAGCGGGTATTCCCCCTTGGGCCAGCCGTCCGGCAGCGGATAGCTCGGGCCGGGCGGCAGCTCGCGCATGTCCGCGCCGAAAAGATCCACGAGCTCCCTCTCGTGCATGAGCAGCGAGGGGTAGAGCGCGTATTGCGAGCGCACGCGCGGGTCCGCCTTGGGCACCTTCTCGCGGATGACGAGCAGCGTTTCCCCGTTCGACACGATGTAGGAGAAGCCGAGATCCTCCCCCTCGTCCGTGCCCACGATGTGCTCGCCCTTGCCGTAGCCCAACTCGTCGCGCGCGAATCGGAGCACCGCCTCGAACTGCCTCGGCGGCATGAAATCCGTAAACACGCGCATGCGCCTGGGCGAAACCGCTCTTGCGAACGGGAACTGCGCGTTGAGCCTATTGATCGTTTCCTGCTCCGTCATGCGCGGCGTCCTCCTTCCGGTCCGGTTTTGCTTTTTTATCCTTTTTAAGCCTGCCTGCGGCCTTGGGCAATTTGGCTTTGAGCAGCGCGTCCACGGCGTGTATGATGGCCTCGGGCCGCACCGCGCAGCCGGGGATGTACGCGTCCACGGGGATGACGGCGTCCACGCCGCCCGTCACGCAGTAGCACCCGTCGAAGATGCCGCCGCTGCACGCGCAGGTGCCCACGGCGACGACGAATTTCGGCGTGGACATCTGGTCGTAGATCTCCTTGAGCCGCTCGCGCGTCTGCAGCGTGACCGCGCCCGTCACGACCAGCACGTCCGCATGGCGCGGGCTGCCCTGCTGGAGTATGCCCAGCCGCTCGAGATCGAAGCGCGGCGTCAGCGCGTCCACGACCTCGATGTCGCAGCCGTTGCACGCGCCCGCGTTGAAGTGGATGATCCACGGGGAGTTCCGCCCGCCCCAGGCGATGGCTTTGTCAACGAGCCCCATAGCCTACCTCCTGAACAGAATCAGCATCGCCAGCACGCCCGCGAAAATATACGCCACGGGCAGCATCGTGTGCCCCGCGGGCGCGGTGGACACCACGAGCACGAGCACGTGCATGACCGTAAAGAAGAACGCGTAGGCGAAAAGCTTATAGTAGCTCGGGCTCACATGATGTTCGACGGTTTTCTCATCCTGCCCGCAGGCGTAGGGGTCGAGCTCGCGCGGACCGCCGGGGGTCGTGTCCGCCTTGCGGCTGACCAGACGCATGGCCGCGGCGACGGCGAGCGCGAAAAGCAGGAAGATCACCGGCGCGGAAATCAGAATTTCTCTCATAACGCCCTCCTTATCCCTTGAGGGAGCGCAGATTGCGTATGTCCATGCTGCCGTGCTTGCGATAGAGGCTGATGGCGATGCCCGAGAGCACCACCGCCGTCACCACCTCGACCACGATCACCGTCACCACGAACGCCTGCGCAAGCGCCATGCGGCCGTTGAGGAAGCCGCCGAGTATGATGAACACCGTCACCGCCTTCATGGCGACCTCGAGGCCGATGATGATCTTGAGCATATGGTGCGTGCGGATGAGGCCGACGCAGCCCGCGAGTATCATCACGAGTCCGGCGATCAGAACGACTGTTGGCATGCTCATCTGTTCTCACTCTCCTTGAAGAACACCACGATGGCCGCGGTGCCCGTAATCAGCGCGATCATCTGGCCCCAGACGTCGGCCTGCCGCGTTTCCCAGAGCGTTTCGCCGAAAGTCAGACCCGTTTGGGCCGCGTCCCCGGCGGGCAGGGAAAAACCCGTGAGCGCCGCGGCACACATCAGCGCCGCGCCCGCGACGATGAGCACCGCCGGCAGGCGCTTCGTGCGGCGCGAATCCTGATATTCCGCGGGCAGCTTGGTTTTATCCCCGCTCGAGAGGCTCACGGCCGAAATAAAGATCACGGTCACAAGCCCTGAGCAGACCGATATTTCAAACGCGGCGGCCCACTTCGCGCCGAGAAGATACATCAATACGCCGCTGGCGGCGCTCGTGACGGCCAGCGTGATGGCCGCGGTGATGAGCCCGTCGCTCATGATCGCGATCACGCCGAAGGCGAGCATGAACCCGAGGCAGATGTATACGGCGACGATCATGTCCATCCCTCCTTAAATCAGGCCGATGCTCTGAAGATACAGCAGCACCAGCGGGAAGCACAGCCCCGCGCCGAGGTTCACCGCGCTCAATACGATCTGGGATGCGCGTATGGTGCCGCCGATCTCTTTGACGTCGTCCCAGCGCGGGTTTCGCGGCCCGAAGAACACCTTCTTCTGGAGGCGCAGGAAATACGCGCCCGTGAGTATGCTAAGCCCGAGCGCCGCGGCGGACAAGCCGATCCAGCCCGCCTGCCAGAGCGATATGAGTATCAGAAGCTTGCTCCAGAAGCCCGCGAACGGGGGCACGCCCGCCGCCGAGAGGAAGGAGGTGACCGAAGCGAAGCCCGTCACGGGCATGTTTTTCTGCAAACCGCCCATCTGCTCAATGTCGAGCGTGCCGAGTTGTTCGTGCAGCGCGGCGGCGCCCGAGAAGAGCGTCGACTTGAACGCGGCGTGGCTGAAAACGTGCAGCAGCGCCCCGACGAGGCCGAGCGGAGAGCCTGCGGCGATGCCGAACAGAATATAGCCGACCTGGCTCACCGAGGAGTAGGCTGCGATGCGCTTGAAGTGCGTCTGCACGAGGGCGAGCAGCGCGCCGAAGGCGATGGTCGCGACGCCGAGCGCGGCCACGGAAAGCCGCACGGCGTAAAGATCGCCGAAAAGCTCGACGAGCACGATGAAGCCGTACGCGCCCGCGATCTTGATGACGATGCCCGAGAGCAGTATCGACACCGCCGTGTCCGCGCTCTGATGCGCGTCGGGCAGCCAGCTGTGGAAGGGCGCGGCGCCCGCCTTTATGGCGAAGCCGGAGATCAGAAGCGCCAGCGCGCCGTAACAGAGAATATCCATTTCGCCGGATGCGCCCGAGAGCGCGGCCGCGCCGAGGTCGGCAAAGGCGAGCGAGCCCGTGTGCATAAACAGGAGCGCGAGGCCCGTGAGCATCATGATGGTCGCGAGCGCGGACATCGTCAGGTACTTGAACGCGCCCTCGAGGCCTTTCGAGCTTTTGTACATGGCGATGAGCACGAAGCTCGCCGTGCCCGTGATCTCGAGAAAAACGTAGAGCGTGAACAGATCCGTCGCCAGCAGCATGCCGTTCATGCCAAGAAGCAGCGCCATAAACAGGTTGGCAAACGAGCAGCGGTGGTCGTCTATGGTTTTCGCGGCGGTGAGCGCCGAGGCGAGCGCCACGAAGCCCACGCACAGCAGCAGGAACAGCGATACGAGGTTGACCCGCAAATACGCCGCTCCGGCGGCGTCAACGCTCCAGAACAACCCGAAGCGCACCTCGCCCCGCCCGCTCGCCGCGAGCAGCGCGAAGCCGAGTATGGCGGCGGCGAGCTGCAGCGCCGCGACCCCGCCCGAGAGCGCGACGGCATGCGAGCGCATCCTCTCGCGCGGCACGGCGTTGTTGAGTATGAACGCGAAAAGAGGCGCCGCGACGAACACATACGGGATACCGTTCAAAATGCTGCTCATGGCGCCACCTCCCCGAGCGCTGCCAAGAGGAAAATCAGGCAGATGCACGCGACCCCCGCGACGGCGATGATCAAATAGCGGGACACGCTGCCGTTCCAGAACCTGCGAAGCGTTTGGCCCGTCCCGGTCACGAGACCGGGCACCGCCTTGTCGTAGAACCAGGTTACGCCGCCCTCGATCCACGCGCACGCGGCGGAGAAACCGTTCGCCGCGGCCATGAGCCAGTTGTAGGGGTCGAGCAGGCCGCGTTCCGCGAGCGCGTAAGCCTGTTTGATGCCCGGCGCGTAGTGGATGTGGTCGGCCGCGGCGAGCGCGCCGCCGCCCTTTTTCCTGCCGTAAACGTGGTCGGCGAGGGCGAGCAGCAGCACCGCCGAGGAGAGCAGCACAAGCGTGCCGTTCTCGGGCCAGCCCGCATGGATGTGGGCGTCGCCCAGAGCGGGGCCGATCAGGGTTTGAAGCGGAAGCGCGTTGTACGCGCCGAAGAGCACGCACAGGGCGGCAAGCAGCACCGCCGGTATGAGTATGCCCAGGCGCGCCTCGCGGATGTTCCTGCGGCCCTGCGGCAGGCGCGCCTCGCTGAAGAACGCCGCCCCGCCAAGCTTGAGGAACGACGCCGCCGTCATGAACGCGCCGGCAAGCGCCGCGACATAGAATATCGTGCCGCTCTCGAGCGCCGCGTCGAAGATCAGTTCCTTGGAGAAAAAGCCGTTCGTGCCCGGCACGCCCGCGATGGAGAGCGCGCACACGAAAAAGCACGCGGCCGTGACGGGCATGGCGCGGCGAAGGCCGCCGAGCTTGTGGAGGTCCGTCGTGCCGGTCTGATCCTCTATGGCTCCCGCGGCGACGAACAGGCCGGTCTTGTAGAGCGCGTTGTTCATCATGTGGAATACGCCCCCCGCGATGCCCACGGGCAGTCCCGTGCCGATGCCAAGCAGCATATAGCCCACCTGGCTGATCGCGTGGTAGGAGAGCAAGCGCCGCATATCCTTCTGGATGAGCGCCATCGCCACGCCGAAGAAGAGCGTGACCGCGCCCGCGACCATAACGAACAGGCTCATGGGCGAGCCGGGGGCGAATTCATAGAGGTCCGTGACGATGCGCGTCGCGAGGTATATGCCCGCGATCTTTTCAAGCGAGCCCGGGAACGCCGCCAGAAACGGCGCGGGCGCATCGGAAGCCGCCTCGGGAATCCAACTGTGGAAGGGCATGGCGCCGGCCTTGCCCATGGCGCCGAGCAGCATGCAGGCGCAGCCGAGCGCGCCGGGGCCATCCGCCGAAAGCGGGCGCGCCGCGATTTCGCTCATGCTCGCGCTCCCCGCCAGACGCGCCGTCGCGAGTATGCCCAGCATCAGTATGAGATCCGCGGTGCCCGAGAGCGCGAGCGCCTTGACCGCGGCCTTCGAGTTTTCCCGCCGCCCGATGAGCAGCAGCCCGAAGAGCGTGCACAGCAGGCCTTCCCAGAAGAACAGCAGCACGCCGAGGTTGTCTGCCATCAAAGCGCCGTTGAGCATGCCCAGGCTGATAAAGAGCAGCAGCATGTACGCGCCGCCGCCTTCCCTTTTATGGAACCACGACGCGGCGTAGACGGCGACGATCAGGAACAGAAGCCCCGCGAAGGGCAGCATCAGCGCGGCGATGCCGGATACCGCCAGGCGCAGTTCCAGCCCCTGGACGCCCAGGGCAAGCGCGCCGGAGGCCCCGCCGCCGAGGTAGAGCGAGAGCGCGAACACAAGGTTCGCCGCGCCGAAGAGCAGCGCGACGGCCATCCTGAGCGCGCCCCTCGACCTGCCCCTGGACAGGCACGCGAGCACGCCTCCCGCGACGGGCAGCGCGCACATCGAGATCATCGGGTTTACGGGATCGCCCAGCAGGGCGCAGATTGTTTTGAACATATCACATCGCCTCCCATATGAGCGCGGCGAGGGAGCCGGGCAGATTGATCGCCAGGCCGAGCAGCAGCGCGAGCGCCGCGAGCGCGACGACGCTCGCGACCATGCCGGAAGTGCCCTCCTTCGCGTCGGGGAAGGCCGGAGGGCCGAGAAAGACCTTGGCAAAGAGGCGCGCGAGGTATAATACCGTCATCACCGCGCCGATTATGAATACCGCTGCGAGCAGCGGATGCCCCGCCGCGAGCATGCCGTCTATGACCAGATACTTCGCGAAGAAGCCCGAGAACGGCGGTATGCCCATGACGGACGCCGCGCACAGCGCGAAGGCTATGGCCGTGAGCGGGAAGCGCTTGGCAAGCCCGCCCATTTTGGTGATGTCCTTGGTGTGCACGCTGTGCTCCACGATGCCCGCGCACAGGAACAGGCCGCCCTTAGCGACGGCGTGCGCGAGTATGTAGAGGAGCCCGCCCACGAACCCTTCTTCGGTGCCCGAGGAGATGCCGAGCAATATGAACGCGAGCTGGCTCACGGTCGAATAGGCGATCACGCGCTTGATGTCGTTGGCCCGCAGCGCGAGCCCGGCGCTGAGAAGCGCGCTGAGGGCGGCGATCACGGGCACGGCGAGCGCGAAGATTTCGGGGATGACGAATGTGCCCACGAACAGCCGCGCGTACGCGAACACGCCGATCTTCACGAGCACCGCCGCATGCAGCAGCGAGGTGACGGGCGAGGGCGCGACGCCCGCGTCCGGCAGCCAGCTGTGCAGCGGGAAGGTCGCGGATTTGGAGAGTATGCCAAAGAGGATCAGCACCACGGCCCACGCGGGCAGCGGGAAGCCCTTCATCGCCTCCAGGTCGAAGGTTCCCGTTTGCGCGTAGATGCCCAGAAAGCCCGCGAGCATGACGAGCGCGCCCGCCACCGTGACGAAATACGCCTTGTTCGCGCGGGCGACGGCGATCTCCTCGCGGTAGAAGCCTATAAGCCTCCAGCAGCACACGGCGCTGAGTTCCCAGAACATATAGAGGAAAATCAGGTTCGTGGTGTGGACGAGGCCCATCATCGCGCCGATGAAGAGCACGACCATCATGTAATATTCGTTCTGGTTGTCGTACTCGCGGACGTAGCCGAAGGAGTAGATCACGATGACCGCCGCGACGAGCGACGAGGTCAGCGCCATAAACACCGCAAGCGCGTCGGCGACGAGGCCGAAGCTCAGGCCGAGCGGCAGCTTGACGCGCACCGCGAGCGGTTCCCCCGCGAGCGCGGCGGGCAGGGACGCGAGCGAGAATGCGAACGCCGCCGCGACGAGCGCGAGCGCGAGCGCATTCCGGATTTTCGGGCTTCGTTTTCCGGCAAACGGCAGCGCGCACGCGCCCAGCAGCGGTACGAGCACGCACAGCACGGGGATCCATCCATTCATACAAGCGCTCCTGATTGGGAAAAAATTACGCCCATCCCCCGGCTGGCTGCCTGGGGGACGGGCGGTCGCGCATCGTAATAGATTATAGGCAGTATCTTCCCCTCCGTCAAGGGGGTTCATCTGGCAGAAAACGGGTGCGGGAATCCCCCGCTCCGTCCCTTTTTCGATAAAAAATTAACGGGTTTGATACGGCTTAAACGATCCCGCTCAGACGCTTCTTTAACAGATGCGCGGAAGCTGCTCCCCCCGCGGCGGCAGTACGCGCCGCAGCGTGTTGAGGCGCGTGCGCGCCAGAACAATGCCCTCGCCCGCGCCGACCTCGCCGACGACGGCGGCCTCCCGGCACGCGGGCAGCTCCCGGAGCGCCTCAAGCGCCGCCCCGGCGTCCTTGTGCGCGAGCGAAAAGAGGATCACGCCCTCGTTGGCGACGTAGAGCGGATCTATGCCGAGAATCCTGCACGCCGCGGCCGCGCCGGGCTTCACGGGCAGGGCTTCCTCATAGAGCAGTATGTTCCGCTCCCGCCCGGCCCACTCGCACAGCGTCGCCGCCACGCCGCCGCGCGTGGGGTCGCGCATGGCGTGCACGCGGATGCCGGCGTCCAGCACGCGCCGCACAGCGTCCGCCATGGGGCGCGCGTCGCTCTCGATGGGCGGGTCGAAGCCCATGCCGCCGCGCGCGGCCATGACCGCCATGCCGTGCGAGGCCACGGGCCCGCTCGTGATGACCGCGTCCCCGATCTCAACGCGCTGCGGCGGCACGTACGCGCCGTCGGGAAACACGCCTATGCCCGAGGTCGAAATGTGCATGCCGTCGCACGCGCCGCAGGGCACGACCTTCGTGTCTCCCGTGACGATCAAAACGCCCGCCTCGCGCGCGGCACCCGCCATGGAGGTTACGGCGCGCCGCAGCGTTTGCGCGCAAAGGCCGGCTTCGAGCACCATGGACACCGCGATATAGCGCGGGAGCGCGCCCGATACCGCGAGGTCGTTGACCGTGCCGGAGACCGCGAGCCTGCCGATGTCCCCGCCGGGGAAGAACAGCGGCTGCACGACGTAGCCGTCCGTCGTGAACGCGAGGCGCGGCCCGCCGGGCAGCACGGCCGAATCGGTCAAAGGCGCGATGTATTCGTTTTTGAACGCGGGCAGGAAGATTTCCTCCACGAGCTCGCGGTACGCCTCGCCCCCCGAGCCGTGCGCCAACGTGATTTCGTCCGTCATAAATCCCTTCCGTATGCGTAGTGCGCCGCGCACGCCCCCTCCGAGGATACCATGCACGCGCCCACAGGGCTTTGCGGCGCGCAGGCGCTGCCGAACAGCGGGCATTCGGGCGGCTCGAGAAGCCCGCGCAGCACGTCGGCGCAGCGGCAGCCGGCGGGTTCGGGCACGTCCGTAAGCGGGATGTCGAAGCGTTTTTCTGCGTCGAAACCCGCGTATTCCCCGCGAAGCGCAAGCCCGCTCGCGGGGATTTCGCCGAGGCCGCGCCAGTTGGCCGCGCGGGGTTCGAATACCCCTTCGAGCAGCGCGAGGGCGGCCGGGTTGCCGTAAGGCGCAGCCGCGCGCGGGTATGCGTTGACGAGGCCGGGCTTTTTCGCGCGCAGCATGCCCATGAGCGCCGCGAGCGCGAGCAGCATCTCCTCGGCCTCGAATCCCGACACCGCCGCGGGAAGGCGAAGCTCCTCCGGCACGAAACGGAACGCCTCCGCGCCCGCGACGGCCGCGACGTGACCGGGGCAGAGCAGCGCGTCCACGCGCGCGCCGCTGCGCATCAGCGTCCGGACGGCCTCGGGCATGGTCTTGTGGACGGAAAGGACGCTCAGGTTCGGGATGCTTTGGCGCCCGGCCTGATCGACGAGCGCCGCCGTGAGCGGGGCCGTGGTTTCAAAGCCCACGCCGAAATAGACGATCGCGCGGCGCGGCTCCGCCCGCGCGAGTTGAAGCGCCTCGAGCGGCGACACCACGACGCGCACGCGCGCGCCCTTTGCGGCGAGCGAGAGGAGGCTTTCCTTCCCGCAGGGCACGCGCAGCATATCGCCGAAGCTGCACAGCGTCACGTTCCTTTGCCCGGCGAGCCACAGCGCGCGCGCGAGGTCGCGCCCGTCCGTCACGCACACGGGGCAGCCGGGGCCGGAAACGAGGCGGATGTTCCCGGGCAGGAGCTGGCGTATCCCGTAGCGGCGCATGGCGTGCGTGTGCGTGCCGCACACCTCCATCACGACGGTATCCGGCAGGCCGTCCGCGCGCGCGGCGATTTCGCGTCGCAGCGCTTCAACGCCCGCGTTCACGGCGTTTCCACCTCGGCGAGGATGTCCATGAGCTTTCCGGCATCCTCATCCCCAAGTATCTGTATGGCGAAGCCCGCGTGCACGAGCGCGGCGTCCCCGACCTTCGCCCCGGGCACGAGCAGCAGCGACGCGCGGCGCGTCGCGCCGCCGTAGTCGAGCACAGCCTCGTCCCCGTCGATTTCCACGATCCTTCCCGGTATCGCAAGGCACATATCAGCCTCCATAACGCCATATTCCCCTGGGGTTGTCGGGGGCCGCGCCCCCTGACTTTCCCTCCGGTCGCGCTTTCAAAAAAGCGGCGAAGCCGGGTTTTTGATTGTCGCGGCGGCGATTGCCGCCTGTCCGTAGCATATCCCGCCGTCGTTGACCGGCACGGCTTCGTTGGAGTAAACCCGGAAGCCCTCCGCCTCGAGCGCGGCAAAGCAGCCTTCGAGCAGTATTTCGTTCATGAAGCAGCCGCCCGAGAGCGCGACGGCGCCGCAGCCCGTTTGGACGCGAAGGCGTAGCGCCGCGTCCCGCACGAGGGCGACGCAGGCCCTGTGGAAGCGCATGGAGATCGCTCCCGCGCCCGCGCCCGAGAGCGCGTCGCGCCATGCGTCGCGGATGAGCGCGCGCCAATCGAAGATAAGCGTGCCGCCCTCCTCGATCAGCCCGAAGCGGTAGCTTCCCTGCGCGCGCGCGTCCGCCGCCTGCTCGAGCTCGACCGCGGCCTGCCCTTCGTAGGAGGCCGTCCGCCGCACGCCCGCGACGGAGGCGATCGCGTCGAAAAGCCGCCCCATGCTCGAACAGATCGGCGCGTTGATCCCCGCGTCCCGCGCGCGAAGCAAAACCTCCGCCTCGCCGCGGTTTTCGCAAAGCTCAAGCGCTTCCTCGCGCCCGAGGGCGAGTTCCGCCGCCGCCAGCGCGCAGCGCCACGGCTCGCGCACGGCGGCCTCCCCGCCGAGCAGCGGGAAGGGCAGCAGATGCCCGGCGCGGGAGCTTTGGGCGACGCTTCCGCAAAACGCCTCCCCGCCCCAGATCATGCCGTCGTCGCCGAGGCCCGTTCCGTCGAATATGAAGCCGAGCGCGTTTTCGCGGATATCATGCTCCGCGAGCACGGAGGCGAAGTGCGCCCTGTGGTGCTGCACGGGCACGAGGGGCAGCCCGAGGCTTTCGGCGAAGCGCGTCGAGAGATAGTCCGGATGGAGGTCGCACGCGGCGAGCTCGGGGCTCGCGTCGAACAGGCGTTCGAAAGCGGATATCTCCTCGCAATAGCTGCGCTCGGTCTCGGGATCGTCGAGGTCGCCCATGTGGGAGCCGAGGAACGCGTCGTTCCCCTTGACGAGGCAGAACGTGTTTTTCTGCTGCGCGCCCGCGGCCAGGATGACGCGCCCGCAGCCGCGAAGCGGGACCGGCTCCGGCACATAGCCGCGCGCCCGGCGCGCGAGGCGGACTTTCCCGCGGGATACGACGGCCACGCTGTCGTCCACGCGGCGCTCGATGGGGCGGTCGTGCGTGAGCACGGCGTCCGCGAGCCCCGCGAGGGCGGGGATGTCCGCGTCGCGATAGATCATGGGCCTGTCCGAAACATTGCCGGAGGTCAGCACGAGCGCGCCGCGGTTTTCCATCAGCAGGCAGTGCAAAGGCGTATACGGGAGCATGACGCCCAGGCGCGCGTTCCCCGGCGCGATCGAATCCGCGAGGGGTTCGCCCCGCTTTTTTAAGAGCACGATGGGCTTCCTGCGGCAGGAAAGCAGCGCCTCCTCCCCGGGGGATAATTCGCACCAGCGCCGCGCGGTTTCGAGATCCCGCAGCATCACGGCGAAGGGCTTCTCGTAACGCGCCTTTCTTTGGCGGAGCCGCGATACGGCCGCCTCGTTTTGCGCGTCGCAGGCGAGATGGAAGCCGCCGAGGCCCTTGACGGCGACGGTCAGGCCCCTTTCGATATACGCCCCGAACAGCGCGAGCGGGTCGCCCGCGGCCTCCTTCCCGTTTACCAGGAAGGAAAGCTTCGGCCCGCACTCCGGGCAGGCGTTGGGCTGCGCGTGGAAACGGCGGTGCGAAGGGTCGTCGTATTCGTCCCGGCACGCGGGGCACTGGACGAAAGCCGCCATGGAGGTGTTTTTCCGGTCGTAGGGGATATCCCTTATGATCGTGAAGCGCGGCCCGCAGTCCGTGCAGTTCGTGAACGGATAGCGGAAGCGGCGGTCCGCCGGGTCGAAAACCTCCCTTTTGCACGCGTCGCAGACGCCGATGTCGGGGGAAATCAGCGCGGTGCGCGCGCCCGGCTCGCTCGCGGCGATGGCAAAGGAAGATTCCCCTTTTGGCTCCATGGGCTCCGCTTCGGCGGATACGACGCGCGCGAGCGGAGGCGGGCCGTTGCGGACGGCGTCGAGGAAGGCGTCGCAGGCGGCGTCGGTTCCCTCGATCTCCGCGTACACGCCGTAGCTCGTGTTTCGCGCGAAGCCCCCGAGCGAGAGCCGCGCGGCCTCGCGGTACAGGAATGGGCGAAAGCCCACGCCCTGCACGATGCCGCTGATTTTCAACCGATACCGCCTCATGTCTTGCCTCACCGCTGCATGATACCACTTCTGGTTCTAAAACTCAACCGCGCCAAAAAAGGCGCGAAGCCCGCATGGTTCATACGGGCTTCGCTTGGGGCAAACGAGTAAAAGTGTCTGTCGAATTCATGCGCCCGCGCCGCAGGCGGTCAAGCTATTGTATCCCCCGGCGGCCGCGCTGTCAAGCGCCGCCTCAAATGACGTAGTTGTCCCCGCCGCCGCCCTCGCGCACAAGATCCGCGACGGTGATGCCCTCGAAGTAGTCGAAAATCATGCGATCGAGCCTTGCCCACATCGGATACATGCGGCACTCCGCCGCGCGCGCGCAGGACGCGCCCCGGCCCTCGGTGCACGACACGGGCGCGAGGGAGCCCTCGGTGAGCTTCAATATGCCGCCCACGGTGTATTCCTCGGGCGACTTGGCGAGCCGGTAGCCGCCGCCCCGCCCGCGCAGCGAGTGGACGAGCCCGGCCTTGCTCAGCGAAGCCATGATGCCCTCGAGGTATTTTTCGGAAATGCCCTGCCGCGCCGCGATGTCGTTGAGCAGCAGGTATTCTCCGGTGTTGTGCTCGGCGAGGTCCATCATGACGCTCAGCGCGTACCTGCCCTTCGTGGATACGATCATGCCCGTCACCGCCTTCCCTGATAAACCCAGTTTAACACAGGATTTATGGTCGTTCAAGTTTTCAAAATAAAACATATAAACATATTGACTATGTATGTTATCGCGCATATAATGGCGTAAAGAACGAAAAGGAGATCCAACCCATGTCGAAAATCTATGCGTCGGCGGATCAGCTCATCGGCAAGACTCCGCTCCTGGAGCTCTCCGGCATCGAAAAGAAGTATGGCCTCGGGGCGCGCGTGATCGCCAAGCTCGAGTATTTCAACCCCGCGGGCAGCGTGAAGGACCGCATCGCCAAGGCGATGATCGACGACGCGGAGGCGAGGGGCCTGCTCCGGCCGGACTCCGTCATCATCGAGCCGACCTCGGGCAACACGGGCATCGGCCTCGCGTCGGTCGCGGCGGCGCGCGGATACCGCATCATCATCGTGATGCCGGAAACCATGAGCGTCGAGCGCAGGCAGATACTCAGGGCCTACGGCGCGGAGCTCGTGCTCACCGAGGGCGCCAGGGGCATGAAGGGCGCCATCGCCAAAGCGGAGGAGCTCGCCGGGGAAATCCCGGGCAGTTTCATCCCCGGCCAGTTCGTCAACCCCGCCAACCCGGAGATCCACCGCAGGACCACGGGCCCCGAGATCTGGGAGGATACCGACGGCCAGATCGACATCTTCGTCGCGGGCGTGGGCACGGGCGGCACCGTCACGGGCGCGGGCGAATACCTCAAGTCGAAGAACCCGGATATCAAAGTCGTCGCCGTGGAACCGGCCTCCTCCGCGGTGCTCTCGACGGGCGTCGCGGGCGCGCACAAGATACAGGGCATCGGCGCGGGCTTCGTGCCGGATGTGCTCAACACGGGGATCTACGACGAGATCATCCCCGTCGCCAACGAGGACGCCTTCGCCGTGGGCCGCGAAATCGGCAGGCTGGAGGGCGTGCTCGCGGGCATCTCCTCGGGCGCGGCCGCGTGGGCGGCCATAGAGCTCGCCAGACGCCCGGAGAACACGGGCAAGAACATCGTGGTCATACTGCCCGATACGGGCGAGCGCTATCTTTCCTCACCGATGTTCGCGGAGTAAGGGCGGATACCACCCGTCCGCTCCCGCCCACGCAGGGACGGTTCCGCTTGCTTGCGCGCAAATATAACAGCCTTTCAGGCACGCGCAGGCAGAACCGTCCCCAATTTCGGTTATCAATTCTTCCGCCCGTTGAATACTAAGATACATGTCAAATAAACCTATTGACTGCATATGTTTATTTGGCTATAATTCTTATTAAATTAGTAGGATATAGGGACGGGATTTATGGAATTCGTCATGGACGAAAGCGCGGAGCGGCTCGCGCAAAGCGTCAACACCGCGTCGCGGCAGCTCGCGCAGCACAACGCCTCCAACCGGGACGGCTCCATCAACCGCCCCGGCCTCAAGGAGAAGGTCGCGCGGTTTATCCAACTCGTGCGCAGCGCCATGTACCCGCAGGTGTTCGGCACGGAGGTGAGCTGCGCCAACGCGCAGTCCGTCATAGGCAATTACCTCAGCCAGGCGGCGCTCTCGCTCGGCGAGCTGCTCTGCGCCGTCGATCCGGACGGGGCGGGGCAGGGCGGCGTCGTCACGGAGTTCGTCAAAAACATTCCGGCGATCGCGGAGGTGCTTGAAACCGACATCGCCGCGGCCTACGAGGGCGACCCCGCCGCGCGCTCGAAGGATGAAATCATGCTCGCCTACCCTGCGTTCGAGGCCATCAGCGTGTTCCGCCTCGCGCACAGGCTCTACGAACTGAACGTTCCGCTCCTGCCGCGCATGATGACCGAATACGCGCACCAGCTCACGGGCATAGACATCCATCCCGGCGCGCGCATAGGCAACTATTTCTTCATCGACCACGGCACGGGCGTGGTCATAGGCGAAACCTGCACCATAGGCGAGCGCGTCAAGCTCTACCAGGGCGTGACGCTCGGCGCGAAGAGCTTCGACCTCGACGAAAACGGCAACCCGGTCAAGGGCATCAAGCGGCATCCGGACATCGGCGACAACGTGGTCATCTACGCCGGGGCGACCATACTCGGCGGACAGACGAGGATCGGCGACAACTGCGTCGTCGGCGGCAACGTCTGGCTTACGCGCTCGGTCGAGCCCGGGCAGACCGTGTATTACAACGTCAACAACGGTGGCAACGTGTTCTGGGACGCCTGCGAGGGCGGGTTCCTGTGACGCTATAAATTTTAACGGATCGGCGCGGCCGTCCGGCGGAAAGCCGGGCGGCTTTTTTCATCTGTTTTTACAGCAATCGACGCAAAAAACCAAAGAAATATGGTACAATATCGGCGGGACGGGCGAAAAAAGATTCCGTCCGCGCCCTGTAAATCCTTTTTATCGTACAGCCCGTCTTGTATCGTGTAAGCATGGATCGGAAAACAGAATTTTTATTCGGGAGGCGTGTATGGATCTGATCGCGCACAGCTGCGACGACGGGCGGAAACAGCCCTTCGAGGAACACGCGCGGGGCGTCGCAAAACTCGCGGGCGATTTCGCCGCCGAGTTCGGGGCCGGGGCGCACGCGCGCCTTGCCGGCCTCCTTCACGACGCGGGCAAATGCGCGCCGGACGGGCAGAAACGGCTGCGCGGGGAGCTGCTGCGCAGGGTCGAACATTCGGCCGCGGCGGCGGAACTGCTCTACGGCGCGGGCGGCACGGCGGCGCGGCTGCTCGCCTATTGCGCGGCGGGGCATCATGCGGGCCTGCCGGACGGCGTCGGTTCGGGCGGCGAGGGATATGATCGCACGCTCATGGGCAAGCTCGGGCGGCAGAAGCTGCGGGCGGGGGATTACCTCGCTTACCGCCGTGCGCTGGGCGAAATCGACATCGCGGCGGAGCTGCCCGCGCTCGCGTTCGTGCCGCGCGAGCAGGGCTTCGAGAAGTCCTTTTGGGCGCGGATGGTGTTTTCCTGCCTCGTGGACGCGGATTTCCTCGACACCGAGGCGTTCATGAAGGATCGGCCGCTGCGCCTGCAGCCCGAGGCGGACATGCAAGCGCTTCTCGACAAGCTCAAGCAGCGGCTCGCGGAATTCCCGGAGCCTTCGGATGAGCTCGGCTTTAAGCGGAGGCAGGTTCAGGAGGATTGCCTGCGCATGGCGCAACTGCCGCGCGGGCTGTTTACGCTGAGCGTGCCCACGGGCGGGGGCAAAACGCTCTCCTCGCTCGCCTTCGCGCTCGCACACGCCGTCCGCAACGGTTTGCGCCGCGTGATCTACGTCATCCCCTATACCTCCATCATCGAGCAAACCGCCGACGTGTTCCGCGAGGCGCTCGGCGGGGATGTTGTGCTCGAACACCACAGCAGCGTCAAATACGACCGCGAGGACGAAGAAACCGATCCCCTGCGCCTCGCCGCGGAAAACTGGGACCTGCCCGTCGTTGTCACGACCGGCGTGCAGTTCTTCGAATCGCTCTTTGCCAACAAGCCCTCGCGCTGCCGCAAGCTGCACAACATCGCAAACTCCGTGGTCATCTTCGACGAGGCGCAGATGTTCCCGCCCGATCTGCTTTTTCCGTGCGTGAAGGCGATCGGCGAGCTCGTGCGCGGCTACCGCTGCACGGCGGTGATCTGCAGCGCGACGCAGCCCGCGCTCGACGCTCTGTTCGCGCCCGCGCTCATCCCCAAAGAGATCTGCTCCGACCATAAGCAGCTTTACGAGGCGCTTCGGCGCGTGTGCTTCGCGCACATCGGGGAAGCCGGCGCCGACGCCCTCGCACAGCGGCTCAACGGCATGAAGCAGGCGCTGTGCGTCGTCAACACGCGCGAGCAGGCGCGGACGCTCTACGAAAAGCTGACCGGCGAGGGGACGTTCCACCTTTCGACGCTCATGACGCCGCTGGACCGCAGGCGCGCGCTCGCTGTGATCCGCAAGCGGCTCGACGAAAAGCTGCCCTGCCGCGTCGTGTCCACGAGCCTCATCGAGGCGGGCGTGGACGTGGATTTCCCCTGTGTGTTCCGGGAGGAGGCGGGCGTCGACTCCGTCATACAGGCCGCGGGGCGCTGCAACCGCGAGGGGAAGCTCAAGCCGGACGACGCGGTCGTCCACGTGTTCCGGCCCGAGGAGAAATATGCCAAAAAATGCCCCGCTCTGGTCAAAACGCAGATCGGCGCCGCGCAGATGACGCGCTCGTCGTTTGCCGACATCGCCTCGCCCGAGGCGATACGGTATTATTTCACGCGGCTCAACCTTCTGCGCAGGGAGGCGCTGGACGCGAAAAATATCGTCCGCTCGCTGGACGCGTGCGCGAAAAACGGGCTGATGGTGCCCTTCGCGACGGTTGCGGAGCAATTCAAGGTGATCGATACGCCGGCGCGCTCGGTTTTCATCCCCGTGGAGGAACGCGCCGGGGAGATCGCCGCCGCGCTGCGCGCGGGCCGGCCCGACCGGAAGCTGATGCGCGAGGCGGGGCAGTATACGGTATCCGTCTATGAGAACCAGTTCCATGCGCTGTTCAATTGCGGCGCGCTCGAGCCGCTCGCCGGGGATCTCTACGCGCTGCGCGACGAAAGGCTCTACTCCAAAGAAACCGGGCTTTGCGTGCCCAAGGACGGCGGGCAGGGGATCTATACGTAAATGCAGAAACGGCGCACGAAGCGCCGTTTCTGCATTGTTTACTTTGCTAATAAACAAGTAACAATTTCAATCCCCGGATGGTTCCATCCGACTCAAGCATTATATCTTCCCGACTTTATAAGTGCAACATAAAAAAGTGTTGACAAACAGTGGATAGATGATATCATTTAATTAACAATTAACAGGGAGATGATGTGATGGAGTGAGGGTACGGCGCTGGCCATGCCGTCCCTCAAAAAATGAAAGCGTTCTAAACAAATAGAAGTTTCATATGGAAATCAATGACCGGAAATAAACGAAAAAGGAAGGTGATCCAATGGGTTACGGCATACGCCTGGAAGCGTGGGGCCCGTATGCGCTGTTCTCGCGCCCCGAGATGAAAACCGAGAGAGCATCGTATGAGGTCATGACCCCGAGCGCGGCGCGGGGGCTGATCGAGGCCGTGTACTGGCACCCGGGGTTGAGGTGGGTCGTGGAGAGCATATTCGTGCGCAACCCCATCCGCTTCACAAATATCAGAAGAAACGAGGTCAAGGCGAAGATACTCGCCTCCGACCTCAGGGCGGCCTGCGAAGGGAACAACGCGCCGCTGTTCATCGACGCGAAGGAGCAGATCCAGCAGCGCGCGGCGAGCGTGCTCACGGACGTGCGCTACATCGTTTCGGCGCACTTCGAGATGACGGACCGGGCGAAGCCCGGGGACACGCCCGAGAAGTTCTACGCCATGGCGGCGGAGCGGCTCAGGCGCGGCAGAACCTTTATGCAGCCGTATTTCGGATGCAGGGAATTCCCGGCGCACGTGAGGCTCTACGAGGGCGGCTTGCCCGAGCCCTGCGAGGAGCTCCGGGGCGAGCGCGACCTCGGGCATATGCTCTTCGACATGGATTACGCGAATCCCAAGGGCATACGGCCCGTATTTTTCCACGCGAAGCTCGTGGACGGCCTGCTCGATTTGACGGATTGCGGGGTGAAAACATGATACTGCAGGCGCTGACCGAGTATTACGAAACCCTCGCGGCGCTGGGCGAAATCTCGCCGCGCAACTACGCGACGGCCAATGTTTCCTTCGCGCTCGGCCTCGCGGGGGACGGAAGCGTCGTTTCCGTCGCGCCGCTCAGACAGAACGTTCAGGCGGGCAGGAAAACCGTGGAACGGCCGCAGTCGCTTACCGTGCCGGAGCCGGTCGTGCGCGGCGTGAACGTCGTCGCCAATTTCCTGTGCGACAATTGCACGTATCTTCTCGGCATCGATGCGAAAGGCAAGCCCGAGCGCGCGCGCGAATGCTTTGAGGCGACGAAATCGCTGCACCTCGGCGTGCTCGACGGCGTGCCGGGCGAAGCCGCCGCAGCCGTAAGGGCATTCTTCGAGAAATGGGAACCCGCCAACGCGGCGGAGCATCCGCTGATCAAGCCGCACCTGGAGGAGATGCTCAAAGGCGCGAACATCACATTCCTCACGCTCTCCGGCGGCTACGCCTTCGAGGATCCCGACATCCGCGCCGCGTGGGAGCGCCATCGCGACGCCACGCAGGGAGAGGTTCTGGGCCAATGCCTCGTCACGGGGCGGGAGAATCAGCCCATCGCGCGCATCCATCCCAAAATAAAAGGCGTGCAGGGCGCGCAGTCGGTCGGCGCGTCGCTCGTGGGCTTCAACGCGCCCGCGTATGAATCCTACGGCAAGGAGCAAAGCTTCAACGCGCCGGTTTCGGAATACGCGGCCTTCGCATACGCGACGGCGCTCAACCATCTGCTCGCGGACCGGGAGCACAGGCTGACGCTGGGCGGGGATACCGTCGTGTGCTGGGCTAAGGATGGAGAAGCCGCGTATCAGGAGGCGTTCCTCGCCTTCGTCAACCCGCGCGCCAAAGCCGAGGCGGAGGCAGACGAAAACACCGACCCGCGCGTCAGGACGGAGGGCGAGGTGTTCCGCGCGCTCAAAACGATCGCCGCCGGGGGACCGATCGATCTCGAAGGCCTCAGCGCCACGACGCCCTTCTATATCCTGTGCCTCTCGCCCAACGCCGCGCGGCTGAGCGTGCGCTTCTTTTACAGGGACAGCTTCGGCAACATTCTCAAAAACGTCGCGGCGCACTACGAAAGGCTCGATATCGAAAAGGGCCCGAAGGACATGCCTTATGTTTCGCTCTACTGGCTGCTCAAAGCCACGGTGTTCGAACAGTCGAAGGACGACGCGTCCTCGCCGCTGCTCGCGGGCGCCGTGCTGCGCGCCATCGTATCCGGCGCGCCGTATCCCGAGGCGCTGTATTCCAACATACTCATGCGCATCCGCGCGGAGCGCAAGGTGGACCGCGTCAAGGCCGCGTTCGTCAAGGCGCACCTGATCCGAAACGGCGTTCACTACGAAGATTACAAGGAGGTAGTTACGGTGGCACTCAATGAAGCAAGCGCAAACAAACCTTACGTGCTCGGCAGGCTCTTCGCCCTGCTCGAGCAGACGCAGGAGAACGCGAACCCCGGCATCAACGCGACCATCACGGACAAGTATTTCGATTCCGCCTGCGCCACGCCGCGCCTCGCGTTCCCAACGCTTTTGAGGCTCTCGCGGCATCACATCAGCAAGGACGATCAGTGGGGCTGGCGCAACGACCGCCTCATCGCGGAGGTCATGGAGCGGCTCGAGGCGGACGACGACCCCTATCCCGCGCACCTGACCCCGGAGGAACAGGGCCTTTTCATACTCGGCTATTACCATCAGCGTCAGGCGCGCTTCCGCAAGAAGGACAAGCAGGAAACCAATGACATCAATAAGGAGGAGAACTGAAATGAGCGAGCCCATCAAAAACCGGTATGACTTCGTGGTCCTCTTCGAGGTGGAGAACGGCAACCCCAACGGCGACCCGGACGCGGGCAACATGCCGCGCGTCGATCCCGAAACGGGCTTCGGCCTCGTGACGGACGTGTGCCTCAAGCGAAAGATCCGCAACTACGTCGAAACCGTACGGGAGGACGCGCCGGGGTATCGCATTTACATCAAAGAAGGCGTCCCCCTCAACGCGAGCGACAACGAGGCGTATCTCGCGCTCGATACGGATGAGAAGAAGATCGAAAAGCTGGACAAAAGGGATAAAAAGGCGCTCGACCTGAAGCTTCGCGACTTTATGTGCAGGAACTTCTTCGACGTGCGCACGTTCGGCGCGGTGATGACGACCTTCGTCAAGGCATACCTCAATTGCGGCCAGGTGCGCGGCCCCGTTCAGATCGGCTTCGCGCGCAGCGTCGAGCCCATCATCCCGCAGGAGATCACCATCACGCGCGTCGCCATCTCCACCGAGGAGGACGCCAGGAAGAAAAAGACCGAAATGGGCCGCAAGCACATCGTGCCCTACGGCCTCTACCGCGCCGAGGGCTATGTTTCCGCGAACCTCGCGCGCCGCGTGACGGGTTTCTCCGAAGAGGATCTCAAGCTCCTCTGGGAAGCGATCCTCAACATGTTCGAGCTCGACCGCTCCGCCGCGCGCGGCAACATGGCCACAAGGGAGCTGATCGTGTTCAAGCACGACACGGAACTGGGCAACGCGCCGGCCTACAAGCTTTTCGACGCAATCAAGGTGTGCCGCAAGGACCCGAAGAACGCCGCGCGAAGCTTTGCCGATTACGAGGTGGCGCTCGACGAGGCCGCCATCCCGGCGGGCGTGACGGTCGAGCGCATGGGATGAGCGCGTATCCGGAGGACGAATATCTCGCCCTGTCCGGAATCCAGCACTTCGCGTTCTGTCCGCGCCAGTGGGCGCTGGGTCATATCGAATGCCTGTGGGTAGGCAATCTGCTCACCGCCGAGGGGGATCTTCTGCACGAGCGGGTTCACGACCCGACGTTCGACGAAAAACGGGGCGACCGGCTGATCGTGAGAGCCATGCCGGTCGCCTCGGCGACCCTCGGGATACGGGGCGTATGCGACGTCGTGGAGTTCCTTTGCGATGAAAACGGCGTGCCCGTGACCGGAAGGAAGGGACGGTGGCGCCCCGTTCCCGTGGAATACAAGCACGGGGATAATTCCTCCGTTCATGCGGACAGCATGCAGCTCTGCGCGCAGGCGATGTGCCTGGAGGAGATGCTCTGCTGCGACATCCCGGAGGCGTATCTGTATTACGCCGCCGTAAAGCGGCGCGAGCGGGTGGAACTGACGCCGGAGCTGCGCGCCGCCGTGCGGGACGCGCTCGCTGAGATGCACCGCCTGTACGCGCGCGGCCACACGCCCAGGGTGAAGAAACGGCCCGGCTGCCGCTCGTGCGCGATGCGCGAGGTCTGTTTGCCGGGCCTTGAAAAAGCGCGCTCGGCGGTCGAATACATCCGGGGCGCCATCGACGCGTGCCGGGAGGAGAAGCCATGAAAAAGCTGCTCAACACGCTCTATGTCACGACGCCGGAAACCTACCTCGCGCTCGACGGCGAAAACGTCGTGGTGCTGCTCGGCGAGGAAGAAAAGCTGCGCCTGCCGCTGCACACGCTCGAATCCATCGCCTATTTCGGTTACAAGGGGGCGAGCCCCGCGCTGATGGGCGCGTGCGCGAAACGGGGGATCCGGCTGAGCTTTTTCAACCAGGGAAACAGATTTCTCGCGGCGGTGAGCGGCAACGAGAACGGCAACGTGCTGTTGAGACGGACGCAATACCGCGTCGCGGACGATCCGACGCAAAGCGCCGCTCTCGCGCGCGCCTTCGTGCTCGCGAAAATCCACAACAGCCGCTGGATACTCGAGCGAGCGACGCGGGACCATCCCATGCGCGTGGACGTCGCCGCCATAAAGGAAAGCTGCGCGGAGCTCGCGGGGAAGCTGCGCGCCGTGGCCGAGTGCGCGGACAAGCAGACTTTGCGCGGGCTCGAGGGCTCCGCGGCGGAAACGTACTTCTCGCGCTTCGACGCGCTCATCCTCGCCGACGACGCGCGCTTGCGTTTCGACGGAAGGAACCGCCGCCCGCCCACGGACCGCATGAACGCGCTGCTCTCCTTTCTCTACGCGCTGCTCGCCGGGCTTTGCGCCTCCGCGCTGAGCGAAGCGGGGCTCGACCCTTATGTCGGCTTCCTGCACTGCGACAGGCCGGGACGCGTGTCGCTCGCGCTCGACCTGATGGAGGAATTCCGCGGCATACTCGCGGACAGGCTCGCGCTGACGCTCGTGAACACGCGCGCGCTCAAGGCGAGCGATTTCGACTGCAAGGAGAACGGCGCGGTGCTGCTCAAGGACGCCGCGCGCAAGCTCGTGCTCAACGAATGGCAGAACAAGAAACAGGAGATCATCACGCATCCTTACCTCGGTGAAAAGCTGCCCTGGGGCCTCGCGCCGTTCGCGCAGGCGCTGCTGCTCGCGCGATACCTTCGCGGCGATCTCGACGCGTATCCGCCGTTTTTCTGGAAGTGAGGGAATTATGCTGTTGCTCATCACCTACGACGTCAATACGGAGACCCCCGAGGGCAGGCGCAGGCTGCGGCTGGTCGCGAAAAAGTGCGTGGACTACGGCCAGCGCGTCCAGAACTCGGTGTTCGAGTGCTCGCTTGACGCGGCGCAGGCCGTGCGCCTGCAGGCGGCGCTGCTCGCGCTCATCGATCAGGAGAAAGACAGCCTCCGCTTCTACAACCTCGGGAACAACCATCGAAACAAGATCATCCATTGCGGCGCGAAAAGGGGCTACGACCCCGAGGGCACGCTGATCGTGTGAGCGGGTGCGATATCCGGGCGCGCAGAGAATTCCCGACCTCCTCGCACCTTGAAAACTACATATTATCCTATACTTTGGGGTTGAAACGGCTCTTTTATATCATGTAAAATCTATATATGGATGCGCGCGGGCAACCATCCACAAACTTTAGCGGTCGCCCTCCTCGCGGAGGGCGTGGATTGAAATCATTTTATCCCGTAAATAGGCCGCTCGAAGTATTGTCGCCCTCCTCGCGGAGGGCGTGGATTGAAATAACGCCGC
>MWBW01000018.1 GCA_002069725.1 Firmicutes bacterium ADurb.Bin248 | reverse complement strand
GACGCAATGCCGTGACGGCCTCGCCGAAAACGAGCCTGTCGCGTCGATCGAACCAGAGCGCTTGGAGCTTCATTCTTCCCCCGATACCCGCCGGCGTGCGCCGACGATTTATTCTATCACGCGCGGGAGCATATTTCAACGAAGCGCGCCGCGCGAACTGAAAGACGCGCGCTTGTGCATCGCCGCGCTCATGTGATATGATACTACTCGCGGCTCAAGGAAGGACGTATTTATCATGGAAGGTACAGCGCCCCGCGGCTTCGCCGCATTCCGGAAAAAATTCATAGGCGACAGGGCGTTTTACGCGGCGCTCGTCTCGCTCGTGCTTCCGCTCGCGATCCAGCAGGGGATCACGAGCTTCGTCAACCTGCTCGACAACGTCATGGTCGGCGCGCTGTGCACGGAATCCATCTCCGGCGTCGCGATCGTCAACCAGCTTGTCTTCGTGTTCAATCTCACGATATTCGGCGCGCTTTCCGGCGCGTCGATCTTCGGCGCGCAATACGCGGGCGTGGGCGACCACGATGGGCTGCGCCACACATTCCGCTTCAAGCTGATCATAGGCGTGCTCATCACGGCGCTGGCGACGACGCTCTTTTCCGTTTTCGGGGAAGAGCTCATCGCCCTGTACATACACGACACCGCGGCCGGCGCCGCTTCCCCGGAGCTTACGATGAGCGAGGCGAAGGGATACCTTTCCATCGCGCTCTGGGGGCTTTTCCCGTTCATGCTGAGCCAGAGCTTCGCGAGCACGCTTCGCGAGACGGGCGAAACCAAAGCGCCCATGCGGGCGAGCATCGTCTCCATACTCGTGAACTTCGTGCTCAACTATCTGCTCATCTACGGCAAGTTCGGCTTCCCGAACATGGGCGTGCGCGGCGCGGCGCTCGCGACCGTCATCGCGCGTTTCGTCGAGGCCGCGTATCTCGTCGCCTACACCTACGAGAACCGCGCGAAGCATCCCTTCATCGCAGGCGCGCTCAGGAGCCTTCGCATACCCGCCGCGCTCGTAAAACGCATACTCGCCACAGGCGCGCCGCTTCTTGTCAACGAGTTCCTTTGGAGCGCGGGCACGGCGCTCATCAACCAGTGCTATTCCTACCGCGGATTGCAGGTCGTCGCCGCGACCAACATCACCTCGACCGTGTGGCAGCTCTTCGCGGTGATCATGTTCGCCATGGGTAGCGCCATATCCATACTGTGCGGGCAGAAGCTCGGCGCCGGGGATATACGCGGCGCGCGCGAGGAAAACACGAAGCTCATATTCGCGGACGTCGTGCTGCACGTGTTCGTAGGCCTTGTGATCGTCGCCTTCTCGGGATGGATCCCCCGGATATACAACGTCGGGGACGACGTGCGCGCGCTCACCGCGAGTATGATCGCCATATCCGGCGCGACGCTGTGGCTCCACGCCCTCACGCACGCGGCGTATTTCACCATACGCTCCGGCGGCAGGACACTCATCACGTTCCTGTTCGACAGCGGCTATACCTGGGCCGTGGCGCTGCCGCTCGCGTACGTGCTGTGCTACCGCACCCCGCTCGACATCGTCCTGGTCTACGCCTGCCTGCAGGCCTGCGATTTGATCAAGGTCGCCCTATCCATGCCTCTGCTCGTCAAGGGAACGTGGGCGAGAAATATCATTAGCTAATAACCAATAGTGAATCGTCAATCACTTTCCGCCGCGGCTGGGATCGGAACGCGAAGCGTTCGCGCTTTGCGCGCATATGGTTGTATTGTAAGCCGTTTTATAGTAAGTCGATTTAGTACTATACTTTCCGTCACGCGCCGGACCTGAGCTGTTTGAGCGCATAGGCCGCCGCGCCCTCCGCCGCGCGCGTGTAGAGCACGAAGCTTTCCGCCTGCGGGAAGCGCTCGGCGATGAGCGCGTTGAGCCGCGTGCGAAGCGAGCGGTTCTCCGTGAGAACGCTGCCCGTGAGCGCGAGCCGCCTCAGTTCGGGCGGCAGCTTCGCGAGCACCGCGAAGGCGAGCGCGGCAAGCTCGCCCGCCGCCTTTTCGAGTATGAGCCGCGCGGCCTCGTCCCCCGCGGAAACCGCCATGCCCAGGAAATGCGCGAGTGTGGCGATGTCTGCCTTGGGGCGCGAGGGCGCGCAGTAGAACGCCGCGATCTCACCGATGTCGTTCAGGCCGGAAACGTCGCGCACGATGTCCGCGAGCTTCGTTTCGGGGCCGCGCCCGTCGGACGCGCGCGCTATGGCCGCGAGCATGTCCCGGCCGATGGCGTAGCCGCTGCCCTCGTCGTCGAACACATGGCCGCGCCCGCCCGCGCGGATGAACGTGCCCATATGGCGCGCGCAGCACACCGAGCCCGTGCCGGAGATGAGCGCCGCGCCGTCCCCGTCGCCGAACGCCGTGTCGAGCGTGTTCCAGTGGTCTCCCACAACGGAAACGGGGCAGGCTATGCCCGCCTGAACGAGCGACTGCCGTACCTTTTCAGCCATGAGGGGCTCCCCGGCGCCCGCGCAGCCCGCGCGCAGCGCGAGGCAGGCGAGTTCGTGCTGTTGGAGCACCGCCGCAAGCCGGGACGCCGTGCGCTCCATCACGCCTTCTCCCGCGAAAGGGCTCAGCGCGCCGAGCCTGCCGCCTCCGACGCGCTCGCCGGTCGCCGCGTCGAGCAGCACGTATTCGGTCTTGCTGCCCCCGCCGTCGACCCCCATCACAACCCCAGCCATCGTTTCGCCTCCCGTATGCGCTCGAGCGAGCGTTCGTGCTCCGCCCGGTCCAGCTCCCCATCCGCAAGCGCTTTGGCGAGCGTTTCGACTGTCTCGGCCGCGAACTCCCGCGTATGCGAAACGAGCAGGATGTCCGCGCCCGCCTTCGCGGCCTCCTTCGCGGCGTATGCCGTGCCGAAATGCTTCGACATCGCGCCCATCTCGAGGCAGTCCGTCAGTATGAGGCCGGAAAAATCCATTTCCTCGCGAAGAAGCCCCGTGAGCAAGCGCCGCGAGAGCGTCGCAGGGCGTTCCGGATCGATGTTCGGGAAGAGTATGTGCGCGCTCATGATCGCGCGCGCGCCCGCGGCGACCGCCGCCGCGAAGGGGATGAGCGGCCCCGCGCGAAGCTCATCCAAAGTATAATCGAGCGTTGGCAGCGCAAGGTGCGAATCGAGCCGCGTGCCCCCGTGCCCCGGGAAATGCTTGGCGCACGCGAGCGCGCCGCCCGTCGCAATCCCCTCGAGCATCGCCACGCCCAGGCGCGCGGCCTGCTCCGGCGTTTTGCCGAAGCTGCGGTCCCCCACGACGGGGTTGCCGTTTTCGTATTCCACGTCGAGCACGGGCGCGAGGTCGAAGTTGACGCCGTGCGCAAGCAGGGTCCGCGCAATCAGGCGGCCCGTTTCATAGGCGCGCTCCCCGCCCGCCTGAGCGAGCGACGCCGCCGCGGGCGTGTCGAGCATGTCCCGCGGGAGGCGCTGCACCCTGCCGCCCTCCTGGTCTATGGCGACGAGCGCGCCCATGCCGGTGTTCTCGCGGGCGAGCGCGTCGAGCTGCGCGCAGAGCTCCCCGAGCTGCCGCGCGTTCTCGATGTCGTCCCCAAAAAGTATGAAGTTGCATAAACCGTATTCGCAGGCGAAGGCTTTGTAATCCTCCGTCATGCGCGGCCCCGGTACGAAGGTCATGAGCCGCGCGCCCGCCTGGCGAATCAGATCCTTCATTTCTCACCCTCCAGCGCGCGGATCGCCCGCGCGGTGTCGTAGCCGCACGCCTCGAGCGCCGCGCGCGCGCGCCCCTCCGCCGCGCCCGTAACCTGCGATACGATGCGCACGCTCCTCGCGCGAAGCTTTTCGTTGACGGCCTTCATATCCGTCATCACGCCGCCTTTCGCGTGGCCGAGGCGCACCATGGCGGCGGTCGAGAGCATGTTGAGCGCCATCTTTTGCGCGGTGCCGCACTTCATGCGCGTGGAGCCCGCGATCACTTCAGGCCCCGTGACGAGCGCGATCTCGACCTCCGCGGCCGCGGCGAGCTTCGTATGCTCGTTGGAGGTCAGCGCCGCCGTGAAGGCCCCGTCCCGCCGCGCCCGCGCGACGGCCGCGATCACGAAGCGCGCGCCTCCGCTCGCGCTGATGCCCACGATTGTGTCGAGCGCGTTGACGCGGAGCCGCCCGACCAGCGCCGCACCCGCCTGAGCGTCGTCCTCCGCGCCCTCTACGGAGCGGGTGAGCGCCTCCGTCCCGCCCGCGATGTGGCCCTGCACGGTTTCGGGGGGGACCCCGAACGTCGGCGAGCACTCGGCGGCGTCGAGCACGCCGAGCCTGCCGCTCGTGCCCGCGCCGATGTAGATAAGCCTCCCGCCGCGCGATATGCCCGCCGCCGCGGCGTCCGCGACGCGGGCGATGGCGGGAAGAGCCCGCCGCACCGCGAGGTGGACGAGCGCGTCCTCGTCGTTGATGAGCGCGATCAAAGTAAGTGTGTCGAGCCGGTCGATCGCGGAAAAGCGCGCGTCCCGCGCCTCGGTGATGGGAATATCCGTCATGCTTCCTCCCCTTGCGGAAAAAAGTCGATGCCCGCCTTTTTCGCCTGCGCGTGCTGGTGCCTGCGTTCGATTTTATAGCGCTTGCCGTCCTTGACGAAGTTCGCGCCGGTCTGCTTGAAGCGAAACGGCACGTTGGCCGCCTCGCATTGGCTGCGTATATCGAGCACCCAATCGTAGAGGCATTCCCGCGCGTTTTCGCCCGACTCGCCCCCGACGACGACCGAGCAAAACCACGGCCCGAGATGGGGCGAAAGGTCTATGCGCTCGAGCAGGGGCTCGCAGACGACGAAGCGCTTTTTGGCGGGCGCGGCGCGAAAGAGCGGCAACCGGTAATCCGCCGCGCGCCGGTTTTCGCAGGTGCAGCCGATCGCGACGTTGGGATAGCCCTCGCCCCAATCCGGCGGCAGGCAGGCCCGAATGCGGTCGATGCGCTTGGTGATGAACACGAAATCCAAGTCCTGCCGACCGCGCATCATGCGCCAGGCGTCGCCGCGCCACGCGTCCGCATCCTCAAGGAAAAAATCCGAGGTAAAGCAGGTGTACACTGTCGTGCCGGAAGGGATTTTATATTCGCCCCCGCGCCCTTTTCTGACGGGCAGATCGAACATGGCCGTGCACGCGATTGCCGAGGCGTCCCTGCCGCGCGCAGCGTCCTCGCGATAAACATAGCAGTTTTTGCAGCCCGCGCTCAGCTTGCGGCAGCCGTGCCACGGGTTCCAGGTTACATCCGGCATAGCAAAAGCATAGCACCAAAGTATCGGCCGCGCAAGCCGCATAAAAAATAGCTGTTGACAAAAGCCGCGCCGTTTGTATAATAATATATTAAATTGAATCGCACAAACCATTGAGCAAGAGGAGTAGGCAGGGCAGCGCCTTACAGAGAGCCGCGAGGGTGGAAAGCGGCAGCAGCGGGCTTTGACGAATGGACTTGCGAGGGCGGCCGAAAAGCGAAAGCCCAGTAGCAGCCGACGGAGTTTCCCGCCGTTACAAGGGAAGGGCCCGTGATTGCGGGCCGCATGAGAGGCGCGTTCGCGCACAAGTCGGGTGGCACCGCGGAAGTTTGAAAGAAGAGCTTTCGTCCCAACATAGGGACGGGGGCTTTTTTATTTTATCATCATCAAGGAGGAAACGATTATGGCACGCATCCCGCACAGGATCTATCTGGCTGAAGAAAGCCTGCCCAGGCAGTGGTATAATCTCAGGGCCGATATGAAGGAACTGCCCGCGCCGATGCTCAACCCCGGCACCGGCAGGCCCGCAACGGCCGAGGAGCTCTACCCCGTGTTCTGCAAAGCGCTCGCCGACCAGGAGATGGACGACGGGACCGCGTATGTCGACATACCCGAGGAGGTTATGGAGATGTACCGCATCTACCGCCCCTCGCCTCTGGTCCGCGCTTACAACCTCGAGAAGGAGCTCAAGACGCCGGCGCGGATCTACTTCAAGTTCGAGGGCAACAACACTTCGGGCAGTCACAAGCTCAACTCCGCCATACCGCAGGCGTACTACGCCAAGGAACAGGGGCTCAGGGGCCTCACCACCGAAACCGGCGCGGGCCAGTGGGGCACGGCGCTCGCCGAGGCGTGCGCGTACTTCAAGCTGCCGCTGACGGTCTACATGGTCAAATGCTCGAGCGAGCAGAAGCCCTACCGCAAGGCCATCATCGAAAACTTCGGGGCGAAGGTCATACCAAGCCCCAGCGCCACGACCAACGCGGGCCGCGCGATACTCGCGGAGGACCCGAACAACTCCGGCTCGCTCGGCACGGCCATCTCCGAGGCCGTGGAGGCCGCCGTCACGACACAGGGGTATCGTTACGTCCTGGGCAGCGTGCTCAACCAGGTGCTGCTCCACCAGAGCGTGATCGGCCTCGAGAGCGAAGCCGCCATGGCGCTCATAGACGAGTATCCCGACGTCGTCATCGCCTGCGCGGGCGGCGGATCGAACCTCGGCGGCCTCATCGCGCCGTTCATGCGCGACAGGATCAGAGGAAAGAACAAGACCCGCTTCATCGCGGTGGAGCCGGCGAGCTGCCCCTCCTTCACGCGGGGCAAATACGCGTACGATTTCTGCGACGTGGGCAAGATCACACCGCTCGCGAAGATGTACACGCTCGGCTGCGGCTTCAAGCCCTCGGAGAACCACGCGGGCGGCCTTCGCTACCACGGCATGAGCCCGATACTCTCCAAGCTCTACCACGACGGATACATGGAAGCCGTGGCCGTCGAGCAGACGCGCGTGTTCGAGGCGGCGGAGCTTTTCGCGCGGTGCGAAACCATACTCCCCGCGCCGGAAAGCGCCCACGCGATCCGCGCCGCCATCGACGAGGCGCTGCGCTGCCGCGAAGCGGGCAGGAGCGAAACCATACTCTTCGGCCTCTCGGGCACGGGCTACTTCGACATGACTGCGTACCAGGCGTACAACGAGGGCAGGATGAACGACAGCATCCCCGCCGACGAGGATCTCCGCAAGGGCTTCGACCAGCTTCCCAAGGTGGAATAAGCGCGTTTTGCCGGACATATATTCCGGCATGAAGCATGCGCGCGCATTCATAGAATCGTCGGGCGCGAACGCGCCCAAGGCCGCCGCGGCCGCCCTGTGCGTGCTCGCGGCGGCGCTTTCCTTCTTCGGGGACACGCAGCCGGACATACCGGGCCAAGCCGCGGCCTCTTTTGTCAACGACGGCGGCCCCATGATCGCGCTGACGTTCGACGACGGGCCGTATCCCGAGGTGACCGCGGAAATACTCGACGTACTCGAGGAATACGGCGTGACGGCGACGTTCTTCGTGCTCGGAAGCCGCGTCGAGGGCTGCGAGGAGGCGCTCCTTCGCATGGAGGCGCTCGGCTGCGAGGTCGGCAACCACACCTGGTCCCACGCGAACCTGACTGCGCTTTCGGCCGAGCAGTGCGTCGCCGAAATCGAATCCACCAACCGGGAAATCGAGCGCGTGCTCGGCCACGGCGCGGCGGTGGTGCGGCCTCCCTTCGGCTACTACAACCAGACGGTGCGAAGCGCCGTCCCCTATCCCCTCGTGCTCTGGACCATCGATACCGGGGACTGGCGCATGAGCGACCCGGCGGAGCTCGCAAGATATGTGCTCGCGCAGGTGAAGGAGGGCTGCGTGATACTCATGCACGACCAGCAGGCCACCACCGCCAAAGCCATGCGGGCCGTCATCCCCGAGCTCATGGGCGCGGGCTTCCGCTTCGTGACGGTCAGCGAGCTGATCGACTCGGAGGGAGAGCAGGCGGCGGCCGTCAAATTCCCGCCGTGATTGCATCCCGGGGCCGGTTTTGCTATAATACCTTTCAAAGCGCGGGGGACGGTTCTGTTTGTTCGAAGTTTCGGCCTGACCGATGAAAAACGGCAAACCGGCGGCTGTGGATTGCCTCGAACAAGCAGAACCGTCCCCGATTGCGATTATATGAGAGGTGTTATTATGTCGGCTTTGACGATGGATCAGGCCAAGCGGCTCATCGAAAAGAACGTGACGGAGCCGCATCTTTTGCTGCACGCGCTCGCGGTTTCCTCCGCGATGGGCGCCATGGCGGAGCATTTCGGCGAGGACAAGGCGCATTGGGAAGCCATAGGCTACCTGCACGACGTGGACTACGAGAAGTATCCCGAGGAGCACCTCGACCACGCGCGCGCCCTGCTCGAAGGCGAAAACATCGACGAGGCGGACATCCGCGCGATACTCTCGCACGGCTACGGCCTGCGCAACGACGTCGTGCCTCAGACCAACCTCGAAAAGAGCCTCTACGCGGTGGACGAGCTCACGGGCATCGTGCAGGCGGCGAGCCTCATGCGCCCCACGGGCCTTTCCGACCTCGAGGTGCCGAGCCTCAAAAAGAAGTTCAAGGACAAAAAGTTCGCCGCCAAATGCAGCCGCGAGGTCATCCAGCAGGGCTGCGACATGCTCGGGCTCCCGCTCGAAGAGGTCATGGAGCTCGTCATCCGCGGCATGCGGGAGCATATGGAGGAGCTGGGGCTGGGGGCGAAGGGTGCATAATCGGCAAGAGTTGCCGATTATGCAGCTAACATCTAATAGTGAATGGTGAATAACGATCTGAATTCAAAGGGCTTCCGCTTTCAGGAAGCCCTGATTTTCATAGAATATCCGGTGATCTCAGCCGATAAAAGCGCGGAGTGAAGCGGATTCCGCCCTTGCCCAATAAACCTTAAAATAGTCATTCACGATTCACTGTTAGTTATTAGTTTTTAGGGAATTGACAATGCTAATTGTCAATCCCCCAAAACTTCATCCCTCCGGCATAATCGCATACCTGTAAAACCGCGCCCGCGCGCGCCGTGAGGCGCACGCCCGGCACGGGCAGAAGCGCGTAGTTCTCGGGGCGGAAGAAGCCATCCGCGTCTATGGCGCCGAGGGCGGCGTAAGCGACGCCCCATTCGCTCGAAAAGCCGCGGAACGTGAGTTCGACGCGTCCGTCCGCGCGGGATGCGGCATAATCCGCCGCGATGTCGGCTTCTGGCACGACGGCATACTCGATGCGCATCCCGGCTGCGTCCTTGAGCAAAGAGCCCTCGCGGTGCCCCTCGAGCTGGCGGCGGCGCAGCATGCCCATCGCCGCCGGGGAGGAATCCACGGCGAGGTAATGCCGCCCGAGCGCTGAGGCCGCGGCCGCAGTCGTGCCGCTGCCGGAAAAGAAATCCGCCACGAGGTCGCCCTCCTTCGAGGAAGCGAGTATCATGCGGCGCAGCAGCGCCGCGGGTTTCTGCGTCGCGAAGCCCGTGCGCTCGGGATCGCGCTGGTGCATGTGCTCGATGTCGTCCCACACGTCGCTCGGGTAAATGGGCGTATCCTCATAATAGGTGTAGGTCTTGCCGCCGGAGCGGATGGAAAAGCACACGCGCCCGTCCGCGTCGACGGTGCGCTTCATGTTGTTGCGCTTCTGCGGGCCGCGCGGCATGCCCACGGCCGCGATGTCGAAGTAGACCGAGGGGGATTTTCGGTAGAAGAGTATGGTGTCGTGCTTCCTCGAATAGTGCCGCAGAGAGCGCCCGCCGGATTTGTAGGTCCAGATGATCTCGTTGAGGAAGTTTTCCTCGCCGAAGATCTCGTCCATCATGAGGCGCAGCTTCGCGCTCATCCTGTAGTCGATGTGCAGGTAGATCGAGCCGTCGGCCGCGAGCAGTGCGTGGCAGGCGCGAAGCACCTTTCGCATCATATCGAGATACGCTTTCTCGCCGAGGCTGTCCGAATAGACCGGCACGATGAGCTTCTGCTTCGCGCCCGCGGGCTTGATGGAGAAGGTTTCGCCCGTTCCGAAGGGCGGGTCGATGCAGATCAGGCGCACGCGGCCTTCATACTCGCCCATAAGCTCGGGCGCGAGCTCCTCCGCCCTGCCGAGCAGGAAACGGCCGGGGCCTCCCACCGGGTACGCTTCGCCCCGGACGACGAAATTCCGTTCCATACCGTCCCTCCCACATGATGATATGTTGCGTCCGGACATGCCAAGGCGAAAAGGCTTCCGCGATTCCCGGGGGATTGTCAAGCGGCCGCGGCCCCCTGGCTTTCATTCCGGCTTTGACGACATGCGCGTCAAAACGGATGAAAGCCGCAGGCTTTCGTACCTTCCGCGCTTTGCTGCCCGGAAACGCGCAGCGTTTCAGGCAAAGCGTGCACTCTCAAAAAAACGGCGAAGCCGCTTTTTTGATATGAAAACGCCCCGGGCGTGCCGGGGCAAGAACCGCATATTACGCGTCGGCGCGGCGGTTGTGCGCGTTCGCCACATGCGCCTCCATGGCGGCCTTGGCCTCCTCGGGCTTGTGCTGCTCGATCGCCTCGAAGACGCGCCTGTGCTCGCTGAGCGAGCGCGTCGGCCGCTCGGGAGTCGTGAGGGAGTTGCGGCGCACCTGCCGCGTGTTCTGGTGGAGCTGCGCGAGTATGTGCCTGAGCACGCGGCTGTCGCACGCCGAAAAGATGACGTCGTGGAACTCCGTGTCGAGGCGCGCAAGGTTGGTCGCGTCGTTCTTGCGCGTATACATTTCCATAAGCTCGATGATTTCGGTCAGCCGCACGAGGCTCTTCTGGTCGATGCGCTCCGCCGCCCAGTAGGCGGCCTGCCCTTCTATGAGATGGCGTATGGTGAAAATATCGTCTATGTCGTGGCTGGTCATGCCCTGCACCATAACGCCGCGGTTTGGTATGCTCACGACGAGGTCCTCGAGCTCGAGCTGCTTCAACGCCTCGCGTATGGGCGTGCGGCTCACGTCGAGCTCCTCGGCGAGTTTGGTTTCGACCAGATAGTCGCCGTTGCTGTATCTGCCCTCGATGATGTCGTCGCGGATGCGCGCGTAGACCTTCGCAGTCAGCGATTGCTTGTCGTTCGGGTCGAAATACATAATTCATCCTCCGTCGATATCGTCATTGTATTCGAAATGCAACGATTAAGCAAGAAGAACATGTATACAATCCTGCGTAAAACCAGCAAATTCCCGCGTTTTTCGCTCGTTTATGCCGCGCATAATAAGCCTGTCGGAGGAGGATTATGAAGCGGATTATTTTCCTGATTGCCATCGCGTTTTTTGCGCTCGCGCTCGCGGGCTGCGAAAAAAAGCAGTATGCGACCATAGAGGAGGCCGTGACGGACGGCGCCGTGCTCGGCGAGCGCGTCTCCATAGACGGCATCGACGTTTCGGGCATGGCCGTGCTCGAGGCGCGGCGCGTCGTCACCGAGGCGCAGCGCGCGCGCGTCGAAGCGCTTTCGTACATCGTGCGCGCGGGCGGCGAAAGCGTGACGATACCGGGCGGCAAGCTCGGCATCGCCTTCGACACGGACGCCGTGCTCGCCAGGGCGGCCTCGCTGCCAAGGAAGATTTCCCCCTGGGACGACCAGGCGCGGGAGTTCAAAACGACGGTTTCCGTCAGCGCCGCTTCCGTCGCCAAGCAGGCGCAGGAGGCCGCGCTCATGCTCAAGCGCGCGCCGACCAACGCCGAGGCGTATTTCGACCGCGAGGCCGAAACGGGCTTCGTTTACATGAGCGAAACCACGGGGCTCGAGGTGGACGCCAAAGACCTTGCGCTCTGGCTCACCGATAAGGCGCTCGCCCTCGAGAGCGGCGCCGTCGAGGCGCGCTCGGTCGACGTGCCCGCGGATTACACCATAAAGGACGCCGAAAACGACACGCAGCTCATCTGCGAGTTCTCGACCTCCTTCAAGGGCTCGACCTACTCCAAAACGAACCGCGTCCACAACATCGTCAAGGCGGCGTCCATGCTCGACGGGATCAGTGTGGAGCCCGGCGCGGAGTTCAGCATCAACGAGGTGCTCGGCCCGCGCACGGGCGAAACGGGCTGGAAGCCCGCCACGGGCATCAAATACGGCGTATACGTGCAGGAGTACGGCGGGGGCGTGTGCCAGGTAAGCAGCACGCTCTACAACGCGGCTCTCATGGCGGACCTCGAGATCACCGAGCGCACGCACCACTCGTGGCCTCTGGGCTACATCCCCGTCGGGCGGGACGCCACTATCAGCACAGGCGGGCCCGACCTGCGCTTCCTCAACAATTCAGGCGCGCGCATCTACATCCGCGCGTTCACGGATGAAAAGGAAAAGACCGTCACGGTGCGCATCTACGGAAGGCCGCTTGCCGACGGGGTCACGATACGCGTCACGAGCAAAAAGACGGGCACGCTGGAGGATCTCGGCACGGAGGTCACGGTGGACCCCGCGCTCGCGCCGGGCGAAACCGAGATCGACCGCGAATCGCACATCGGCGTCACCGCGGAAACCTATAAGGAATACTACGCGGCCGACGGCACCCTCGTCAAGAGGGAGCTCGCCAGCCGCGACAAATACCGTTCGATCAAGGGCCTCATGCGCATCGGCCCCTCGCCGACACCGGGTCCCGCGCCCTCCGCTTCCCCGTCGCCCGGGGATACCGAGGACCCCGAATACTGGGATTGATCATTCCCGTTCTTTGAGGAAAGCGTAAAACTCCAGCTCCTTGGGCGCGTCGGCGTCCGCGTAACGCCCCACGGGCTGCGCGTAGACGGCGTATTCCTCCTGTCCGTCGAGCGAGAACGCCCTGTCGCACGCGGCCTGCGAGAACGCGCCTATGCCGCATGTGCCAAGCTCCATCGCCTCCGCGGCCATATAGAGCGCCTGCCCGACGTGGCCGAGGTCTATCATCACGACCCTGTGGGCGTAGATGCCGTAGCGCCACTCGGCGCGGTAGGGCACGAAGCTGAAGATGAACACGACCGACGCTTTGGCGGCCCAGCTCTGGCCCATGAGCATCTCCGATACCGTTTCCTCCCGGTTATCCACGGGATTGAGGAACTCGAGCGCGTGCGTCATGGGCAGATAATGGTACGCGCCCGGCGCGAGCCCTTCGACGGAGTTGACGACGAGATACGTTTCAAACGCGTGGCGCGCGCCGCCCGAGGGAACGGTGCGCAGCGTCGCGTAGCTTTTGCCGCGCACGGACTCCACGCCCTGCGAGGCCCAGAGCAGGAAGGAAAGCTGCAGGAGGGAGATCGCCTCCCCCGTATACACGCGGCGCGTGCGGCGCGCGCCCACGAGCCTGGCGTAATCGCCCGCGAGGGCAAGGTTGTCAAAGTCGTGCGGCAGGCGCAAGGCCCTCTCCCGCATCGCGGCCTTGACGAGCGGCGGCTGGGGAAGCCGCTGCTGCTGATCGGAAACGAAGCCGTCGTCCCCGTCCATGGCGCATTTGGTGAAGTTCCGCCCGAGTGCGATGCGGCGCGCGATTTCGGTTTGATCCATTCAAATTTCCTCCGGCCTTAGTTTCGTATAGGGGCAGATCCGGCTCAGCCAGATCCAGCACAGCGCGGTTCCCGCCGCGAAGGCGGACGCGAGCACGGGGCTCGTTTCGAGGAAGCTCATCATGTAGCCGCCCGCGAAGTTGAACGCGAGGTGCACGGCGACGGCCGCCCGCACGGAGAACGTGCGCTCGAACACGGCCGCCATCGCGAGCCCCACGACGAAGGCGTAGCAGATCCAGATGATCTGCCCGTGCATGAGGCCGAACACGAACGCGGAGAGCACCGCCGCCACGACGGGATGCATGGCGCGCCGAAGCCTCGTGTAGACTGCGCCGCGGAAGAACACCTCCTCCGCGAAGGGCGCGACGAACACCGAGGCGAGCAGCGCCAGCGGGCCGGCTCCGCCGAGCATGGAGGACGAGGTTTCGTATTCCTCCCACACGCTCTCGGGTATGGGCAGCATGCCCAGTATGCTCGAGACGACGCCCGCGAGGCATGCGCCGCCGACGATGAGCGGCAGGTACGCGAGCCCGGGCACGCCCTTATGGAGATGCGTTTCGCGAAGGAAGCTTCTTTTGCGCAAGACGAAGAACAGCCACAGCAGCCCCAGCGCAAGAAGGTCCGAAAATATCGTGACGACGAGGGCGTGGTCCATGAGATATTCCGCCATCTTGGCCGCGATGGCTTCCATATCGGGCAGGGAGTTGTCGTACACGTAAGGAAGCACCGCGTCCACGCCGCCGACGAGCGCGTAAACCATGCTCACGGCCAACTGCGCGCCCAGGAAAAGCGCCGTATAACAGGCGGCCTTGCCAAGCGCGATAAGCACTTTTTTTATCATCGCACACCCCTCTTGCCCAAGCGTCGTTCCGCCTTATTTTAGCATAGAATGGGGCAAATGCAAAACATTCCGCGCCGATGTTGCAATCTGTGGGCAATGTGGTATAATCGCTCACGAAAGCGGGCGGTACCTACGCAGAGCAATGGTTTCGGAGGGTTGTCAAGGGGCGCGTCCTCTGACTTAATTCCGGCTCCGGCGGCGTGTACGCCGGAACGGATGAAAGCGAAAGCTTTCGTACTTATCACGCTTTGACGGCCGTCGCGCGGCAACAGGCAAAGCGTGCAAGCTCAAAAAAGACGCAAAGCCGCTTTTTTGACACCAGGAGGAAGCATGCTCAACGACCAGTTGAAATACTCGAAGGAAGTGCGCTGGGCGCTCGAGGCCGGCACGCCCATCATCGCGCTCGAGTCCACGATCATATCCCACGGCATGCCCTACCCCGACAACCTCGCGACCGCGCGCGAATGCGAGCGCGTGGCGCGCGAATGCGGCGCCGTGCCCGCGACCTGCGCGATACTCCGGGGCAAGGCCCACATAGGCCTCGACGAGGAGCAGCTCGACTTCCTCGCGCGCGAAAGGGGCAACGTCGTCAAGGCCAGCCGCAGGGATATCCCGGTGCTCATCGCGCGCGGCATGAACGGCGCGACCACCGTCGCCGCGACCATGATACTCGCCTCCCTGGCGGGCATCCGCGTGTTCGCGACGGGCGGCGTGGGCGGCGTGCACCGCGGCGCGGAGCGCACGATGGACATTTCCGCCGACCTCGAGGAGCTCGCCAATACGCCCGTGGCGGTCGTGTGCGCGGGACCCAAGAGCATACTCGACCTGCCGCTGACGCTCGAATACCTCGAAACGCGCGGCGTGCCCGTCATCGGCTACGGCACGGACGAGGTGCCCGCGTTCTATACGCGAAACAGCGGCCTCAAGGTGGACTACCGCATGGACACGCCGGGCGAGATCGCCGCGGTCATCCGCACGCAGAAGCTCATCGGCTACAACGGCGGCATGCTCGTGGTGAACCCGATCCCCGAGGAATTTTCGATGGACCCCGCGGCGATCGATTCCGCCATCGCGCGCGCCTGCGCCGAGGCGGAGGAAAAAGGCGTCCGCGGCAAGGAGCTTACGCCGTACCTGCTCACGCGCGTCACCGAGCTGACCGGCGGGCAGAGCCTCGGGGCGAACATCGCGCTCGTGCTCAACAACGTGAAGCTCGCCGCCGCCATCGCCGCGCGCATCTAGCGGGCGAACCCAATTTCAAGCTGTACACGCGGCTCCCGAAGGGATACAATATGCTTGCAGCATATCCGTCCCCCGGGAGCCTTCGATGTGGTGAAACGGCGCGGCAGGACCCCGCGCGCAGCCGGCCGATATAAGCGGAGGAACTATATAATGAAAAGCGAATACCTGATCGTCCACAAATCCGCCCTGCCCGAGTGCTATGAAAAGGTCGTCGAGGCGCGGGAGCTCCTCCGGCGCGGCGCGGCCAGGGAGGTCAGCGAGGCCGTGAAGATGGTTGGCATATCGCGAAGCACCTTCTACAAATACAAGGACCTCGTGTTCACCCCGGGCGAGAGCGCCTCGTGCAGGCGGGCGATCTTTTCGATGCTGCTCAGCCACGAGCGCGGCGTGCTCGGGCGCGTGCTCAACAGCCTGAGCGACATGGGGGCGAACGTGCTGACCATCATGCAGAACCCGCCCATGGGAGAGCGGGCGAACGTGGTGATCTCGGTCGACATCAGCGACCTCGACCGCAGCATAGAGGAAACCGTCACGCGCCTGAGCGAAATGCACGGGGTCGAGCGCGCCGGCCTATTGGACATGGAGTAAGGCTCAGCCGAGCGATATTTTGGTATAGTCCCCGAGGAGCGCGGCTTCCGATTCGTCGTGCGTCGCGATGAAGATCAGGGGGAACGCCGCGGCGAGGCGCTTGGCGACGCGCTCCCGCAGCTCCGCGTCCAGCCCCTTGAAAGGTTCGTCGAGCACGAGCGCGTCCCCGCCCAAACGCAGCGCGCGCGCGATGGCGACGCGCCTTTGCATGCCGCCCGAGAGCCGGCGGGGATATTTTTCCGCCTCGCCGTCCAGTTCGACCAGGGAAAGACAATCCGCGACGCTTCTTTCGCCGTCCGCAAGGGCGACGTTTTCTTTCGCGCTCAGCCAGGGAAGAAGGCGGTCCTCCTGAAACACGACCGCGACGCGCTTCCCCTCCATGCCGCGGAATGTTCCGGCGGCCGGCGCGAGCAGCCCGGCGAAAAGCAGCGTCAGCGTGGTTTTGCCGCTGCCCGAGGGGCCGAGCAGCGCGACGACGCCCGCGTCCGGCAGGGACGCGGAAATGTGCTCCAATATCGTTTTTTCGCCCCGCGCGAGGGTCACGTCACGCAGTTCAATCATAATTTTCCCGTCCCCGCCGCGGCGGGCGTTCTTTGATTGTCGATTGTCAATTGTCAATTACCCTCTCGTTCGTGCGTCAGCTTTCCGAGAAGCTTCAGCATCAGCCTCTCCAACAGGATGCTCAATAAGATCACCGCCGCCGTCCAGGCGAACAGCTCCGGCGTTTCGAAATAGATCTTGCTCTCGTTGAGCCTTTGGCCTATGGAAAGGCCGCTGTTGGCGATGACCTCCGCCGCGACGCCGCTCTTCCACGCGAAGCCGAGCCCCGTCGTGCACGCGGCGGCGAAATCCGGGAAGGCCGAAGGCAAATACAGCTTCGCGAGGCGGCGCAGCTTCGGCACGCGGTAAGCCTTCGTCATTTCGACGAGCAGCGGGTCGGCCGAGCGGACGCCCGCGCGCACGTTGGCCCAGACAATGGGCGTCACCACGAGGAAGGCGATGAACGCGGGCGTGAGCGAGCTTGTCAGATACAGCAGCACGAGTATGATGAAGCTCGTCACGGGCGTCGCCTTGACGATGGAGCGAAGCGGCGCGAGGAATTCATCCGCAAGCCCCGAGAACGCCGTGAGCACGCCCAGGAGAGCGCCCGCCGCGACCCCCGCGGCAAAGCCGCCGACCACGCGCAGGAGCGTCATGCCTATGCTCGCGTAGAATTCGCCCGTCGACGCGAGCGCGAGCAGCGCTTTTGCCGTATCGAGCGGCGAGGGCAGGATAAACGCCTTGCCGACCGCCGCCGCCGCGATGTGCCAGACGGCGAGGTAGCAAAGCGTGATCCCGGTTGCCTTGAGGGCGCGGCGCGTCATTTTCCGTTGTAATAGAACTCGTCGCCCGGCAGCGCGCCGCCGACGCTCTTGGGATTCGCGTCGAAGAGGACCTTGAGCATGGCCCCGGCCATCTCGCGCGCGTCCTTGCCCGCGACGTAGACGATGTTGCTCTTGCCTATGGACGCTTCGCCCGCGGCGGCGGCGTCCACCAGGCCGTAGGCTTCCATCAGCAGCGAAGCCTTGGTGTGATGCTCGTTGACGTAATCGATCGAAGCCTTGTAATCCTCGAGAAAGGCCTTGACGGTCTTTTCGTTGGCTTCAAGATAGGCCTTGCGCACGACCAGGCAGCCCTGCACGGACGCGATGCCCGTCTTTTCCTCCCAAAGCCCGTTGAGGTCGAGCGCGACGCGCACATCCGCGTTCTTCATGGTGACGTTGGTGACCATGGGCTCCGGCAGCATGCCCAGCGCCGCGTCGCCGGAAACCATCAGCGTCGCCAGCTCGCTGTGCTCGGACTTATACTCGATGCTTACCTGATCCGCGAGGCCGTACTGCGCGAGCAGGTAGTTGAGCATGTATTCCGGCGTGGAGCCCTGGCCCGTGGCATAGAGAGTCTTGCCCGCGAGGTCGTCTATGGTCTGGATCGAATCCCCGTTTTCCAATATATAGAGCACGCCCAGCGTGTTGACCGCGAGCATGACGATCTGCCCCTCGGTCTTATTGTAAAGCACGCTCGCAAGGTTGAGCGGCACGGCCGCGATGTCGACCTCGCCCGAGATGAGCTTGGCGCTCACGTCGTCCGGCGCGGCGGAAAGCGCGATGTTGTATTTTTCCTTGAACTCGTCCCCCATGATCACGGCCATGCCCATGCCCGTCGGCCCTTTGAGCGCGGCGACGTTGACGGGCGTTTTGTTTGCGTTCGCGCCCGCGCAGCCCGCAAAAAGCATAACGGCCATGACGGCGGCGAGAAGTACGCATAGCAATTTCTTCATGTTTCCTGTTCCTCCATATGCAATAGATAAATGGTTTTTCCATCCCTGCGGAGCCTTCCCCCGGCTTCGAGCGCGTCGAGCACGCGGTAGAGCGAGGCGCGGCTTACGCACAGCGCGTCCGCGAGCGCCGAATACCCCATGGGCAGCGTCAGCCTGCCCTCCCGCGCGTTGAGCGCAAGGTAGTTCATGAGCTTTTCCGCAGCGCCCGGCGAGCCTATGCTCTCGATGCGCCCGGTCAGGAAGCGCACGCGGCCCGCGAGATAGCGCATGTAGTTCTCCGCGAGCGCGAAGTTCTCGAGCATAAGCGCGCGCAGCGTTTGCTCGTCGAACACCGCGAGCCTGCACGGCTTTACCGCCAGCGCCTCGGTGACCGGCCGCGCGTCCCGCACGAAAAGGCAGCTTGCGCCCGTCATCGCGGGCGGCTCGAGCACGCTCACGAGCACGCGGGATTCCCCCGCCGCCTTGTAGACGTGCGCCTTGCCGCAAAGGAGTATGCCAAGACCCCGCGCCTCCCCGCCCTCGGAAAACAGCGTTTCCCCCGCGGCGAAAGAGACCGCCTTCGCGCGCCCGGCCGCGCGCGCGACGAAGCCCCCGTCCAGCCCCTGGAAGAGCGGCGTTTCCGATATGAGCCTGAGTGTGCGCGAGTCCGGCATAAATCCTCTTTTTGTCTTATATGAGACAATTACAATATACCATCGTTTTCCTTGGGCGTCAACGGAAGCTGGAAAAATATATTTCCCGCACGCGGTTTCCCGCGGCGCAACCCGCGGATGCGCTCCGACGTTATAGTAGAAGCAACATGTAATAATTTGTTCATCGATTATTCCGTTGCGGCGCGAATCGTCGCGGGGTTATACTGTTAAAAGATGGATTTTGGGGAGGTGTGGCCTTGGAAGCTGCTCCGATCATAGAGGCAAGAAACGTCAAGAAGGTCTACCGCGTCGGCTCCGTGGATATTCACGCGCTGCGCGGCGTGGACCTCGCGATCAGCCCGGGTGAAATCTGCTGCATCGTGGGACGCTCCGGCAGCGGCAAGTCGACGCTGCTCAACGTGCTCGCCGGGCTCGAGCACGTCACTTCCGGCGAGATCGCCATCGCCGGAAAGCGGCTCGACCGCATGACGCAGGGCGAGCTGATCGTATTCCGGCAGAAGCACGTCGGCTTCGTGTTCCAGTCGTTCAACCTGATGCCCTATTACACCGCGCTCGAGAACGTGGCCTTCCCGCTGACCTTCAAGGGCGTGCCGCGCATGAAGCGCGAGCGCGCCGCCAGGCAGACGCTTACGGAGCTCGGACTCGAGACGCATCTCAAGCACAAGCCCGCGCAGTTGAGCGGCGGCCAGCAGCAAAGGGTGGGCATCGCGCGCGCGCTCGTGGGCAATCCGGATATCGTGTTCGCGGACGAACCCACGGGCAACCTCGACTCCGCGACAAGCGACGAGGTGATGAAGTCCATCTGCGCGGTCATGCGCGAGCGGCGCAAGACCCTCGTCATGGTCACGCACGACCGCAACATGGCTTCCTACGCCGACCGCATCATCAGCCTGCTCGACGGCAGGGTGGTGGACATCAAGGTAAACGATCACAGCAGGGCTGATACTGACACTACGGAGGGTATGCACGAATGAAACTCAGGAGATTTTTAGCACTGTTCCTTGCGCTGGCGCTGGTGCTTTCCATTGCGCCCGCGGCGCTGGCGGTCGACCCGGTCGCGGCGAGCGCTTCGACGATTGAGGTCACGCTTGCCGACGCGAATTCCACGTTTGGCGTGGCGTATATCCTCGTCACAATCAACAACACCAGCGACGAGGCGATCGCCCTCACGGGCGCGGCATGCACCTCCAAGCGCGCGCTTCCCGCGACGCTGAGCCTTCCCGGCGGCGTGGCTTCGATTACGATCAACGCCGGCGATACGTACCAGATGCTCCTGAGCGCGGGCGTGGGCTCGGGCGTGACCGGCTCGATCACGGAGACGCTCGAATTCACCTTTTTCGTCGACAGGGTCGATCCGGCCGTCGACGGCACCTATAAGAAAAGCGCGAGCGTCACGCTCAACTTCGGCACGTCCACGCCTTCCTCCCCCGACCCCAACGCGCCCGCGGGCAGCGCTTTCCGCCTGAGCGCGTACGACGCGAACAAGAAACTCGTCCCGACGCCTTCGGGCGACGCGGGCGAGAAGATCACCATCCGCCTGCCGCTGTTTTGCATGGAAGGCGTCATCGAAAGCATAAGCGTCACGCCCAAGCTTTCCACCAGCCTTGACGAATGGCCGTTCGCCATCGAGCAGATGGATTATACGTATTACTACAACGGCGGCTCCGTAACGACCAACCAGATCATCGAGCTGGACTATACGCTCAAGCTCGCCAAGAAGGTTACCGCGGGCGTCAAGAAGGTGGACTTCATCATCACCTATTCGAAGAACGCCTTCACGGGCGGGGAAGCGCTGACACAGACCGTGAGCGTCTACGTCAACGTCGTCAAGGGCTATACCGAGCCGACGCCCTCGGGCGAGACCCCGCCGGTATCCCAGCCCAAGCTCATACTCGAAAAATACTCGCTCAGCGCCGACAAGATCTACGCGGGCGAGGAGTTCGAGGTGTACTTCACGCTCAAGAACACCTCCTCGGTCGAGGCCGTGAAGAACATACAGATCAGCATCTCAGACACCCTGGACACGGGCAAGATTCTGCCCGCCAAGGGCGGCTCCAACACGATCTACATCGACAGGATCGAATCGGGCGGGTCGTACGACGTGACCTACAAGATGCAAAGCTCATCGGACATCGACCCCAAGGCGTATAAGCTCGGCGTCGCGATGGCCTACGAGGGCGCGAAGAACGTGACCGGCTATACCGCGAGCGACACGATCTCCGTGACCATACTCCAGAAGATCCGCCTCAAGTTCGACACGCCCGTGTTCTACGACGAGTGCTATGTCGGACAGACCTGCGCCGTGTACCTGGCGATGTACAACATGGGCCGCTCCTCGGTCTACAACTGCATGATCGGCATCGAGGGCGACGGGCTCCAGCTCGAGGAAACCTTCTTCGGCGGAACCGTGGCCGCGGGCGGCACCATGAGCGCGGACTTCAACATCATCACCAACACGCCGGGCCAGATCGAGGGCTTCATCGTGGTGACCTACGAGGATTCGCTCGGCGAGCAGATGCAGGAGAAGATCCCCGTTTCGCTCTTCGTCATGGAAATGGGCGGCGGCGAGGTGATCGATCCCGGCTTCGAAATCCCGGGCAAGGAAGATCCCGGCATAGACGTCGGCGGCGGCGTAACACCGGGCATGCCCCTGTGGGCGTGGATCGCCATAGGCGTGGGCGTCCTGGGCTGCGGCGGGGCCGTGCTGCTGGTGCTCAAAAAGAGGCGTAACAGGCATCTGGAGGATGTATGAGATTCATCGATCTTCTGCGCACGGCGTTTTTAAACCTTTGGCGCCGTAAGCTGCGCGCCGTGCTGACGGTGCTGGGCATGGTCATAGGAACATGCTCGATCGTGGTCATGGTCTCCCTCGGCATCGGCATGAGGCAGGCCATGATCGACAGCTACGCGCAGATGGGCAGCCTCACGAACATCACCGTGATGAACTGGAAGTACAGCGATCCCGCGGGCGACGGCATGGGCAACTGGGAGGAAGTCAAGCTCGACAAGAAGGCCGTGGAGGCCATCAGGCAGCTTCCCGGCGTCGTGGCCGTCATGCCGCAGATCACCGCCTGGGGCATCGTCAAGAGCGGAAGATACGTTACGGACATCAGCATCATGGCCATCGACACGGAGCAGGCGGCCGCGTTCGATATTAAGCTCGAGAGCGGGGATTTCCCCTCAAGCCGCTCCTCCGGCGGCACGTATGAAATCGTGTTCGGCAACGGCGTCACGAGCTACTTCTACGATCCCAAGACGGGCAAGCAGGCGGTCGACCGCGACGGAAACTCGAAGATCACGATAGACTCGCGCTTCCAGCTCACGTTCGACTACAACAACATCTACAACTATGAGACCGACCCCAGCACGCCGCGCGGCAAGTTCTACAAGCTCGTGCCCTCGGGCGTGGTGAGCGCGGAAAGCAACGAATTCTCCTGGTACTGCCTGATGGACATCGAGGCGCTCGAGAAACTCGCCAAGGAAAACGAGACCTTCATGAACATCGACACGAAGAACTACAACCAGGTCATCGTCAAGTGCGAGAGCACGGAGGCGGTCAAATCCGTCAAGGCCGCCATCGACGAGATGGGCTACGGCACCAACAGCCTGCAGGACTGGATCGAGCAGAGCGAAGAGCAGATCCAAAAGACCCAGTACCTGCTCGGCGCCATCGGCGGCGTATCCCTGTTGGTCGCGGCCATAGGCATCATGAACACGATGATGATGAGCATCTACGAACGCACGAAGGAAATCGGCATCATCAAGGTGCTCGGCTGCCGCATGGGCAACATCGCGGGGCTGTTCCTCACGGAGTCCGCGTACATCGGCCTGTTCGGCGGCGCGATCGGCATAGGACTCAGCTACGGCATCTCGACCGCGCTCAATAAGCTGCTGGTAAACTCCGGCCTGTACAGCCTCATACCGGTCTATCTTGCCGTAGGCGCCGTGGCGTTCTCGATGGTGGTCGCGCTCGTTTCGGGCTTCTACCCCGCCATCCGCGCGATGCGCCTCTCGCCGCTCGCGGCGATAAGGAACGAATGAGCAATTGACAATCGGGATTGTATCAAAACGCCTCTCGCTTGAATTGCGGAGGCGTTTTTCATTTTCATTCCGGATGACAATTCAGCCGTGGGCTTCTCTCGCCGCCGAGGATTCCGCGGGCGGATCATATCCGCACCTACAACGACGACCCCGCCCGCAGGCGGCGTACTTGATTGTCAATGCCACATTTTCAATTGTCAATTATCCCATCCCCTCATAAATCAAATCCCTGATTGCCGGGTGGATTTGTTCGAAGGCAACGCCGTGGCCGAGCACGTGCTGCATATACACGGCTGCAAGCTTGTTCTCGGGGTCGATCAGGTTGTAGGCGCCCGCCGCGCCGTCCCAGCCGAATTCGCCCAGGGGGGATTTCGCGCTTCCGCCGCCGACGTGCGTGCGCACGCCCAGTCCATAGCTGTACACGCCTTCGGTCTTCATCTTGTTGAAGTCCGCGCGCTGGACGGGGGTGAGCCAATCCTTTCGCATCAATTCTATGGTCTCCGGTTTAAGTATACGCGCGCCGTTCGCGCCGACGCCGCCGTTGGCGAGCGCGTCGGGCAGAAGCATGTAATCCCCGAGCGTCGCGGCAAGCCCGCCGCCGCCCGACTCGAAGGCCCCGAGCGGGCTTAACAGGTTGCTCTGGCCCGCGACGGCGACCGCGCCCGTGTCGGGATCGACCTTGTGCTGCGTGCTCAGCCGGGCAAGCTGCGCCTCGCCGGGGAAAAACAGAATATCCTTCGCGCCGAGGGGCCCGAAGATGTATTTTTTGAAGTATTCGCCGAGCGCCATGCCGGAGATCACCTCGACCACGCGGCCGAGTATGTCGATGCACACGCTGTAGAGGTAGTGCGCGCCGGGATCGAAATCGAGCGGCTCCCTGGCGAAAGCGTCGATGAGTTCCTTCGAAGTGAGCGCGGCGCCGTATGCCAGTATCGTTTCCACGACGGGGCCCGTCTCGAAGTTGTAGTTGAAGCCGCCGGTCATGGTGAACAGGTGCAGTATGCGCAGCGTTTCCCGCGCGGGGCGGATGGTTTCGCCCTCCTTCACCATAAGTTCGGCGAACGGGGGAAGATACTTCGCCACGGGGTCCTCGAGACTGAGCCTGCCCTGCTCGACGAACTGCAGCGCGGCGGCCGCGGTATAAACCTTGGTCATGGAATAGACCCAGTAGAGATCGTCCGGGGAAACGGGTTTGGTTTTTTCCGCGTCCGAGAAGCCCGCGCTGCGGCGATAGACCTCCTCGTGGCGCACACGTACCGACAGATCGCACGCAGGCACGCCGAAGCGCCTTTCGAGCGAGTCGAGATACCCCGTCAGCTTCGTAAAATCCATAGCTGCAAGCCTCCGAATCAAATTGCCTTATTATACCATACCTTGCGGCGAAGCGGGACGTCAATCCGCCGCTTTTTTGCGCCGGTTCGCGGCGTCTACCAGCCCGACGAACAGCGGATGCGGCGCATCCGGGCGCGAGGTAAGCTCCGGATGGAACTGCGTGCCGACCATAAAGGGATGCTCCCCGAGTTCCATGATCTCCGCGAGGCTCTTTTCTTCATAGCGGCCTGTCACGAACATACCCGCTAGCGCGAAGCGCTCCTCATAGGCGTTGTTGAACTCCCAGCGGTGGCGGTGCCGTTCGCGGATGACTTCCTTCCCGTAAAGCCGCCTCGCGAGCGAGCCTTCCATAAGCCGGCAGTCGTACCCGCCCAAACGTTGCGTGCCGCCGATGTTGTCAAGGTTCTTTTCCTGGCCGGGCATGAGGTAGATGACGGGGTCGGGCGTATCCTGATCATCCTCGGTGGTGTCGGCCTGCAGAAGGCCGAGGACGTTTCGTGCGAACTCGATGGCCATCATCTGCATGCCAAGGCAGATGCCCAATAGCGGCACCCCGTTCTCCCGCGCGTAGCGGATGGCGGCGCGCTTGCCGGAAAGGCCGCGCGGGCCGAAGCCGCCGGGGATGACAACGCCGTCCGCGCGCTTGAGAAGTTCCGCCGCGTTTTCCTCGGCGACTTTCTCCGCGTTCACGTAGTCTATGACGACATCCGTGCGCAGAGCCGCGCCCGCGTGGTGCAGCGATTCCGCGATGGAAAGGTACGCGTCGTGGAGCTGCACGTATTTGCCGACGATCGCGATGCGGCAAGCGCGCTCCGGGTTCTCGCCGCGCTCGACCATCGCGCGCCAGGAGGCGAGGTCGGGCTCTCGCTCCTCGAGGCCGAGCTTTTTGACGAGTGCCACGCAAAGCCCGTTCTTCTCGAGCATCAGGGGAACCGCATAGAGCGAGGAGGCGGAGAGGTTCTCCACGACGCAGTCCGGCGCGACGTTGCAGAACTGCGAAATCTTCCGGCGTATGCCCTCGCCGATGGGCCTGTCCGCCCGGCATACGATGATGTCCGGCTGGATGCCGAGGCCGAGCAGCTCCTTGACGCTGTGCTGCGTGGGCTTGGATTTCAACTCATCCGCCGCCGAGATGTAAGGCACGAGCGTCACGTGGATGAAGGCGCAGTTCGCAGTGCCCGCCTTCCATTTGAACTGGCGGATGGCCTCGAGGAAGGGCAGGCCCTCGATGTCGCCCACCGTGCCGCCGATTTCGCAGATCAGCACATCCGGCTGCGACGCTTCCGCCGCGAGTATGACGCGCCGCTGGATCTCATCCGTGATGTGCGGCACGAACTGCACCGTGCCGCCGGCGTAGCCGCCTTTCCTCTCGCGCTCGATGACGGTGAGGAAGATCTGCCCGGATGTGACGGAGTTCGCGCGCGAGAGCGTCTCGTTGATAAAGCGCTCGTAGTGGCCCACGTCCAGATCGGTCTCCGCGCCGTCGTCGGTGACGTACACCTCGCCGTGCTGGTAGGGGTTCATCGTGCCCGGGTCCACGTTGAGATACGGGTCGAGCTTGCAGATGCTCACCTTATAGCCGCGCGCCTTCAGAAGCCTGCCCAGCGCCGCCGCCGTGATGCCCTTGCCCAGGCTCGACACCACGCCGCCCGTGACGAAAACGTACTTGGTCATGCCACACCTCCCAAAAAATAAAAATAAAAGAATAGCGCCTCCCTCGAAGGGGAGACGCGCCGCAAAAATACGTTTTTGCATTGGGGTGCCCTTATGATTATATGACCGTGGCGCGCGGGTGCGCAACGGTTTTTTGGCGGGGACGGCATAACGATTGTTTATGCTGAAAATAAGGGTTTCTTTTGGGGTTACAGGGGACAGCTACCCGCCGATTTCCTCCCGGACCTCTTTTTCCAACCTTCCGAAGGAGATTTCCCTGTCCTCCCCCGCCTGCTGCAGGAAGCTCTTGGCGAGATCGTTCACCGTGGATTCCAGCAGCGTCATGAACTGCGTATAGGCGAACTCGCGTTTTTTGTCGCTTTCGTCTTCCCCATACACGCAATTCATCAGGGTTTCGATCATCTGATCCATGCCCCAGAGCTTCAGGTGCAGCAATTCGTGGACGATCAGCTCCTCGAGGTTCGTCTGCCTGGGGTTACAGACGTTGACGAGCAGTACGGCGGTCCTGTCGTCCGTGTCGATCTTGATGTCGCCGCTTTTTCGCCACTCCTTTTCGACGGGCCGGAGCTTGATATCCCAATCCATCAGGCGCAGAATGCTTTGCCATTTCTCAAGGTATCTGTGCATATCCGCGACGTTCGTGTTCATATCATCCTCCGCATGCGTTTTCAAGTTTATTATAACGATTCCCCGCGAAAAAGCCAATGGACGCCGAATAAACGCGCGCGGGCGGCCAGAGGCCGTCCGCGCGATGCAAAGTCGATTCGATTAAGCGTTGTGGCGGAGGATGCCCTTCTGCTCGAGCTCGAGGAGCTTTCCTGCGGGGTCCTTCACCTTGGCGAGGAAGATCATCGCCGCGATGACGTAGGGCTTGAAGGAGGCCTGCTTGTAGAGCGGGTCGCGGTAGCGGTCGAACACGCTCGCCGCAACCTCGCCGGCCTCGCAGGAAATATCCGTGATGTCGGCCGGCAGGCAGTGGAGATAGAGCGCCTTGCCGTCCTTGGTGAGGCGCATCATTTCCTCGGTGCACTCCCAGTCCTTGTGCTGCGCGTTCTGCGCGAGCAGGCGCTTTTCGAGCGCCTTGATGCCCTCGGAATCGCCGCGGCCGTACAGGTCGGTGCGCTCCTCCATGGCCTTAAAGGGCGCCCAGCTCTTGGGGTAGACGATGTCCGCGCCGCGGAAGGCTTCCTTCATGTCGTGGGAGATGGTGAAGCTGCCGCCGGACTCGGCCGCCTGTTTTTTGGCGAGCTCCGCCACGTCGCCCATGACCTCGTAGCCCTGCGGATAGGCGAGGGACACTTCCATGCCAAGGCGCGTCATCAGCCCGATCACGCCCTGCGGAACGGACAGCGGCTTGCCGTAGCTGGGCGAGTACGCCCATGTCATGGCGACCTTCTTGCCGCGCAGGTTCTCCAGGCCGCCGAACTCGTGCACGAGGTGCAGCGTGTCCGCCATGACCTGCGTGGGATGGTCGATGTCGCACTGGAGGTTGACGAGCGTGGGCTTCTGCTCGAGCACGCCGTCGCGGTGACCGGCCTTGACCGCCTCCACGACCTCGCGCATATAGGCGTTGCCCTTGCCGATGTACATATCGTCGCGTATGCCGATAACGTCCGCCATAAAGGAGATCATGTTGGCGGTCTCGCGCACGGTTTCGCCGTGGGCGATCTGGCTCTTGCCCTCGTCGAGGTCCTGCACCTCGAGGCCCAGGAGGTTGCACGCGGAGGCGAACGAGAAGCGCGTGCGGGTCGAATTGTCGCGGAACAGGCTGATGCCCAGGCCGCTGTCGAAAATCTTCGAGGAAATGTTCCTCTCGCGCAGGTTCCTCAGGGCGTCCGCCACGGCGAACACGCCCCGGATTTCGTCGAAGCTCTTCTCCCAGGTGAGGAAGAAGTCGCCCTCGTACATATCCTTCAGGTTCAGCTTGCTGATCGCGTCGGTGTACTGCCTGACGTTGCTCATAATATCCTCCGTAAATTATTTGATGTCGTTGTCGGTGAGCGTCGCGCGGAACTGCGTCACGTCGCCGCCGGCGCCGCCCTTGTAGAGCGAGGGCACGAGCGCGTAGACGGCCGCGCAGGTCGCGAGATCCTTCTTCCAGGTGATCTCGTTGGGGGCGTGCGCCTGGCTTTCCGCGCCTGGGCCGAAGCCCACGCAGGGTATGCCGTAGCGGCCCTGTATCGACACGCCGTTGGTCGAGAACGTCCATTTGTCGATCAGCGGACGGCGGCGCTTGTCGACGTTGCCCGGCTCGTTTGTGCGCTCTTCGCCGTAAAGCGCCCTGTGCGCGTCGGCGAGCGCCTGCACGTGCGGCGCGCTCTCTTTGTTGATCCAGGTCGGGAAGTAGCACTCGGTCTCGTACACCTCGCCCGTCCACGCGGGGCGGTCGTACATATACATCGAAACCTTGGCGCCGTGCTTCTTGCACGAGGGCAGCGCCTCGATCTCCCGGATGCAGGAATCCCACGTTTCGCCCGCGGTCATGCGGCGGTCGAGCGAGATCGAGCAGGAGTCCGCCACAGCGCAGCGCGAGGGGGAGGTGAAGAAGATTTCGCTTGTGGTGACCGTGCCGCGCCCGAGGAAGCGCGCGTCCTCGTAATGCTCGGGGTTGTATTTCGGGTCGAGCATCTTGACGAGGCCCTTGATTTCGACGCCGTCGCCGCAGCCGTTCTCATTGAGCGCCTCGACTTCTTTGAGTATGTCCGCCATCTTGTAAATGGCGTTGTCGCCGCGCTCGGGCGCGCTGCCGTGGCAGGAAACGCCGCGCACGTCCACGCGGATCTCCATGCGGCCGCGGTGGCCGCGGTAGATGCCGCCGTCGGTCGGCTCGGTGATGACGACGAACTCGGGCTTGACGTGATCCTTGTTGTAGATGTACTGCCAGCACATGCCGTCGCAGTCCTCCTCCTGCACGGTGCCGGCCACGAGTATCCGCGTGCCTTCGGGGATCAGGCCGAGGTCCTTCATGATCCTGGCGCCGTAGACGGAACTCACGATGCCGCCGAGCTGGTCGGAAGCGCCGCGCCCGCCGATCTCGGTTTCGTTCTCGTAGCCCTCGTAGGGGTCGAAGTTCCAGTTGGCCTTGTTCCCGAGGCCGACCGTGTCGATGTGCGCGTCGTAGGCGATCAGGCGCGCGCCCTCGCCCATGTAGCCGAGCACGTTGCCAAGGCCGTCGATGACGACCTCGTCGAAGCCCACGGCTTCCATCTCCGCGGCGATCCTTTTGATGACGCCCTCCTCGCCGCAGCTCTCGCCCGGGATGCGGATCAGGTCGCGCAGGAACCTCGTCATTTGGGGAAGGTATTTTTCGCCCGCTTTTTTAACGCTTTGGGTATCCATGTGACTCTCCTTTTCAACGGTACTGTTCTTTATCATGCCCGGGCGGTCAGCTTTTGCCGCCGGAATCGAGATAGGAATACAATGTGTATTTGCTGATGCTGAAATACGAGGCGATCTTGTCGCCGCTCCTTGTGATGAGCATCGCGCCCGCGTCGTTTAGGTAGCGTATGGCGCGCACCTTGTCGTCCTTGTTCATCATGGCGACGGGCTTGCCTATGAGCTGGACGCTGCGCTCGAGCAGGTCGTCGAGAAGCTCGTTGACGTTCGTGGGGATGCGCTCCGGCTCGCCGGAGCCGTTCTCGCTCCTGACCAGCGAATCCAGGGCGGATTTTGCCATCATCAGCGGCGTGAGGTCGAAGTTGATCGAGAAGATGCCCGCGGGCTTTCCGGAGGAATCGTTGATGTAGACCGTGCCGGAGCGGAGTATGCGCCCGTCCGCCGTCTTGGTCAGATAATCGTAATGGTCGGCGAGCGGCTTCTCCGCCTTGATCGCCTTGATCGCCTCGAGCGCGATGTGCGAGCTTCCCCTGCCCACGCTGCGGTTGGACACATGGCCGTTCTCGATGAGAGCGATCGTGTTTTCCGGATCGCCGCCCGTAAGGTCGTGCACGACCACTTCGCAGTTGGGCCCGAACTGCGCCGCAATTGCCCTGGCAAGCCGTTTGAGCGTATCGAGCAGTTCCTCGTCCATGCCGGTCCCTCCCCATGCTTTCGATATGTCCAGTTTACACCATGTTCGCGCAGGAATTCAAGAGGAAATCACAAAATATTTTAGGCAATCTAAAACATTTTTGATCTCTCGCCTCTTGATAAGAGAAATTCTTCGTGTTAGAATAGAAAAAAATACAGGACTGCTGTAAGGAAGTGCTTCGCGCGCGGGCGTCGGACGGATTCGTTTGACTGCCGGCGCGCTTTTTTTAACCATAATAAGAGCAGCAAATAAGGAGGGACGGACATGATCGTCATCGGCAACGGAAGGCTCGTCACAAGGGACGGGGCGAACCCATACTTCGAGCGCGGCGCGCTCGCCATAGAGGGCACAAATATCAAGGAGGTCGGCGAGGACGCGAAAATCCGCGCGAAATACCCCAAGGCCGAGTTCGTCGACGCGCGCGGCGGGGTCATTATGCCCGCCTTCATCAACGCGCACAGCCACATCTACAGCGCGCTCGCGCGGGGACTTGCGATGCGCGGCCACAGCCCGACCAACTTCTTCGAGGTGCTCGACGGCATGTGGTGGAAGATCGACCGGCATTTGACCATCGAGGATACGCGGCGCAGCGCCTACCAGACCTATATCGACTGCATCAAGACCGGCTGCACGACGCTTTTCGACCACCACGCGAGCTACGCGCAGATCGAGGGCAGCCTGTTCGCCATCAAGGACGTCGCAAAGGAATTGGGCGTGCGCACATGCCTGTGCTACGAGGTCTCCGACCGGGACGGCAAAATAAAGCGCGACGCCGCCATCAAAGAGAACGGCGATTTCATAAGCTGGTGCGGGAAGCAAAAGGACCCCATGGTCGCGGCCATGTTCGGCGGCCACGCGCTGTTCACCATGAGCGACGCGACCTTTGAAAAGTGCGTGCGCGAGAACGCGGGCAGGACGGGCTTCCACATACACGTTGCCGAAGGCATGAACGACGTGTACGACAGCCTGAGAAACCACGGCACGCGCAGCGTCAACCGCCTGCTGCACAACGGCATACTCGGAGAAAAGACGATACTCGGCCACTGCATCCATGTGAATCCCGCGGAAATGGACATCATAAGGGAAACGGGCAGCATGGTCGTCAACAATCCGGAATCGAACATGGGCAACGCCGTGGGCTGCTCGCCCGTGCTGCAAATGTTCGAAAAGGGCGTGCTCGTGGGCCTCGGTACGGACGCGTACACGTTCGACATGACCGAGAGCCTCAAGGCCGCACTCGCCATACAGCGGCACAACGCGTGCCTGCCCAACGTCGCCTGGGGCGAGGTCACGGCGATGCTCTTCGAGAACAACGCGAAGATCGCCGCGCGCTACTTCGACTCCCCTCTGGGCGTACTGAAGCCCGGCGCCGCCGCGGACGTCGTCGTCATGGACTACAAGCCGTATACGCCGTTCTCACACGAGAACGTGGACGGCCACATACTCTTCGGCATGACGGGCCGCCAGTGCGAGACCACCGTGTGCAACGGCAGGATTTTGATGAAAGACCGCGTGCTCGTGGGCGTCGACGAGGAAGAGGTCAACGCGAAAACCCTGGAAACTGCCAAAGCCCTCTGGGCGCGGCTCAACGGATAAGGAGGAAATCGGCATGAGCGAACGCATGATCCCCCTGCCCTTCGGGGCGCTGATGGACTGGCTCCTCACGGAGTATGAAAAGCACGGCTCCGTTTTCGGCGTCAACGAGCTGTACCGCAAAATGGACGGAAAAACGCTGCCGCTTTTCGGCGGCAGGCTCGAAACGCCCTTCGGCCCCGCCGCGGGCCCGAACACGCAGCTTGCGGGGAACATCATCGCCTCCTATTGCGCGGGCGCGCGCTTTTTCGAGCTCAAGACCGTGCAGAAGATGGACGGCGCGGAGCTCGCCGCCTGCATCGCCCGTCCGTGCATACTCGCCACGGACGAGGGCTACAACTGCGAGTGGTCGACCGAACTGACCGTGCCGCAGGCGTTCGACGAGTACGTCAAAGCCTGGATCGCCCTCAAGCTGATTTCCCGTAAATGGAAGCTCGGCGACCCGGACGGCTTCGCGTTCAACATGAGCGTGGGCTACGACCTCGCGGGCATACAAACGCCCAAGCTCGAGCGTTTCATCGAGGGCATGAAGGACGCATCCGCGACGCCCGAGTGGGCGGAGTGCATCCGCGTCGCAAAGGAGCTTTTCCCCGGGGACGAAGCCTACATCGACGGTATTTCACCTTATATTTGCTCCGGCGCGACCATATCGACGCTGCACGGCTGCCCGCCGGGCGAGATCGAGGCCATCGCGACGTATCTGATCAGGGAAAAGCGGCTCAACGCCTTCGTCAAGTGCAATCCGACCATACTCGGCTACGAATTCGCGAGGAAACGCCTCGACGCGATGGGTTACGGCTACATCGCCTTCGACGAGCACCACTTCAACGAGGATCTGCAATATGAGGACGCGGTGCCGATGTTCCGCCGGCTCAAGGCGCTCGCCGAGAGCCTCGGCCTCGAATTCGGCCTCAAGCTCTCGAACACCTTCCCCGTGGACGTGAAGGCGGGCGAACTGCCGAGCTCCGAAATGTATATGTCCGGCCGGGCGCTGTACCCGCTGACCATCGAGATGGCTTCGCGCTTTGCCAGGGATTTCGGGGGCAAGCTTCGCCTCTCCTTCTCCGGCGGCGCGGACTATTTCAATCTCAAAAAGCTCTATGAGGCGGGCATCTGGCCCGTAACCGTCGCCACGACCATATTGAAGCCCGGCGGCTACGGGAGGTTCCGCCAGCTCGCCAGGCTCTCCGAAAGCTTCGACTACAAGCCCTTCCCGGGCGTGGACGCGGATGCGGTCGAGAAGCTCTCGCGCGCCGTCGTGGACGACCCGCACCACAGGAAACCCATAAAGCCGCTGCCCTCGCGCAAATTCGACGGGAAGGTGCCGCTCCTTGACTGCTTCACCGCGCCCTGCGCGCACGGCTGCCCCATCGGCCAGGACGTGCCGGAATACATCAAACTCGTCGAGAAGGAACAATACGCGAACGCGCTGCGCGTCATCGCCGAGAAAAACCCGCTGCCCTTCATCACGGGCACGATCTGCGCGCACCGCTGCATGGACAAGTGCACGCGCAACTTCTATGAAGACAGCGTGCGCATCCGCGGCATCAAGCTCATCGCCGCCGAAAAGGGCTACGACGCGCTGATGGAACAGATTGAGCCGGTCGAAATCAAGGACGGCCCGCGCACGGCGATCGTCGGCGGAGGCCCCGCGGGGCTCGCGGCGGCGTACTTCCTCGCGCGGGAGGGCTATCCCGTGACGGTGTTCGAGCGCGAGCAGGAGCTCGGCGGGCTCGTGCGCAGCGTGATCCCCGAGTTCCGCATCCCGACGGACGCCGTCGAGAACGACGTCGCGCTCTGCGCGCGCATGGGCGCGGCCTTCGTCACGGGCAAGGACGCGCCGGACCTCGCGGAACTCAAGAAGCAGGGCTTCGGTTACATACTGCTCGCCTTCGGCGCTGCGAAGCGGGGCAGGCTCGACATCGAAGGGAACGTCGTCAACGCCGTCGATTTTCTCAGGGCCGCCAAGTCCGCGCCGGAAACGCTATCGCTCGGCAAGGCCGTGGCCGTCGTCGGCGGCGGCAACACGGCCATGGACGCCGCGCGCGCGGCAAAAAGGCTCGGCGTTCCCAAGGTGACCATCATCTACCGCCGCACGAAGAAGTATATGCCCGCCGAGGAGGAGGAGCTCGAGCTCGCCGCAAAGGACGGCGTAACCTTCGCGGAACTGCTCGCGCCCGTGAGGCAGGAGAACGGCAAACTCGTCTGCCGCAGGATGAAGCTCGGCGAGCCGGACGCGGGCGGCAGGCGCGCGCCTGTCGAAACCGACGAGCTCGTCGAAATCGACGCGGACGCGGTCGTCGCCGCCGTGGGCGAGAGGCCCGACGAGACGGCCTTCGCGCGCTACGGCGTGACGCTCGACGCGAAGGGGCGCGCGCAGTTCAACTGCGGCAACGGCGTGTTCGCCGCGGGCGACGCGCTGCGCGGCCCCGCGACCGTGGTCGAGGCCATCGCCGACGCGCGCAGGTTCGCGGACGCGGTCATCGAAGAAGCGCGCGAGTACGAAATCCCCGCGGACGCGAAACGCGATTACCGCGAAACGCTCCTGAGCCGGGACAGCCTCTGCGCGCCCTGCGAGAACGAGCCCTCGCGCTGCATCGGCTGCTCGACGGTGTGCGAAAACTGCGTTTCGGTCTGCCCGAACCGCGCGAACATCGCCGTAGAGGTTCCGGGGCACGCGCAAAGGCAGATATTGCACGTCGAGCGGCTTTGCAACGAGTGCGGCAACTGCGCGGCCTTCTGCCCCTACGAAAGCAGGCCGTACGAGGAGAAGTTTACGCTCTTCCCCTCGCTCGAAGAATTCGAAGAGAGCAGGAACAGCGGCTTTTACCCCCTGGGGTCCGACCGTGCGCTCGTGCGCATGGCGGGGGACGCCGCTCAATACGACCTGTCCGCGCCGAATGGGCTTGACCCGGATATAGAATGCTTTATACTGACAGTGATGCGGGATTACGGGTATCTGATCTAAGCGAGCGGATGGGATTATGCGCGGGCGGATAATATCCGCCCCTACACCCCATCTGCGGACGTGCCCCGATTGCCAATTGTCAATTTTCAATTGTCAATTACCCCGTCTCCCGCCCGCGGCGGACGTACCCCGATTGTCAATTTTCAATTGTCAATTACCCCGTCTCCTGCCCGCAGGCGGACGTACCCCGATTGTCAATTTTCAATTGTCAATTATCCCGTCCCCCGCCCGCAGGCGGTCGTGCCCCGATTGCCAATTGTCAATTTTCAATTGTCAATTACCCCGTCTCCCGCCCGCAGGCGGTCGTACCCCGATTGTCAATTGTCAATTTTCAATTGTCAATTGCCCCGTCCCCCGCCCGCAGGCGGTCGTACCCCGATTGTCAATTGTCAATTTTCAATTGTCAATTACCATAAACGGAGGAACCGATGGCGACATTCACGGTAAACGGCAAAACCGTAACGGCCGATAAAAACCAAAAGCTGCTGCGCTATTTGCGCGACGAACTGCGCCTGACCTCGGTCAAGGACGGCTGCTCGGAGGGCGCGTGCGGCACCTGCACCATCATCATAGACGGCAAGGCGGTCAAGTCCTGCGTGCAGCAGACCGACCGGCTCGAGGGAAAAACCATACTTACCGTCGAAGGGCTGAGCGACTTTGAAAAGGAGGTCTACGTGCGCGCGTTCGGCGAGGCGGGCGCGGTGCAGTGCGGCTTCTGCACGCCCGGCATGGTCATGAGCGCCAAGGCCCTGCTCGACATCGATCCCGACCCCTCGGAGGAGGCGATCAGAAAGGCGCTTCGCGGCAACGTCTGCCGCTGCACGGGCTACGTCAAAATCGTGGACGCCGTCCGCCTGGCGGGAAAATACCTGCGCGAGGGGAAGCTGCCGCCCGAAAATGAAAACTGGACCGTCGGCTCCCGCGTGCCGCGCCTGGACGTGCGCGAAAAAGTGCTCGGCTACGGCGAGTTCACCGACGACATGTACGTCGAGGGCATGCTTTACGGCAGCGCGGTGCGCGCGAAATACGCGCGCGCGCGCGTGCTCGCCATCCATACGGAAAAGGCGAAGGCGCTGCCCGGCGTGGCCGCGGTCTACACGGCGGCGGACATCCCGCGGGACGTGAAGGTCGGCCACCTCAAGAAGGACTGGGACACCATGATCCCCGTCGGCCGCCTCACGCACTACCTCGGGGATGCAATCGCGCTCGTCGTCGCCCAAACGCCGGAAATACTCGAGCAGGCCAAGGCGCTCGTCGAGGTCGAGTACGAGCCGCTGCCCCCCGTCCGCTCGGCGGCGGACGCGCGCGCGGAAAACGCGCCGCTCGTACACGAACACGAAAAATCCAACCTGCTCGCCAAAAGGCAGGTCAAGCGCGGGGATGTGGAGGCGGCCTTCGCGCGAAGCGCGCGCGTGTTCCACGGCTTCTACAAGACGCCGTTCACCGAACACGCCTTCCTCGAGCCGGAATGCGCCGTGGCGCTGCCCGACGGCGACGGCGTGCTGGTCTATTCGAGCGACCAGAGCGTATACGACACGCAGCACGAGATCGCGCCCATGCTGGGCCTTCCGCTCGAGAAGGTCAAGGTCCAGAACAAGCTCGTCGGCGGCGGCTTCGGCGGCAAGGAGGACGTTTCCGTACAGCACCACGCCGCGCTGATCGCGTATCTGCTCAAGCGGCCCGTCAAGGTGAAGCTCACGCGGCAGGAGAGCATGCTGATCCACCCCAAGCGGCACCCGATGGAGATGGATTTCACCGTGGGCGTCGACGAGAAGGGAACCATACTGGGCGTGCGCGCGCGCATCCACGCGGATACCGGCGCGTATGCGAGCCTCGGCGGCCCCGTGCTCGAACGCGCCTGCACGCACGCGGGCGGCCCCTACAACTTCCAGAACTTCGACATCGAGGGCTACGCGTGGTACACGAACAACCCGCCCGCCGGTGCGTTCCGCGGTTTCGGCGTGACGCAGAGCTGCTTTGCGATGGAGAGTATGCTCAACCGCATCGCCCATGAGATGGGCATAAGCCCGTGGGAGATCCGCTTCCGCAACGCCATACGCCCCGGGCAGGAAATGCCCAACGGCCAGGTCGCGGACGCTTCGACCGGGCTTGTGGAAACGCTGCTTGCGCTCAGGGAAGAATATGAAAACGCCAAATACGCAGGCATCGCGTGTGCGATGAAGAACGCGGGCGTGGGCGTGGGCCTGCCCGACACGGGGCGCGTGCGCCTCGAGGTGAAGGACGGCAAAGTCTTTATCCACGCGGGCGCGAGCTGCATCGGGCAGGGGCTTGGAACGGTGCTCGTGCAGTATGTCCACCAGGCGACGGGCATACCGCGCGAGAGCATCGTCTACGCTCCGGCGACGACTTTCCGCGCGCCGGACTCGGGCACGACCTCAGGCTCGCGGCAGACGCTCGTCACGGGCGAAGCCGCGCTTCGCGCGTGCGTGAAGCTTCGCGAGGACTACGAGCGAAACACGCTGCGCGACCTCGAGGGGCGCGAATACTACGGCGAATACCTCGCCGCGACGGACCCGCCCGGCTGCGGCAAGGCAAACCCGATCAGCCACGTCGCCTACGGCTACGCCACGCACGTCGCCATCCTCTCGGAGGACGGCAGGCTCGAACGCGTGATCGCCGCGCACGAGGTCGGCCGCGCGGTGAACCCGCTCTCCATAGAGGGGCAGATCGAGGGCGGCGTCACGATGAGCTGCGGCTACGCGCTCACCGAGAAGTTCCCCATAGACGAGAACTGCAGGCCCACGGCGAAGTTCGGCACGCTCGGCCTGTTCCGCGCGGACAACGTGCCCGGCGTGACGAGCGTCATCGTCGAAAAGGCGGGCGTCGACAAGGCGATGGGCGCCATAGGCATCGGCGAAATCACCTCCATCCCCACGGCCCCCGCCATCGCGGAGGCGTATTACCGGTTCGACGGGCGCGAGCGCACGACGCTCCCGCTTGAAGATACACCTTATTCCAAATAAACAGGAGGGACTGGGATGGAACTCAACCGTATGATCGACCACACGCTGCTCAAAGCCGACGCGACGCCCGGGCAGGTCGAGAAGCTCTGCGAGGAGGCGAAGCGGCATCATTTCGCTTCCGTCTGCGTGAATCCCTGCTACGTGCCGCTCGCGCGCGAACTGCTCGAAGGCACGGACGTCGCGGTATGCTGCGTCGCGGGCTTCCCGCTCGGGGCGACGCTGACCTCCGCCAAGGTCTTTGAAGCGCGGTGCGCCGTCGAGGCGGGCGCGCAGGAGGTGGACATGGTCATCAACCTGGGCTTCGCCAAGGCGGGCGACTGGCAGCGCGTCGAAGGCGACATCCGCGCCGTCGCGCAGGCCGTCCAGCCTGAAGCGACGCTCAAGGTCATCATCGAAACCTGCCTGCTCACGGACGGGGAAAAGGTCAAAGCCTGCCTCGCCGCGAAAAACGCGGGCGCGGACTTCGTAAAGACCTCGACGGGCTTCTCCACCGGCGGCGCGACCGCCGCAGACGTCAGGCTCATGCGCGAAACCGTAGGCGGGGGCATGGGCGTGAAGGCCTCCGGCGGCGTGCGCACGAAAGAGGATGCGCTCGCGATGATCGAGGCGGGCGCGACGCGCATCGGGACGAGCAACGGGATTAAAATCATTGACAATCCGTGATTGTTAATGATTTAACTAATAGCTCACAATGAATAGTGAATAACCATCAGGATCGGGGCGGTCTGCGCTTGAAGCGGGCCGCTCTTTTATATGCTTTTAATCGTATGCTATAATAATCCATATTGAACAATTCCGTTTCGAGGCGTTTATGAGGCAGGATTTTTCCCATGTGACGGCTGAGGATTTGGCGAGGCTGTTTCCTGTGCTGCTCGCGGAGCACGACCCTGAGTGGAAGGAAGCTTACCTTGAGCAAGAAGCGTATCTGCGCTCCGTTTTTGGTGAGAAGCTCGCGCGCATCGGCCACATCGGCAGCACCGCCGTGCCGGGGCTCGCCGCCAAGCCCACGGTGGACATACTGCTCGAGGTCCCAAAAGGCGTTGACCTCGCGCCGTATACGAGGCGCATGCTCGACGCGGGATATGTCGTAAACCATCCTTCATCCGACCTGATCATGTATCTCAAGGGATACACGCCCGAGGGCTTTCGCGGGCAGGCGTTCCACATCCATGCGCGGTACTTGGGGGACTGGGACGAGCCGTATTTCCGGGATTATCTGATCGCGCACCCGGAAGCCGCGGCGGAGTACGCAAGGCTCAAGCGCGCGCTCAAAGAGCGCTTCCCCTTCGACCGGGACGGCTACACCGAAGCGAAAGGCGCGTTCGTAAAACGATGCACCGCGCTCGGGCGCGCGGAGTTTCCGGGGAAATACGACGTCGCGGAGCGATGAGGCCGGAGGCGGCATGATCGACAAAATCTACATCACAGGCCCCGTCGGCGCGGGAAAGAGCACGCTCGCGCGAAGGCTCGCAGGGGAGTACGGCTTCACCTGCCGCGAGTTGGACAACGTCGTATATGAGTCCGACCCGAACAAGCCCAACGGCAACCGCAAGCGGGCAATCGAAGCGCGCGACACGCTGCTCGAGGCCGCGCTCTCCTGCGGCCGCTGGGTCGCCGAGGACGCGGGCCGCGCATATTTCGAGCGCGTCATGCGGCAGGCCGATTCGATACTCCTGCTCGAGCCGCCCGTAGCCGTGCGGCTGTGGCGCATCGTAAGGCGGTGGGTCAGGCAGCGGCGCGGGCAGGAGCAATGCGGCTATACGCCCGACTGGGAGATGCTCAATCTGATGTTCCGCTGGACGAGGCAGTATGAGCGGGACGCGGACGGCGTCAAGGCGCGCCTGAAAAAATATGAGGATAAGGTTTGCCTCGTCAGGAACGAAAGGGATATCCGGCGATACATCAAAGAACGCTTAACGTGAAGCAGGCTCCCGCCGTAAAGCGGAAGCCCGTTCGACCCCGATGGTTATTCACCATTCACTATCAGCTATTAGCTAAATTATACTTCCATGGTTTTCAGGTCTTCGCTCACGTTCAGGTTCGCGCCGGTGAGCCGCCTGACCTCCTCGACGGTCGTGTCCGGATGGATTTCCCTGAGAAGGAAGCCCTCGGGCGTGACCTCGATGACCGCGAGCTCGGTGATGATGAGGTTGACGCGGTTCTTGGCGGTGACCGGGAGCGTCACCCTGCTCAGGAGCTTGGGCACTTCCTTGTTGGTGTGGGTCGTGGTGACGATGACCTTCTTCGAGCCGACGACGAGGTCCATCGCTCCGCCCATGCCGGAAACCATCCTGCCGGGCACGATGTGACTCGCGAGCGTGCCGGTTTCATCGACCTGGAGCGCGCCGAGTATGGTCACGTCCACATGGCCGCCGCGGATGATGCCAAAGCTCGTGGCGCTGTCGAAGAACGCCGCGCCGGGCTTGATGTTGACGTTCTGGTAGCCCGCGTTGATGACGTCCCTGTCCTCGGTGCAGGGCGCGCTCAGCTCGCCCATGCCGAGTATGCCGTTTTCGGACTGGAGTATGATCTCCACGCTCTCGGGCACATAGCTCGAAACCAGCGTCGGCAGGCCGATGCCGAGGTTCACGACGTTCCCGTCGGTCAGTTCGCGCGCCGCGCGGCGCGCGATGATTTCCTTCGCGCTGGCCATTACAGTTCACCTCCGACGATATAGTCCACGAATATGCCGGGCGTCATCACATAGTTGGGGCCGAGCTCGCCGACCTCGACGATCTTTTCCGCCGCGCAGATGACCGTGGCCGCCGCCGTCGCCATCATGGGATTGAAATTGCGCGTCGTGCCGTTGTAGAAGACGTTGCCCGCCTTGTCCACGATGCTGCCGCGAATGAGCGCGACGTCCGCTTTGAGCGGCAGCTCGACGAGGTATTCCACGCCCTCGAGGACGATCTTCTGCTTGCCCTCCTCGACCTCGGTTCCCAGGCCGGTCGGCGTGAGCACGCCGCCGAGCCCCGCGCCGCCCGCGCGGATCTTTTCGGCGAGAGAGCCCTGCGGCACGAGCACGATTTCGAGCTCGCCCGCGTTCATCTGCTCGCCCGCCTGCGGGTTGAGCCCGATGTGGGAGGCGATGAGCTTCTTCAACAGCTTCGCCTGAATCAGCTTGCCGATGCCCTTGCCCGGGACGCCGCCGTCGTTGCAGATGCCCGTGAGACCGCGCGCGCCTTTTTTCACAATCCCGTCCATAAGGATTTCGGGCGTGCCGCACGTCATGAAGCCGCCGACCATGATGGTCTGGCCGTCGTGGATGAACTCCATGGCTTCTTCGAGGGAAACGATTTTGTTCTTCATTCGTCCTCCATGATGTTATTGATTTGGCGCCCGCGCGCGATAGCGCCGGAACGGGGCGCAGAAAATCAAAAAAACAAACCGAGCTGATCAAGGGTCAGTCCGGCTTGCCCGGCGGTTCGAAACGGACTTTTTGACGAGCTGTCGGGCGCGGTCAGGGGAGATCCCGCCGCCGTGAAACCGATGTAAGCGCGGATGATCCGATTCCGCGCGCCCTCCATCGGCCTGTCCGGGGGCGGGCGATTCGGGGAAACGACACAAAACAATGAAACGCTTCGATTGTAATATACCCCGGCATGCTTGTCAAGGCTCGCGCGCGGCTTAAAAGGGAGGGCGCGGACGCCTGCGGCCCTCACCCGTTTGACGTACACGCGCGCCGGGCCATCTTCTCCCGCCGCCGCGTGGCAATTCGCCCTGCCCGCCAAAACCGGGCTGAACAACGCTTGCGCGGCTGACAATCAGGAACGGGAGAACGCCCCTCCGCCGCGGAAAAGGCGCCGGAACATGCGCCGATCCTTGCCGTTTCGCTGCTTTTTACGAAAATTTGCGCTGATTTCACACGATCTTTGCGGAAATTTTGCGCTGCAAAAACATTGTTTTTGCCTGTTTGCGGGCATTTTTTGGATGTTGCCTCCTTCTTGCCGCAAAGAAACCGCGAAAATCGGGTTTATTGTGGGCGCGTCGCGTTGTATAATTGCAGAGACGGCCTTCGCTCGGCCCCGCGCCGCGCTTCCCCGCCCGGACGGACAAGCGCCCGGCGCATATGAGCGAAGCGGCCGCCAAATCGAACACGAAGTACGGAGGACGCCCAAGCATGCAAATCGGCTTCCCGGAATTCCTGAGGCTGATCCTCGCGAATCCGCTGATGCTGGTCACGGTCGCGCTGACGCTCGCGGTGATACTCGTCAACGGCTGGACGGACGCGCCAAACGCCATCGCCACCTGCGTATCCACGCGCTCGATGGGCGCCAAGCCCGCGATTCTGATGGCGGCGGTTTTCAATTTCCTCGGCGTGCTGATCATGACCATGGTCAACGCCAAGGTGGTCAAAACCATATTCAACATGGTGGATTTCGCCGGCAACACGAACGACGCGGTCATCGCGCTGTGCGCGGCGCTGGTGGCGATCGTTCTGTGGGCGGTCGCCGCGTGGAAGTTCGGCATCCCCACGAGCGAGAGCCACGCGCTCATCGCGGGCCTTTCGGGCGCGGCCATCGCGCTGCACGGCAGTTTCGCGGGCATCAACTGGTCCGAGTGGGTCAAGGTGCTCTACGGCCTCGCGCTCTCCACGGTGCTCGGCTTCGCGCTGGGCTTTTTGATGACGAAGCTGACGGAGCTGGTATTCCGCGACGCCGACCGCCGCAAGACCGCGGGCGTGTTCAAGGGCGCGCAGATCTTCGGCGCGGCGTCGATGGCCTTCATGCACGGCGCGCAGGACGGGCAGAAGTTCATGAGCGTGTTCCTGCTGGGCATTTTCCTCGTGCGGGGACAGAGCGACATCAGCGTGTTTTCGATCCCGCTGTGGCTGATGATACTCTGCTCTCTGGTCATGGGCCTGGGCACGTCGATCGGCGGCTACCGCATCATAAAATCCGTGGGCATGGATATGGTAAAGCTGAGCGCGTACCAGGGTTTCTCCGCGGATATGGCGGCAGCGGGCTGCCTGCTGCTATCCTCGCTCACGGGCATCCCCGTGAGCACGACCCACACGAAGACGACGGCCATCATGGGCGTGGGCGCGGCCAAGCGCCTCAAGGCCGTGAACTGGTCTGTCGTCAACGATATGGTGCTCACATGGCTATTGACCTTCCCCGGCTGCGGCCTGCTGGGCTTTGTGATGGCGAAGGTCTTCATGCTGATATTTTGATCAAGGAGATCGGTTTTATGGCAAAAAGCACGCATTACAACTACTTTTCGGGCTTCGCCGCCTGCGCCGACTGCGCCTGCCGCGCCGCGGCGCTGCTCGATGAAACGGTGCGGGAGTTCAACCCCGAAACGGTCAACAAGCGCATGAGCGAGATCCACGCGATCGAGCACGAGGCGGATTCTCTCAAGCACACGGCGCTCGAGCACCTCGCGCGCGAGTTCCTGCCCCCCATCGAGCGCTCGGACATCTCCACGCTGCACAACGAGCTCGACAACGTCGTGGACGGCATCGACGAGGTGCTGCGCCTTTTGAGCATGTTCCGCGTCAAACAGCTCCGCCCGGACACGGCGCGCTTCACGGAGCTGCTCACGCGCTGCACCGGCGTGCTCAACGAGGTGGTGCACGAGTTCTGCAACTTCAAAAAATCCAAGACCCTCAAGGAAAAGATCATACTCGTCAACACCCTTGAGACGGAAGGCGACACGCTCCATTTCGAGGCCGTGGACAAGCTCTTCTGTTCCCCCGAGGACGCGCTGAGCGTGATCGTCTGGAAGAACGTTTACGACTGCTTCGAGAGCTGCTTCGACGCGTGCGAGCACGTCGCCGACGTCATCGAGGAGGTCATACTCGCCAACAGCTAAGCCCGCGCGTCGCGCCCGGCTTTTCTTTGTGCTATAATGAATCAGCCATCGCCTGCCGCGCGGCGGGCGGGACGGGCTGGTTCTTTCTATATCCGGCGGTGCGAAAGGAGCTTTTTATGGAGTACCGCGTCGTCCGTTTCGAGCAAACCATGCTCCCCCTCCTTCCCCGCCCGCAGCAGCCCTTCGCGCTGATCGGGCGGCTCGCGCCGCGCTTCGACGGGCGGGAATGGCGGCATTCCGAGGAACTGCTCGACGCGCCGCAGGCAAAGACCTACGCCGGGGATGTTTACGACCCCCGGGAGTATATCGGAAACCCCGGGAAGGCCGCGTTCCTCGCCATGTTTAAGGACGTCTGCGTGGGCAGCATCCGCGTGCATAAGCGCTGGAACGAATTCGCCCACGTCGAGGACATCGAGGCGGACGCGGCGCACCGCGGCCGCGGCGCCGGAGGGCTTCTCATGGACGCGGCGCTCAACTGGGCGCGGGAGCGCGGGCTTCGCGGCGTGTCGCTGGAAACGCAGGACAGCAACCTCGTCGCCTGCCGCTTCTACCTCAGGTACGGCTTCCGTCTCGGCGGCGCGGACTGTCTCGTCTACAATGCGTTCGAGGCGGCAAGGGACGAGACCGCGCTGTATTTCTACTATGTTTTTGACGGCGAAAGCGAGGGAAAAACCCGATGAAAAACGCGGCGGTACTGATCGTGGATATGCAGAGCGCGCTCGTAAAGGAGCATCCCAACCGCGAGGGGGAGTTGATCGAAACCATCCGGAGCGTGGCGGCGGCGGCGCGCGGGAACGGCGTCGAATTGATCTATGTGCGTCACTGCGGCCGCAGCGGGGGCATGCTCGAGCGCGGCGCGCAGGGCTGGGAAATCCACGAAGCCGTCGCCCCGCAGCCCGGCGAAAAAATCTTCGACAAGCGCTTCAACAGCGCCTTCAGGGAAACCGGCCTTCGCGAATATCTCGAAGGGAAAGGGATCAAAACCATTGTGCTCATGGGCATGCAGACGGAATACTGCATCGACGCGACCTGCAAGGTCGCCTTCGAGTACGGCTACGGCGTCGTCATCCCGGCGGGCGGCAGCTCGACATATGACAACGCGCTTTTTGCGGCCGATAAGCTCCAGCTTTTTTACGAGAGCTTCATTTGGGGGTCGCGCTTTGCCAAGGTAATCCCGGCGGACGAGGTCGCGTGGATGCTCTCGGAGTAAACGCCGGAGTCGAAATACAGCAAACGCCCCCTCCGTTTCAATCAAAAGGGGCGTTTGTATGTTATCCGATTGTCAATTATCTATTATTTAACCGTTTCCGCGAGCGTTTGCCGCACCGCGCCCGGCCCGCGCACGAGCAGGCGGAAGTATTCCTCCACGCGCGCGCCGAGGCCCGCCTCGTAGAGATCGACGCCGAATATTTTTGCGTTCGAAAGTATGGGCGCGAGCTCCTCGTGAAAATCGCGCTGCTCGCCGAGCCGGATGCCCCTGACATACGCCGAAACCTCGTCGAGCATGGGGTCGGGACTCGGCTCGAAGGGATTGCCCGCGTCGTCCGCGGCCATGAGGTAGCGGCACCAGCCCGCGAGCACGAGAGGGATGTATTTGAGGCTCCTTACATCCAGCGCGTCGCTCGCGAGGTACGCCTTGATGGTTTCGCCGAAGCGGATGGAGAGCTTTTGCGAGGTGTCCGTCGCGATGCGCTGCGGCGAATCCGGATTGTACGGGTTCGGGAAGCGCACGTTGAGCACCGTGTCTGCAAAATCCCGCGGGCGCACGATCTTCGGATCGACCACGACCGGCATGGATTCGTCGTAGGCGATGCGCGACACGAGCGTCTTAAGCTGCGGGTCGTTCATTTCCGCGCTGATGAGCGTATACCCGAGCAGGCAGCCGAATACCGCAAGGCATGTATGCAGCGGGTTCAGGCAGGTGCAGACCTTCATTTTCTCGAATCTGTCCACCGTTTCCCTGTCCGCGAAATACACGCCCTCGCCCGCGAAAGCCGGACGGCCGTTGGGAAACCGGTCCTCCACGACGAGATATTGCGTCTCCTCCGCGTTGACGAAGGGCGCGACGAAGCTCTTTTTCGAAGTGACCACGGGCGCGACGTCCTCGAGCCCGTCCGCCTCGAGCGCGCGCATGACGGTTTCGTCCGGGCGCGGGGTGATCTTGTCTATGGCGCTCCAGGGGAAGGAAACTTTCTCCCCGCCCGCGACGTAGGGCAGGAAGCCGGCGTCCGCAAGCCCGGCTTCGGTCCAGTTCTTCGCATAGTCCGAAACGGCGGCGAACAGCCTGTCCCCGTTGTGGGAGCAGTTGTCCATGCTCACGAGCGCGAGCGGGTACGCCCCCGCGCGGTAGCGCCCGTAGAGCAGCGCCGCGAGCTTGCCGATATAGGTCGCAGGTTTCTCCGGCCCCGCGGCGAAGTCCGCGCGCACGGCGGGATAATAATTGCCGTTCACATCCCTGAGGTTGTAGCCCTTCTCGGTGATGGTGAAGCTCGCGAGCCTGAGCGAGGGCGCGGCGAACACCTCGGCCAGGCGCGCCCAGTCGGGTTGCGCGGGGTCCATCACGAGGGATTCGGTCACGCTGCCCACGATTGTTTTTTCGATCTGCCCGCTCGATTTGAGCGACACGGATACGGCGAGGTTGTCATAGGCGCGGTAAGCCCGCTCGACAATTTCATAATCGAAACCCTCGGCGACGATGATGCCGGTTTTGGCGAGTCCCGCATCCAGCGTATCCTGCATGACTTTGGCGATGAACGCGCGGAAGATGTTTCCCGCGCCGAGATGCAGCCATTCGGGGTTCTTCGCGGTGGCTTCGACGACCTTCGCCCGGTCGAACGCGGGCAGCCCGTAGCCCTTCTCCCGCCAGAACGGGGAGGCGAGGTTCGCTTGGTTCAGCTTCATAAATTTCTCCGATTCGCTTGCGCGTTTTTATGCGGGCGCCGCGTGCGGAACACGGCAAAGCGGCGCGGCGTTGCGCAATTGTTTGCGCCTATTATAGTATGCGCGCGCGGATTGCGCAACGGGAGAAGCGCGGGGCGGGAATGCCGCGGATCGATCCGCTCTTGAATTGATAGGGAAAACAATGGATAATCCTATTATCAAAGTAAAACATGCGAGGTGCTATACTTATGGCGGAAATCTATCTTGCGGGCGGGTGCTTCTGGGGCATGGAAAAATACATCGCCGCGATACGCGGCGTGCGTGCGAGCGAGGTCGGCTACGCGAACGGAAAAACCGAGCATCCGAGCTACGAGCAGGTGTGCCGCGAGAACACGGGGCACGCGGAGACCGTGCGCGTCGAATACGACCCAAAGGAAGTTCCGCTCGAATTTTTGCTGAACCTGTACTTCGACGCCATCGACCCGACATCCTTGAACCGGCAGGGCCACGACGTCGGCACGCAGTACAGGACGGGCGTCTATTATACGGACGAGACGGATCTGCCCGCTATAGAGCGCGAGCTCGCGAAGCTGCAAAAGCGGTATGACAGGCCGCTCGCCGTAGAGGTCAAAAGGCTCGAGAACTTCTATCCCGCCGAGGAATACCACCAGAAATACCTCGACAAGAACCCGGGCGGATACTGCCACATCCCGCATGCGATGTTCGAGAAAGCGGCCAAAGCCGCGGTGAATCCCGCCGCCTACGCGAAGCCGGACGACGCGCTGCTCCGCGCCCGCCTCACGAGCACGCAGTACGAGGTCACGCAGCGCGCGGCGACGGAGCCTGCGTTTCGCAACGAGTTCTTCGATCAATATAAGCCGGGCATCTATGTGGACGTGACCACGGGAGAACCGCTCTTCGCCTCGGCGGATAAGTTCGAGTCCGGCTGCGGCTGGCCGAGCTTCTCCCGCCCCATCGATCCCAACGTCGTCAAGGAAAGGCGCGACCTTGCGCACGGCATGATCCGCACGGAAGTGCGCTCCCGCGTCGGGGACGCGCACCTCGGCCACGTGTTCGACGACGGCCCGCGCGGGCAAGGCGGGCTTCGCTACTGCATCAACAGCGCGTCGCTTCGCTTCATCCCCAAAGAGGAGATGGAGAAGGAAGGCTACGGCGCGTTCCTCGACCTCGCGCGCTGAAGCGCGGATTAACTTGACAAACGGGGCCGCCCGGCATAAGCCGGGTCGGCCCCTGTTCATCAATCTGCGCGCGAATCGCGCAGGGGGATTATCGGGTTAGCCGCATCTCTTGCGATAGCAGCACATGCAGAGCCTGAAGATCACCAATCCTACGATGCCGACGAACAGTATGACCGCCAGTATGATCAGCGAGGGGACAGCCGCCACAAGCGCCAAAGCGAACAGAATCCCGAAGATCAGGCCGAGCGTCGCGGCCAGCATGACCGCGAAGAACGCGAGCACCCGCAGCGAGCAGTTGCACAGGAAACCTTTGGTATCCGAGCCGGATGAAGACCTGATCGCGCACGACTGAGGCTGTGCATAGTAGTCATTGGATGCCTGGTTACTCATAGACACACCTCCTTTCCTGCTTATATAATATGCAGAACCGCGTGCGGAAGGAATCGGCGCACGCGACGCCGTTTCCCGATTTTTCAGGTTTTTTCGATACCCATGCACAGCGTGATGACAACGGTAATATTATATAATACATCAATCTCATGGGAGGATTATGACAGGATATGGAAAGAGAAATGAATGGCATCAACGAGTGCGGCTTCGGTTTTGGCTGCGGTTGCGAACCGCCGCGCCCGAGCTGCCTTGACGACATCGCTTGCAGCCAGAGGAAAGTCGCCGAGTGCGAGGCGAAACTGTTCTGCGTCATCGCGGACCGGCTCGGCTGCGAGATCCGGCACGCCCGCTGCATGCGCGAGCTGGAGTACCTGCTGCGCCTGACCAACAACTTCCTCGCCGCGAGCGCGGTCAAGGAAAAGGCCATCGGCGAAGTGGTTTCGGCCCTCTGCGACTGCGACGATTGACAACGCTGGCGAACGCCGGCAAACCAAACAAAATCGAGTTGCGAATGAAAGGGCGGCCTTCCCTGCGCGGAAGCCGCCTCTGCTTTTTCAACCGGCGCGCCGCCGCGCTTGCGCGAAACGCGCCCGCGGAATATTTTATGAAAGAAGGCCCTTGTCGAAACTTGCCCCTTTTCAAGCGGCGATTTCTTGCCTATAATAAGTAAAGCTGAGAAAGGAGTGTGGTTGTTGGTGGACAGCATCCCAGAACGATCTTGCGCAACACATAATAAGGACTAGACGCACGTTGGGAAAGCTGTGCCTTTCGCAATGTGCGCATTGTGAAAGGAGTAGCCGCCATGATTCGCATCTTTAAAACCGAAGTGGACGAAATGAAGGAGCTCACCGCGCCCGAGAAGGACTGCTGGATCTCCCTCGTCAACCCCAATGAGGAGGAGCTCGCCTCCGTTTCATCGAGATACTGCATCGACCCGGACGATCTGCGCGCCGCGCTCGACGAGGAGGAACGCGCCCGCATCGAAACGGAGGACGATTACACGCTGATACTCGTGGACATCCCCGCCGTAGAGGTCAGCAAGGATAAGGAAACGTATGTTACGGAGCCTCTGGGCATCGTGCTCGCCAAGGACGCCATCATCACGGTGTGCCTGCATGAAACGCCCATACTCTACACAATGAAGCAGAAGCGCTCGAGCGAACTGCGCACGAACATGCGCACGCGCTTCATATTGCAGATCCTCTACCGCAACGCGTCGCTGTACCTGCAATACCTTCGCATCATCAACAAAAAAAGCGACATGGTGGAGCAGAAGCTGCACGACTCCACGAAAAACCGCGAGCTGATCGCGCTGCTCGGGCTCGAGAAAAGCCTCGTGTACTTCACGACGTCTCTTCGCTCCAACGAAACCGTGCTCGAGAAGCTGCTCAAGTCCGAGCGCATCAAGAAATATCCCGAGGACACGGATCTCCTCGAGGACGTCATCGTCGAAAACCGCCAGGCCATCGAGATGGCCAACATCTACAGCGGCATACTGAGCAACCTGATGGACTCGTACGCCTCGGTCATCTCGAACAACCTCAACATCGTGATGAAGTTCCTCGCGATCGTGACCATCGTGCTCTCCATCCCCGCTATCATATTCGCGGCCTACGGCATGAACGTGAACATCAGCGGCATGCCTCTGGCGGCGCAGCCGTACGGCTTTGCCGCCATCATCGGCGTTTCCGTGGTGATCACGCTGATCGTGGCCGTCTATCTCTCGAAAAAAAAGATGTTTTGATCATAAGGATTCGGAAAGCGGCGCGGCCGCTTTCCTGCGTTATGCGCGGCGAAACGATCAAACGAAGGGGCCGCATATGAATAACGTTTTAGCCCGATTCGGGGTTGCCGGCCATGTAAGCGTCGAACAAATATACAAAAGCGTGTGGAGCGTCGGCGGCAAGTATATTTTAAAGAGAAATTCCAATGCCGCGCAGCTCGACAAAAGCGTTGAGATCAGCGAATATCTGATATCCAAAGGCATACCGGTGGCGAAGTATATCCGGGCGGCGGACGGCGGCTTTTATATTAAGCATCAGGATTTTTATTATTGCCTCATGACGAGGATTCCCGGCGCTCATATCGACCCTTTTGTCGGGGACTGTTTCCAAAACGGAAAAACGCTCGGCGGCGTTGTCGCCGGGCTGCATCTCGCGCTAAGCCGATTCAAGCCGGAATTCGAATGCTATGACGCCGATCTGATTCGGGAACTGGCCTCGTGGATTATGCCCGAGCTCGAGGCGAAACACATCGCCTTCCATGACGGCGTGCTCGAGCTTTGCCGCGCCTTCGAACCCCTATACCGCTCGCTGCCGCGCCAGTTGATCCACAGGGACATGCACACGGGCAATTTATTGTTTGAAAACGGACGCTTCGCCGGGTATCTCGACTTTGATATCAGCCAGCGGAACATCCGCGTATTTGATATCTGCTATCTCGGGAGTTCGCTTCTGGTCGAAAACTACCGGGATGAAGAGCGGCTGTGTTTGTGGAAAAAGATATTTTCCGGCATATGGCGGGGATACGACGAGGTTTCCCCGCTTAACGACGACGAAAAAAGAGCCGTGCCCGCGTTGTATGTGCTTAACGAGGTAATATTTACGGCTTTTTTCTCAAAGACCGGTCAGCCGGAGCTTTGTGCAAGCTGCGTGGACATGACAAACTGGACGTTCCATAACCGCGCGCTATTATCCGATTTCTGATTAACGGAGGCGGGACGTCTCCGAGGCCGGAGCGTCACTTCCGCCTTACTCGGCAAAGAGAAGCTGCGCGGCAAACGCAGCCGCAACGCCGAGCGCGACGCTTGAGAGCGCGTACGCGACGGCCACGCCGGGAGCGCCGTTCTTCACGAGCGACAGGGTTTCAAGCGAAAACGCGGAGAACGTCGTGTACTGCCCGGAAACCGGCGTCGCGCCCCGCACGGGCGCGTGGATTGAAACGTGCAGAGCGTGCCGTTACTGCGCGGAATGTTGGTCGCGCCCCGCACGGGCGCGTGGATTGAAACGTGACCTCGGTGTATCCCCGGAGCTCCCCGACGCGTCGCGCCCCGCACGGGCGCGTGGATTGAAACGTCACCGGGCTGTACATCTCGGGCAGGCGGAGGGAGTCGCGCCCC
>MWBW01000017.1 GCA_002069725.1 Firmicutes bacterium ADurb.Bin248 | reverse complement strand
GGCGTCGCGTTCGCCCTGCTCGCCAACGCACCCTCGAACGACCTCACGTCTCCCGCCTCGCCCGACGGGACGGGCGCGCGCACGCTGTCCCAGAGGCTCAGGCGCGAGCTCGACACGATCTATCTCACATGCGAATCGCCCAAACTCGTCCCCGTAGGCGAGCAGAACGTCCTCGAAGCGCTGCAACTGAAGCCCGCGCCCGGGCAGGAGCGCTACGTCGCCCCGAACGCGGTTTCCATCGCGCAGGCGTACGCGATGCGCTCCGTCGCGCGCCCCTATGTCCTTACGCAGGACGGGACTCCCGTGGGCTTTGTGATGCTCTACGCCGATCGCAGGAACGATAAGTATGAGATCTGGCGCTTCATGGTGGACGCGCGCTTCCAGGGCAAGGGCTTCGGCAAGGCGGCCATGGAACGCGCGCTCGCGCAGCTTCGGCTGCTCGGCGCGAAGAAGGCGGGGCTCTCGGTTGCGCCCGAGAACGCGCGCGCGATCCGCGTTTACGAGAACGCGGGGTTCCGCTTCACCGGCAGGGTTTCGGACGGCGAGGCAAACATGGAGCGCGAACTGTAAAAGCGGTATTGTATCGCGCGAAAAAGTATGCTATAATCCCACAAAACGGCGATGACGGAGCAAAGCGATCCCCGCCTGTCCCAGAGAAGGCCGCAGAGCTGCGAGCGGCCCGCAGGAGAAGATCGCGTTAAGTTCTCTCCCGAGCCGCGCCGGGGAAGTCCCTTCGGGGATGCGTAGTCGGCGCCGGGTAAGCCCGATACAGCGAAAAAGACCCCGTGACTGCGGGGTGAATCAGGGTGGTACCACGAGCGCGCCTTCGTCCCTTCGACGAGGCGCGCCATTTATTTGTTCCGGAGGGATGGAATATGTACGACAAACTCAACGAAATCCGGGAGGAAACGCTGCGGCGGCTGAACGAAGCCGGCGACGAAAAGGAGCTCGAAGCCCTCGGCGTATCCGTTCTGGGCAGAAGCGGGGCGCTGACGGAGATTTTGCGCGGCATGGGCAAGCTCGAAAAGGACGAGCGCGCGAAGTTCGGCCAGACGGCCAACCTCGTTAAAAAGGAGCTCGAGGACGCCATATCCCTGCGGCGCGAAAAGATCGCCGCCGCCATGCAGGAAAAGCGCTTCGCCCTCGAGGCGCTCGACGTAACGGAGCCCGGCGTACGCAAAAGGCCCATGGGCCGCCTGCACCCGATGACGCAGACCTACCGCACGATACGCGACGCGCTCGTGGGCATGGGCTTCACGACCTTCGACGGGCCGGAAGTCGAATACGACGAGTATAACTTCACCAAGCTGAACCTGCCGAAAGACCACCCGGCGCGCGATATGCAGGATACCTTTTACGTCAGCGAGCGCGTGGTGCTCAGGACGCACACGAGCCCCTGCGAAGCGCGTGCGCTGCTCGCGCTCGAGCCGCCGTTTCGCCTGGTGATCCCTGGCCGCGTGTTCCGCGTGGACGAGGCGGACGCCTCTCACAGCCCCGTGTTCATGCAGATGGAAGGGCTTGTGATCGACCGGAACATCAGCCTCGCGGATCTCAAGGGCACCATAGACGCGTTCGTGCACGCGGTGTTCGGCGAGGAGGTCAAAACGCGCTTTCGCCCGAGCTACTTCCCGTTCACGGAGCCGAGCGCCGAGGTGGACATCTCCTGCACCATGTGCGGGGGGTGCGGCTGCCGCGTGTGCAAAGGCACGGGCTGGCTCGAGATCATGGGCTGCGGCATCACGAACCCGCACGAGCTCGAGAACTGCGGCCTCGACCCGCGCGAGTGGAGCGCCTTCGCCTTCGGCCTGGGCGTGGACCGCGTGGCGAGCCTCAGGTACGGCATCACTCACAACCGCCTTCAATATGAGAACGACGCGCGGTTCCTCGGCCAGTTCTAAAGGAGGGATGAAACATGAAACTGCCGCTTAGCTGGCTCAAAGATTATGTGGAATGGAACGTCACGCCTGAACAGCTCGTCGAAAAGCTCATGTGGCGCGGCTTCGAGGTCGCCTCGGTCGAAACGCAGATGCAGGAGATTTCGGGCGTCGTCGTAGGCAGAATAGCCTCGCTGCGCCGCCACGAGAACAGCGATCACCTGCTCGTGTGCGCCGTCGACGTCGGCAAAGGTGAGCCGGTCCAGATCGTGACCGGTGCGCCGAACGTGTTCGAGGGCGCGCTCGTGCCCGCCGCGCTCGACGGGGCGAAGCTCGCCGGAGGGATGAGCATCAAGCCCACCGTCATGCGCGGCGTACAGAGCCTGGGCATGCTCTGCTCCGGGCAGGAACTCGGCTTGACCGAGGCGGATTACCCGGGCGCGGGCATACACGGCATATTGATACTCGAGGGGGAGCGGACGCCCGGGCAGGATATCAGGCAGGCCCTGGGCATGGACGACGTCGTGTTCAACATAGAGCTTACGCCCAACCGCGCGGACTGCCAGAGCGTCGTGGGCATGTGCCGCGAGGCCGCGGCGGCGCTCGGGCAGACATTCAGGGAGCCGGCGATCAAACGCGTCAAGGGCGCGGGCAGCGCCGCGGACTACGCGCGCGTGAGCGTATTGAACAGCGAGCTGTGCCCGCGCTACTGCGCGCGCGTCGTGACCGACCTCAACATTGCCCCTTCGCCCGCGTGGATGCAAAAGCGCCTGCGCGCGGTGGGCATGCGCCCCATCAACAACATCGTGGACATCACCAACTACGTGCTCGTCGAATACGGCCATCCGATGCACGCGTTCGACCTCGCCTGCGTGAAGGATGGCCACATCGTCGTGCGAAACGCGCATGAAAACGAGGTCGTCACCACGCTCGACGGCAAAGAGCGCCCGGTTTCCCCCGAAACGCTTCTCATCGCCGACCCCGAAAAAGGCGTGGGCATCGCGGGCGTCATGGGCGGTCTCAACTCGGAGATCACGGAAAACACGAAGGCGACGCTTTTCGAGTCCGCCGTGTTCAAGGGCAGCAACATCCGGGCGACCACGCGCAGCCTCCGCCACACGACGGACGCCGCGGCGCGCTTCATGAAGGGCGTGGAGCCGGTCAACGCCATGCTCGCGCTCGAGCGCGCGGTGGAGCTGGTCGACCAGCTCGGCGCGGGCAAGGTCGTGGGCGACACCATAGACGTCTGCGCCGCGGATACGTCCGAGCGCGTCGTCGAGGCGGACGCCGCGCACATCAACCGCATACTGAACACAAAGATCCCCGCCAAGGATATGGCCGACATGCTCGGCTCCATCAACATCGAGGCCAAAGCGGAGGGCGATACGCTCGTCATACGCGTGCCGCACTACCGCGTGGACATCGAGAGCGGCGTCGAGGCGGATTGGGACATCGCCGAGGAGGTCGCGCGCATCTACGGCTATTACAACATCGCGCCCAAGCTCATGGAGGGCAGCACCTTCAGCGGCAGGGTCGGCGAGGCGTTCCGCGACGAGGATAAACTAAAGGACGCGCTCGCGGCGCAGGGGCTTTACGAGATGTACAACTACAACTTCACGGGCCCCGCGGCGCTCGAGGCGCTGCGCATCCCCGAGGGCGACGAAAAGCGGCTCGCGGTGAAGCTGTTGAACCCCTTCGGCGAGGATCAGAGCCTCATGCGGACGACGCTTTTGCCCGGCATGCTCGACGCGCTCGCGCGCAACCTCTCGCGCAAGACCGGGCACGCGGCCTTCTTCGAAATCGGCAACTGCCATTTCGACAACAATCCGGACCTTCCGGAGGAGAGGAAACTGCTCGGCATCCTCCTTGCGGGCGAGGGGGAGGACTTCTTCACGCTCAAGGGCCTGATCGAGGAGGTCTGCTCCCGCTTTTACATGGAAATCGAGGTCGCGCCGGGCGGCGGGGAATACTTCCAGCCCGGGCGCAAGGGCGTGATCCACGCGGGCGGCGAGGCCGTGGGCGAACTGGGCGCGCTGCATCCGGCCGTGCGCAAGGCCTGGGAGATCGACTGCCCCGCGTATTACGCGGAGCTGAACGTCGGGAAGCTCCTTTCCCATAAGGGCGCGACGCCCGCCTACAAGGCGCTGCCCAAGTTCCCCAAGGTCGCGCGCGACATCGCCATCGTCGTGGACGAATCGGTCACGGCGAAAGAGGCGCGGGACGTCATCGAAAAGGCGCGGCTCAAGGTCGTCCTCGACGACATATCGCTCTTCGACGTCTATCGCGGGCAGGGCATCCCCGCGGGGAAGAAGAGCATGGCGTGGTCCTTCACGCTGCGCGCGGAGGATCACACCCTCGCCGACGAGGAGATACAGACCGCGGTCGCGACGCTCGTGCGCGCGCTGCAGGCGCGGCTCAAGGCGGAATTGCGCGGATAATTGACAGCCGGCCGACACGGACGGCCTTCGCCGGCGCGGGCGGACGATATCCGACCCTACCTGCGGCGGGGGCCGTCTTTCCTTTCCTTGCTTTCGATCAGTTCCGCGTTGATTTCCGATCCCACCAGCAGCACCACGCTCGAGAGGTACAGCCACACGAGCAGTATCATCACGCCGCCGAGGCTGCCGTAATAGCGCGCGTAGTCGGCGAAGCGGTCGACATAGAAGGAGAAGCCGAGCGAGGCGAGCGCCCAGGCGACGCTCGCGAACGCCGCGCCCGGCAGCACCTGCCGGAAGGTCTGCCGCCTGTTCGGTATGACCGCGTAGAGCAGCGAGAAGATCAGCGTCATCGTGACGAGGGGCAGCGCGAGGCGAAGCGCGTGCAAGAGCGCGTTTGCGGCGGGGGAGCGGCATTCCGCCCCGGGCGCGCCGCACAAGAGAACGTTTCCGAACACCACCGCCGCGGCCTCGAGCACGATGCCCAGCGACACGAGCGGCACGAAAACAAGCGAGAGCGCGCGCACGCGCAGGAATCCCCGCGTCTCCTCGACGTCGTAGGCCTTGTTGAAGCCGCGCGCCAGCGCGGCGAAGCCCGCGGAAGCCGTCCAAATGGTGAAGATCATGCCCAAAGAGATCATGTTCGACCTGTTCGCGAACGCGATTTCGTTGAGCGTCGCGCGCACGATCTTGAGCGCCTGCGCGGGTACGAGGGCGGAGAGCCCTTCGAGCGCCTCCTCCGTCGCGGCGGGCGCGTAGGTCGAGAGCGCCGCGAGGAAGATCAAAAACGGGAACAGCGCGAGCAGCAGGTGGTACGCGTACTCCGCGCCGAGCGCGGGCACGTCGTCGTCGCGCACGCGCCGGATCAGCCGTTTGATCAGGCCGAACGCCCTGTTCGGGATCTTTTTTTTCGGGTTTTTCTCCTTATCCATCCGACCGTCCGTCCGCCGCAGGTTTCACGAGCTAATATGCGCGCGGGCGCGGGAAATTATCGTTTTCCGTTCGCGCGCGGCTTGCGTTCCCTTCGCGGCGCGCCGTGATCCTTTCCAAGCCTGCCGCCGTATGGTATAATTAATTGGTTATGACAAAGTGAGGTAAGGGATGGATTTCAGCATTCTCAACGACAGGCAGCGCGAGGCGGTCGAGTGTCTCGAAGGGCCGCTGCTCGTGCTCGCGGGCGCGGGCTCGGGCAAAACCCGGGTGCTCACCTACAGGATCGCCAACCTCGTGGAGCACGGCGTGAAGCCGTGGAACATACTCGCGCTCACCTTCACCAACAAGGCGGCGGAGGAGATGCGCGCCCGCGCGGCCGCGCTCGTGGGCGACGGCGGCGAGGCGCTTTGGGTGACGACGTTCCACAAGCTCTGCTCGCGCTTGCTTCGCGTCGAGTGCGGCAGGCTCGGCTTTGAAACCAATTTCAGCATCTACGACGATTCGGACCAGATGAAGGTCGTGAGCGACATATTGAAGGATATGGGCATGAGCGAGCGCAGCATGCCCAGGCGCGAGATGAAGGAGCGCATCTCCAACGCCAAGAACAAATCGCTCAACCCGGACAGGTACGTCGCGGAGCATTACGCGGACGACGGCGGCATGACCGCCGGCGTTTACAGCGCCTACCGCAAACGCCTTATGGCGGCGAACGCCTTCGATTTCGACGATCTGATACTCAAGGTCATAGAGCTGTTCGAGGGCTTCCCCGATATACTCGAAAAGTACCGCGCGCGCTTTCGTTACGTGCTTGTGGACGAGTATCAGGATACGAACATGCCGCAGTACCGCCTGGTGGAGCTGCTCTGCCGCGCGCACGGAAACCTCTGCGTCGTGGGCGACGACGACCAGAGCATCTACGGCTGGCGCGGCGCGGACGTGGAGAACATACTCAGCTTCGAGAAGGATTTCAAGGGCGCGAAGGTCGTGCGCCTCGAGCAGAATTACCGCTCCACGAGGTACATACTCGACGCCGCCAACGCCGTCATCCGCAACAACGAGGGGCGAAAACCCAAAACCCTCTGGACGGACAAGCCCGGCGGCGATCTCATCGTGCGTTTTGAAGCGGCCAACGAGCGCGAGGAAGCCGCGTATATCTGCAAAAAGATACTCGAGGGCGTGCGCGACGGCGGCGGCTACGGCGATTACGCCATACTCTACCGCATGAACGCGCAGAGCCGCGTGCTCGAAAGCACGCTCGTCAACTACGGCATACCGCACAAGATATACGGAGGCTTCCGCTTCTACGAGCGGCGCGAGATCGCCGATATCATGGGCTACCTCCGGCTCATCGCCAACCCGAACGACGACGTGGCTTTTTCGCGCGTGGTCAACGTGCCGCGGCGCGGCATAGGAGACAAGGCCGTAGAGGAGCTCCGCGCGGCGGCGCAGGCCTCGGGCGAATCGCTGCTGTTCGCCGCGATGGGCGGGGAGGGCATCCCCGCGCGCACGCTTTCGAAGATCAAGCCATTCGCGGAGCTGATGGCGGAGCTGATCGCCGAGAGCACGCTCATGCCCCTCTCGCGCTTTACGGAGCGATTGATCGATAAAATCGAATACGAGGCGTACCTTCTTTCCGATGATAAAAAGGGCGAGGCGGAGAGCCGCATGGAGAACCTGCGCGAGCTCGTGGGCAACATCAAGGAGATCGAGGCGGACATCCCCGAGGGCGGGAGCGCGCTCACGGCGTTCCTCGAGAACGTCGCGCTCGTCTCCGACATCGACGCTTTGGAGGAAGGCGCGGGCAGCGTGTCGCTGATGACGCTGCACAGCGCCAAAGGGCTGGAGTTTCCGGTCGTATTCCTCGCGGGACTCGAGGAGAACGTGTTTCCGACCTATCGCGCGAGGAACGATCTCACGAGCTTCGCGATGGAGGAGGAGCGGCGCCTGTGCTACGTCGGCATGACGCGCGCAAGGGAGAAGCTCTACCTTCTCAACGCCGCGTGCCGCTCGCTCTTCGGCGAGGGGGCGATCAACCGGCCCTCGCGCTTCCTCGAGGAGGTGCCGGGCGAGCTTGTCGCGCGGGAGCACGGCATTTCAGGCGCGCCTCAGCAGAGGAAAAGCTGGGAGTTCGAGCGGGACGAGCATCAAAAGAAGGCCTACGCGTCCGCGCAGGGCTTCGGCGTGACGCGCTCAGGCATAAAGCCGCCCGCCGGGCCCGCCAAGCCCGTGCAGCGCAACGAGGGCGCCGCTTTCGCGCCCTTCCAGCGCGTGCGGCATGAAAAGTTCGGCGGCGGCATCGTGCTCGAGGTCGCGGGCAGCGGCGCTTCCGCGACCGTGACGGTCGATTTCGACGAGGGCGGTGTCAAGCGCTTCGCCGCGGCGTACGCGCCGCTGACCACAGAGCAGTAAGGGAGAGTACGTTATGCGGGAGCGGATGCGCGAGCTGGTCGACCAACTCAACGATTACGCGCGGGCATATTATGTGTTGGACGCGCCCGGCGTGAGCGACGCCGAGTACGACGCGCTCTTCGACGAGCTCGCCGCGCTCGAAAAGGAAACGGGCGAGGTTCTGCCCGATTCCCCCACGCGCCGCGTGGGCGGGGAGCCGCTTGCGAAGTTCGCGCCGCACAGGCACATCGCGCGGCTGTGGAGCCTCGACAAGGTCCGCGCGAAGGAGGAGCTTTTCGATTGGAGCGCGCGCGCCGAGAAGCTGCGCGCCGAATACAACGCGCGGGGCGGGGACGCGCTGCCGCCGCTTGGCTATACTCTCGAATACAAGTTCGACGGGCTGACCGTCAACCTCACTTACGACGGCGGCACGCTCGTGCAGGCCGCCACGCGCGGCAACGGAGAGGTCGGCGAGGCGATACTCGCGCAGATCATGACGATCAAGTCCATACCGCTGTCCATACCGTTTACGGGCAAAATGGAGGCGCAGGGCGAGGGAATCATGCGGCTTTCGGTGCTGGAAAAGCTCAACGCCTCCTCGGATGAGCCTTTGAAGAACGCGCGCAACGCGGCGGCGGGGGCTCTGCGCAACCTCGATCCGCGCGTCACCGCGAAACGGAGCCTCGACTGTTTCTGCTACGGCGTCGGCTACATCAGGGGGAAAACCCTTGCCACGCACGAACAAACCATAGAATTCCTCAAAGAGAACGGCCTGCCCGTCAGCCCGTTCCTCGAAACCTACGACGACATCGAAGCTGTTTTCTCAGGCATAGAGAAGGCCGAAAAGACGCGCGGCACGCTCGATTTCCTCATCGACGGCATGGTCGTGAAGATATCGGACCTGCGCACGCGCGCGGTTCTGGGCGCGACGGACCGCTTCCCGCGCTGGGCCGTCGCCTATAAGTTCGCCGCGGAGGAAACGACCACGACCGTGCGCGAGGTCACCTGGGAGGTCGGCCGCACGGGCAAGCTGACGCCGCGCGCGACGCTCGAGCCCGTGGAGCTCGCGGGCGCAACCATCAGCCACGCCACGCTCAACAACTACGACGATATATTAAGAAAGCGCGTGGGCATAGGCTCCCGCGTGTTCCTCCGGCGCAGCAACGACGTCATTCCCGAAATACTCGGCGCGGTCGAAGGGGATGAGCCCGAGCGGCCCGTCGAAAAGCCGGACCGCTGCCCCGCCTGCGGCGCGCACGTCGAGCACAGGGGCGTGCATCTCTACTGCACCAACCCGCTCTCCTGCCCGCCGCAGATCGCCGCGACGCTCGACCACTACGCCTCGCGCGAGGGCATGGATATCGAAGGCTTTTCCGAAAAGACGGCGGCGCAGCTCGTCGAGGCGGTCAACCTCAGGAGCATCCCCGACCTCTATGACCTCACGGCCGCCGACTTCATGGCGCTGGAAGGCTTCAAGCAGAAAAAGACAGGCAACCTCATCGCCGCCATAGAGCGCAGCAAGGACTGCGCGCTCGACGCGTTCCTGTTCGCGATAGGCATACCCAACGTGGGCGCGAAGACCGCGCGCGACCTCGCGCGCGCCTTGGGCACGCTCGAAAAGGTACGCGGGGCGAACTACGACGAGCTGACCGCGATACCCGACGTCGGGGACATCGTGGCGCAGAGCATACTCGATTTCTTCGGGGACGCGTCGATTTCCGCGCAGATCGACCGCCTGCTCGCCCACGGTGTGAAGCCGCGGCCGGAGGTCAAAGCGCAAACCGAAAGCCCCATATCGGGCAAGACCGTCGTCGTTACGGGCGGCATGGAGCGCATGGCGCGGCCGGAGATCGAGGCGCTCATAGAAAGGCTCGGCGGCAAGGCGGCGTCCTCCGTGAGCAAAAAGACGGATCTCGTCGTCGCCGGCCCCGGCGCGGGCGGCAAGCTCGCAAAGGCGCGGGAGCTGGGCGTGCGGGTCGTGGACGAAACCGAATTCTTTCATCTGATTGGGGAAAATTGATGCGCATAGGCAAATTGGACAACGACGAACTCAACGAACTCATCCTCTCGAAATTCGCCAAGCTTCGCGACGAGGTGGTCGTGTCGCCGCGCGTGGGCATCGATTGCGCCGCAGTCGATATGGGCGGCGCGCTCTGCGTGCTTTCGACCGACCCGATCACCTCGGCGACGGAGCACATCGGCGCGCTCACCGTGCACGTCAACTGCAACGACGCGGCCGCCGCCGGCGCGGAGCCCATCGGCCTTCTGGTGACGCTGCTCGTGCCGCCGAGCGCGACAAAGGAGGATGTCGCACGCGTCGCGGATGAACTATCCGCCGCCGCGCGCGAGGTCAACGTCGAGATCATCGGCGGCCACACCGAGGTGACGGCGAGCGTAAACCGCATGGTCACGTGCGCCACGGTCGTCGCGCGCGCGGGCAGGAACGGCCTCGTGCTGCCCTCGGGCATGCGCGAGGGGGACGACCTCGTGCTCACCAAATGGGCGGGGCTCGAGGGAACTTCCGTCATCGCGTCCGATTTCGCGCACAGGCTTCCGGACTTCAGTGAAGAAGAGCTCGCCCGGGCGCGGGGCTTCGTCGGCCGGATCAGCGTATTGAAGGAAGGGCTGTTCGCCGCGTCCTTCGGCGCGCACGCCATGCACGACGTGACCGAAGGCGGCGTGCTCGGCGCGGCGTGGGAGATGGCGCAAGCCTCCGGCTGCGGGCTTACGGTATATCCGGAACGCGTCCCCGTGCATCCGCTCACGGCGAAGCTGTGCGCGGCGCTCGGCCTCGACCCGCTGCGCCTTCTCTCGAGCGGCGCGATGCTCATCGCCTGTGAAAACGGGGAAGCCCTCGCCGAAGGGCTCGCGGGCATCGGCGTGGAGGCGGCGGTCATCGGCAAAGCGGGGGGAATCGGCGCACGGCTTTCGGACGGAACGCCGCTCGAAGCGCCGGGCGCGGACGAGCTGTACCGCCTGTGAAAACATGTTTATCCCCGCGGCATTTTATGTTATAATATCATTTTGACAAGATGCTTGGAGGATTTTCATGGCAGCCAGCATGACGGGCTTCGGCCGGGCGACGGCTTCGGCCGACGGGCGCGAGCTCACGATCGAGCTCAAGAGCGTAAACCACCGTTATCTCGACATTTCCTTCCGCATGCCAAGGAGCGTTTCCTTCCTCGAGGAAGCGCTTCGCGCGCGCCTCGGCGAGCTGCTTTCGCGCGGGCACGTGGACGTATTCGCGGATTATAAAAACAACCGCTCCGACGCGGGGGCCGTCGCGATCGACGAGGCGCTGCTCGGCGCGTATCTTGCGGCCGCGCGGCAGGCGGGGGAGAAATACGCCCTCTTGGACGACATTACGCTCTCCGCGGCCATGCGGCTGCCGGATGTGTTCGACGTCAAAAAGGCCGAAGAGGACCGGGACGCCGTGACCGCGCTCGCCCTCGCGGCGCTCGAGGGCGCCGCCTCGCAGCTCAGGCTCGCCCGCGCCCAGGAGGGAGCGCGGCTCGCAAAGGACCTGCTCGGCCGGCTGGATACGCTCGAGGGCATCGCCGCCGTCGTCGCGCTGCGCGCGCCGAAGGTGGTCGAGGATTATCGCGCGCGGCTCGACGAGAGGATATCCGCCGTGCTGGCCGGCGTGGAGGTCGACAGGCAGCGCCTCGCCACCGAGGTCGCGCTCTTCGCGGACAAGGCGAGCATCGACGAGGAGCTCGTGCGCCTCAAAAGCCACATCGCCCAGATGCGGGGGCTGCTCCGCGGCGACGAGGCCGTGGGCCGCAGGCTTGATTTCGTCGTGCAGGAACTCAACCGCGAGTTCAACACCATAGGCTCCAAGGCAAACGACGCGGAGATCTCCGAAAAGGTCATTTTCGGCAAGGCTGAAATCGAAAAGATACGCGAGCAGGTGCAGAACATTGAGTGACGGGGCGGGCAAGGCTATGAGAAAGATACGAGGCGAGCTCATCGTGATCTCCGGGCCCTCGGGCGTGGGCAAGGGCACCATCTGCGCCGCGCTCGTCGGGAGCGACCCGCGGCTGTGCGTATCCGTATCCGCGACCACGCGGCCGCCGCGCCCGAACGAAGCGCACGGCAAGCACTATTTCTTTGTTTCGCGCGAGGAGTTCGAGCGCATGATCTGCGCGGACGAACTGCTCGAATACATGGATGTGTTCGGCACGGCCTATTACGGCACGCCGCGCAGCTTCGTCGACGGGAAGCTCGCCGAAGGCTTCGACGTCATACTCGAAATCGACGTCGGCGGGGCGATGAACGTCAAAAGGGCGCGCCCCGAGGCCGTGACCATCTTTATCGCGCCCCCCTCGATGAAGGAGCTGCGCCGCCGCCTCGAGAAGCGCGGCACCGAGACGAGCGAGCAGATCGAGCGCCGCTACGCCAAGGCGCGCGAGGAGATGGCCTGCATGTCCGGCTACGACTACATCGTCGTCAACGACGATCTGCGCCGCGCCAGGGAGGATGTCGCGTGCATCCTGCGCGCGGGGAGGATGCGCACGGACCGCTGCGCGCGGCTCGACGAAATCATGAAGGAGGATTAACATATGATCAACAAGCCGCCCATCGGCGAACTCCAGAAAAAGGTAAACTGCCGCTATATGCTCGTGTCGGTCGTCGCCAAGCGCGCGCGCCAGCTCGTCGGCCACGAGGATATGCTCAACGACCGCAAGGCGGTCAGCGTCGCCATAGACGAGCTGGACGAAGGCAGGCTCAGGATCGCCTATCCCGAGGAAAACGCGAAATAAGCGGCCATATTTCATGGCAGCGGCTCCGCCACGCGCGGAGCTTTTGCGTATCAAAAAAACGGCAGATCTCAAATTGGAAGCGAAGCGTTTGCGGCGCCCTTGTAGGCACGCCGATATTCTGGTAAAATCAGGTTGATGTAAACAGGAATAGGTAAGCGGATGCATTTTTTCAAAATATCTTTAAAAAATTCAATCGTGTACCGGTGGTCCGTGCTGTTTTCCATCATCGGTTCCATTCTGTATGTCGCCATCAGCCTGATGCTTTGGCGGTTCTTATACCGTAACGATGCGGATATGATCGCGTATATGACCAAGTATACGATCGTGTCCAATATCATTTCCATGTTTTATGCCCGCGGGATATCCGGAAGGATCGGCGACAAGGTCGCGACAGGCGCGTTCGCCACGGATCTCATACGGCCGGTCCATTTATTCACGATGGCCTGGCAGATGGAGCTTGCCGGGATATGCGCCAACTTACTGATGCGGGGCTTGCCCGTGATACTCGTGTATCTGCCGTTTCTGATTGCGAATGCCGGATACTACAATCTTTTCGCGGTTTTCCTGTCCGTCGCGCTGGGGCATATGCTGTTCTTATTGATATATTCTTTATTGGGGTTTTCCGCGTTCATCCTGATCGAGATATGGCCGTTCAGGCGGCTGATCGACGATACGATCCGGCTTCTGGCGGGCGGGTTCATTCCCCTCGCCATACTGCCGGCCTTTGTCGGCCACATCGCCCATGCCTTGCCGTTCAGATTCCTGTATTCGTTTCCGCTTGAGCTCCTTTTCGGCAAAGCGGATATGGACAAAGCGTTTGAAAACTTTGCCGTTCTGATCGTATGGATATCGGTGTTCGGGCTGCTCAATGCCCTCATGTACAGGCAGGCGTTAAAAAAAGCGGTTGTGCAGGGAGGCTGAGGAGCATGGAGTTTCTGAGCATCTACGGCAGCTACGTCAAAATGTTTTTCAAAGCCCGGATGGAGTATCGCTTCTCGTTCTTCTCCGGCATGTTCGCCAACTTCTACTGTTATTTCATCACTTACGCGACAATCTGGGTCATTACGCGGCAGTTCGGCGCGATCGACGGCTGGAAATTCGAGGATATGACCATGCTTTACGGATTGAATCTGTTTACATACTCCATCGCGGGCGTTCTGTTCTGGTATACGGTTTTTCATCTTGACGAGGAGATCACCTCGGGCAACCTGGACAGCTATCTGATCCGCCCGATGGGGCTCGTCAAGCAGATGATATGCCGCAGGTTCGGGGATACCTTCCTGGGGCAGATCGTCGTTACGCTCATTTTTATGGTATCGGCCATAGCGAAAATCGATTATCAGATGACCGCTTTCAGCTATGTCTATCTGGCGTTCGCCGTGCTCGGCGGGGTACTCATTCAATCCGGCGCGATGATCATTCTCGGCAGCCTGAGCTTCTGGCTGCTGCGCTCGAGCGATTTGGCGGATATCGTCTACTACGACATGCGCACCTTCGTGCATTACCCGCTGTCGATCTTCCCGGCTTTTATCCGGATCGTGTTGACTTATGTGTTGCCCTGGGCGATCATCAACTATTATCCAAGCCTGATCATTCTAAACAAGGTGCAAACGACGGAAGAGTTTGTCCTGGGCATCCTGTCGCCCGTAATCGGAATCCTGTTTTTCCTGCTGTCCTTGTTCGTTTTCAATCGCGGGCTGCGGCGATATTCCGGCAGCGGAAGTTAGGAGGAGCGCGCATGCAAGAGCTGATTCGGGTCGAGGCGCTCTCGCGCGACTATCGGGTTGCCAAGCGCGGCGGCGGATTCCTGAAGTTCATGTTCTCAAGGGAATTTGAAACCATACATGCGGTAAGCGGCATCCATTTCACCATATCCAAAGGCGAGCTTGCCGGTTTTGTCGGCCCGAACGGGGCGGGCAAATCCACGACGATCAAGATGATGAGCGGCATACTCGTCCCGACGTCGGGCAGCGTTGCCGTAATGGGCAACGACCCGTTCAAAAAGAGGAAGCAGAACGCGTATCACATAGGCGTCGTGTTCGGCCAGCGCAGCCAGCTTTGGTGGGATCTGCCCATCGGCGACACATTTACGCTGTTGAAAAAGATATATAAGGTGCAGGATGATATTTATCACCGCAACGTGGGATTGTTCAAGGAATACCTCGACCTTGAGAGCATCTGGAACCAGCCTGTCCGCCAGCTCAGTCTCGGCCAGAGGATGCGCGCGGAAATCGCCGCCGCGATCCTGCATAACCCGGAGCTTTTGTTCCTTGACGAACCTACGATCGGCCTGGATATCGTGGCGAAAAGGCAGATCCGGGAGTTTATATTGAAGCTCAACCGGGATTATCAAACCACGGTCGTGTTGACCTCTCACGACATGAAGGATATCGAGGAAATCTGCGGCAGGATCATACTGATCGACAAGGGCGCGATCGTCGTCGACTGCCCGATGCGGGAGCTGAAAAACAGCTATAATAAAACCGCCGTCGTCAAGGTGAACCTCAACCGTCCCGTCGCGGAGTTTCATATTGCGGGAGCGAGCGGCGCATCCGAACTTGACGGGCTCAAATGGACTTTCCTTGTGGACAAAGGCGTTACGACGACAGGGCATTTGGTCTTTGAAATCTCAAAGCTCGCCGAGATTGCGGACATTGAAATCAAAGAGCGGGCCGTCGAAGACATCATTCACGATATTTACAAGAACGGTGTCTGATCGCCATATCATAAGCGGCCGTCTCTATGGCGGCTGCGGCAACGCGCGCGGCCGCGATATGCCAAAGCATGAATAAATAGAACGCTGGTGAATGTTTTGTTCCGAAAATCCTTGAACTCCATCGCTCTTCTGTTTCGATATGCGCCCGGCTTAACCATTTTGAAGCTGCTCCAAACCGGCGTTTCGGCGGCGCTCGCGCCCCTGTCTATTTATTTCACTCAGAGGATGATCGACACGGCGGCAGGAATCATCAAAGACGGCGGCGGCTGGAACGGCCTTGCGCTCTGGGTGGGACTGCTGCTCTGCGCCATGCTTTTCAGCTCCGCGGGCGGCGGGTTCCTCAACGGCATCCTGTATATAGCCATCCGGCGCAGGCTCAACATCGGCATGACGCCCGACATCGTCGGGAAGTTCAAGCGCCTCGACTACGCCTGTTTCGAGGATAAGGACGTGCAGGATACCCTGGAGCGCATGTCCCGTGATCCGCAGGATAAAGTGTTCCAATTGTTTTTGACGATTCTCGGCGTTATGGAATGCATGATCGGCGTGGCCGGAGGGGCGCTTATTTACGCGCAGGCGGGATGGTGGTTCGTCGCCGGGTTCGCGGCCTTGCTCGTGCCGATGATATGGCTCGATTTCAAAGCCGCCGATATGATGAACACCATGTTCAACGAGCAATCCGCGGACGAGAGAAAAATGCGCTATCTCGGCGGACTGCTGTCCCATAAATCCTCGCTGTTTGAACTCAGGATATTCCGCGCGGGCGAGTATGTCGCGAAGAAATGGCGCGCTCTCGCGCATACCGTGATGGATACGCGCGTCAAGACCACTTTGCATGCGCAGAAATACTTCCTCATCAGCACGATTTTGTTCAAATGCTGGTCATTCTTCATCGTAATCAGCCTTATCGCCTCAGTTGTGAGCGGCGATATCACGATAGGCCTGTTTACGGCGCTCATCGCTTCGACCGGCGCGGTGCTGGGCAACGCCGACATGCTCTCCCATACGGTGCAGAACCTGCGCCGGCGGTATCTTCTGATGGAGCACTACCATAAATTCATGTCCCTGCCCGAAATACGGCACGGCGGAGAATCTTTGACAGGCGAGCCGCCGCATATCGTGTTTGAGAACGTGACATTCGCATACCCGAAAACGGATGTCAACGTTTTGAAGGGCGTCAGTTTTGAAGTGAGGCGGGGCAAACGCGTGGCTCTTGTCGGCGAGAACGGCGCGGGCAAGACCACCGTCATCAAGCTTCTTTGCGGGCTCTACAAGCCGGATGGCGGACACATATTGATAAACGGCAAGGATATTCAAGCGCTGGACGCCGCCGCTTTGCGCCGCGTGTTCAGCGTGGTGTTTCAGGATTTCTGCAAGTACGAGCTGACCTTGCGCGAAAATGTAGCGTTCGGCGACCTGTCCAAGCTGCACGACGACGGCGCTTTGCAGGATGCGCTGGAAATGGGGCTTGCCCGCGGGATTGCGGAACTCGATACGCCTCTTGGTAAGCTGGAGGAAAACGGCGTGGATGTGTCGGGCGGTCAATGGCAGCGCATCGCCGTCGCGCGGGCCTGCCTGCCCGGGAGCGCCTTTGTGATACTGGACGAGCCTACCGCATCCCTTGACCCCGTGGCCGAGAGCAGCATGTATCACAGCTTTGCGAAGGTGTTGAAAAACCGGGGATGTATCATGGTTTCCCATCGGCTCGCAAGCGCGAGGATGGCCGATAAAATCGTCGTGCTCTCGGGCGGCATTGTGTCCGAAACGGGCGGCCATGACGAGCTGATGTCGTCCGGCGGGCTGTATGCCCGGATGTATGAGAGCCAAAGCGCATGGTATGCAAAAGGGGGCGCGGGGGCATGAGGCATATCGGGCGAATCTATAAAAGCATTTTTAAATGGGTGCCGGGCTCAGCCCTGTTTGCGGTCTGCCGCCGCCTTTACGACGCTTTCGTTCCCGCTATGGTAACGCTTGTTTCGGTACGTTTATTCGACAGCGCGGCGAGTGTTTTGAGCGGTGAAAAAGAAGTTGCGAGCCTGTACGTATATGCGGGATTGTATCTGCTCATCTACCTGATAAACGACCTGTTGGGTTTTGCTTCGTCCATCATAATCCAATGCTGGGTATACGAAAAATGTACGGCGCTTTTCCGCATGGAAGTATACGAAAAGTTCGCGAAATTGCCCTTAATCGCCCTGGAAAGCGCGGATACGTTAAACCGGAAGGAGCGCGTGGACAACGCTGTAAACGACGAGGAACTCTCGTCAACATTTCAAAGAACGCAGGCGATCGTCCAAAACGCCGTCGCTGTCGTCAGCGTGGCCGTTGTTTTGGCGCGGTATTCGGTTTGGCTGCTGCCGTTGTCGCTGCTGTCCGTACTGCCGTACCTGTTCGCCCGTATCGTACGCGGCAAGGAGTTCTTCTACGTCAAGAAAACGCAGGCGAAAAAAACGCGTCTGCAATCCTATTTGTGGGGCCTGTTTACAACGCGGCAGACCGCGAAGGAAATGCGCGTCATGGGCTTTGACGGTTACATTACCGACAAGTGGCGCGACACCCGCGACGAGGTGAATGAAGAGCTGTGGAAGGTGCAAAAAAAGGACGCCGTATCCCTGTTGTGGTGCGATGGCATACGGATTGCCGGGTATTGCGTGTCCGTTGCCGTTGTCCTGTGGCTCGTCATACGCGGCGATGTTACATTGGGCGTGTTCGGCGGGGCGATAACGGCCTTCCTGAGCTTGCAGGGAAGCATGAGGAACTTCCTGTCCGACCTTGGACGGATCGCCGAGCATCTTGCGCATGCCGCCGATTATTATTCTTTTTTGGATATGCCGGAGGAATCGGACGGCGCCGTTCAATATCCCGGTTTACACGGCGCGAGCGTACTTGAAAACATCGCTTTCAAATATCCGAACAGCGACAACTACGCCTTGCAGTCGCTTAACCTGACAATCCGCAAAGGTGAAAAAATCGCGATTCTCGGCGAAAACGGAAGCGGCAAGACGACGCTTACCAAGGTGCTGTTGGGCTTATATCCTCCGTCGGGCGGACGGGTGCTGTACGACGGCACGGCAGTCGGCGATTATGAGAAAGACAGCTTCTATTCGCGCGTTTCGGCCATCGCGCAGGATTTTGTGTCCTACAGCCTCACCTTGCGCGAAAACGTAGCCATATCGGATTTATCGCGCCTGTGGGAAGACGGCGACGTGAAAGCCTCCCTTGCCGAAGCGGGATTCGACGGAAGCGTCGGCCTCGACGAGGCGATGGGGCGCGAGTTTGGCGGCAGGGAGTTCTCCGGCGGGCAATGGCAGAAATTAGCCATTGCGCGCGGCCTGTTCAAGGACAGCGAATTGATCGTCCTCGACGAGCCGACGAGCACGCTCGACCCGCTGATCGAAACGGAAATACTCTCCAGGTTCGTTCAAGCCGCGCAAGGCAAAACGGCGCTCGTTATTTCCCACCGTGTCGGCCTGTGCAAGCTGGTCGACCGCATCGTCGTGATGAAGGACGGTACGATCGTGGAAACAGGCAGCCACGCCGAGCTGCTCTCGTCGGGCGGCGAATACGCGCGGCTTTTCAACGAACAGGCAAAATGGTACAACGGAGCCGCCCTCAATCTAGGCTGATGATGTAAAGATGTTCGGCGGGCAGCGCGGATGCGCCTGCTTTGCAGCGCAATCCTTTCCCGCATACAAACGCCGGCCGGCCGCCTCGTTATCCGGCTGGCGATCGTCCCGCCCCCTGCGTATTTGCTCCCGAATTGTGATAGAATGTATAAAAAGGAGGTGAAGCTTGTGTACGCGCGCGTGATCGTCGACATCGCCCACTCGAACGTGGACAGGCTTTTCACCTACGAGATACCCGAAGGGCTCGAGGTGCTGCCGGGCCATCGCGTGGCGGTCCCCTTCGGCGCGGGCAACAAGCCGCTCGAGGGTTTCGTGCTCGACGTTTCGGATTCGTTCGACGAGGAAGGCGTCAGGCTCAAGCGCGTTTCGCGCACGCTCGAACCTTACGCCGCGCTCACGCGCGAGCAGATCCGCCTCGCGTACTGGATCAAGGAGTGGTATCATTGCCTGCTCGTGGATGCGCTCCGGCTCATGATCCCCGCGCAGCTTCGCGGCGGCAGGGTCAAGGAGAAGCGCGTGAGCACGGTCTGCCTTGCGCCCGGCGTGGACGCGGCGGCCGCGCTCGAAGCTTTGAAGAAGAAGGACGGTTCCTCCCGCGCGCCCGTGCAGAGCGAAATATTGGAGCTGCTCGCCTCGGCGAAGTCGCCCATGAGCGCCGCGGACATCGCGGCGTTCGTGCCGGGCGCTTCCGGCACCATCAACGCGCTCATAAAAAAAGGGTATCTTGCGCAGGAGGGCTTCGTGACGTTCCGCGACCCCTTCGGCCGCGGCCGGGTCGCGCGCGGCGAACCGCTCGCGCTCACAAACGCGCAGCAAAAGGCGCTCGAGGGCATCTGCGAACTGATGGCGGCGCGCGCGGGCACGGCGCTTTTGCACGGCGTGACAGGCAGCGGCAAGACGGAGGTTTACATGCAATCCATCGCCCGCGCCATCAAAGAGGGCGGCCGCGCCATCGTGCTCGTGCCGGAAATCTCCCTCACGCCGCAGGCGATGGAGCGCTTCCGCAGCCGCTTCGGGGAGCGCGTGGCCGTGCTGCACTCGCGGCTTTCCCCGGGCGAGCGGTACGACGAATGGCGAAGGATACGTTTGGGCAGGGTGGACGTCGTCATCGGCGCGCGGAGCGCCGTGTTCGCGCCGCTCGAGAACATCCGCCTGATCGTCGTGGACGAGGAGCACGAGCCCTCGTACCACTCCGAGCTCACGCCGCGCTACGGCGCGGCCGAGGTCGCGGCAAGGCGCGCGGCCATGAACGGCGCGGTGCTCGTGCTCGGCAGCGCGACGCCCTCCGTGGCGACCTACCGGCGCGCGAAATCCGGAGCGTACCGCCTGCTGGAACTGCCCGCGCGCATCAACGACGCGCCCATGCCCGAAGTGAACGTCGTGGACATGCGCCGCGAGTTCCTCACGGGCAACAACAGCATATTCAGCGCCGCGCTCTATACCGAGCTTTCGCGCTGCCTCGCCGCGGGCGAGCAGGCGATCCTCTTCCTCAACCGCAGGGGCTATTCGACCTTCGTTTCCTGCCGCGGCTGCGGCTTCGTGATGAAGTGCCCGGATTGCGACGTTTCCATGACCTACCACAAGATCGAGGCCGCCATGAAGTGCCACTACTGCGGCAGGGTCTCGCGCATCCCGGAAGCCTGCCCCAAGTGCGGCAAGCCGTATCTCAAGTATTTCGGCGTGGGTACGCAGCAGGTCGAGGAACAGCTTCAAAAGGCGTTTCCCGAAGTAAAGTCGCTGCGCATGGACCTCGACACCACGCGCGCGAAAAACGCGCATTCCGAGATCTTCTCCGGCTTCTCCGGAGGCGACGCGCAGGTGCTCATCGGCACGCAGATGATCGCCAAGGGGCTCGACATACCCAACGTCACGCTCGTGGGCGTCATCGCCGCGGACTCGACTTTGCACATTCCGGATTACCGGAGCGGCGAGCGCACCTTCCAGCTCATCACGCAGGTAGCGGGGCGCGCGGGCCGCGCGGACAAGCCCGGCAAAGTCGTCATACAGAGCTATACGCCCGAACATCCCGTGATCGGCTTCGCCTCGCGCCATGATTACCCCGGGTTTTACGAATACGAAATCGCCGTGCGCCGCGCGGCGCTGTTCCCGCCGTTCTCGCTTTTCGCGCGCGTGCTCTTCGCGGGGGAGGACGAGGACGCGCTCTATCATATCAGCGAATCGTTCGCCGCGGGGCTTCGCGAGGCCGTAAAGGACGCGCTCGTATCGGCGGGGACCGATCCGCGGGAACTGCTGTTCCTCTTTGCCTCGCCCGCGCCGCTCAAGCGCAAACAGGGGCAGTACCGCTATCAGGTTTTGCTCAAGCTCGCGCGCACGAAGCATACCGCGGCGGCGCTCGCGGCAATCTACGCCTATTACGATGAGCGCAGGCCCAACGAGGCTTCGGGCGTCGAGATCAATCCGCAGGACATGTTCTAAAGCTTGTAAATCCCGGCGAAAACGCGATATAATAATAATTTGATAAACGCCTCGGAGGATGGAATGGCAAAGAGAAGGATATTCACAAACGACGCGGAGTGCCTCTACGTCAAGTGCAAGCCGGTGAAGAATTTCGACAAGCGCCTCGCGACGCTTCTGGACGATATGGCCGAAACCATGTACGCCGCGGAAGGCGCGGGCCTCGCGGCGCCCCAGGTGGGCATTTTGCGCCGCGCCGTGGTCATAGACGCGGGGGACGGGCTCGTGGAGCTCGTCAATCCCGAGGTGCTCGAAGCCTCGGGCGAGCAGGGCTGCTTCGAGGGCTGCCTTTCCTTCCCGGGGGAGCGCGGCTATGTCGTGCGGCCCGATTATGTGCGCGTGCGCGCGATGGACCGCGCGGGCAACGAGCGCGAATACGAGGCGCAAGGCCTGTTCGCGCGCGCCGTGCTGCACGAGTGCGACCATCTCGACGGGCTCATCTACAAGCGCCTCGTCACAGAGCCGCCCGAGGGCTATGACGAGGAAGAGGCGGAAGGAACGGAAGAAGCGGAGGCGAGCGAATGAGGATCGCCTTCCTCGGCACGCCGGAGTTCGCCCTGCCCTCGCTGGATATGCTCATCCGCGCGGGTCACGCGCTCTGCGTTTTCACGCAGCCGGACAGGCCCGTGGGCCGGCACGGAACGCCGGTTCCGCCGCCCGTCAAACTCATGGCGGAGCGGCACGGCATACCCGTGCGCCAGTTCGAGAAGATACGCTCTCCGGAGGGCGTGGCGGCGCTTGGCGACTTCGCGCCGGAACTCATGATAACGGCGGCCTTCGGCCAGCTTTTAAGCCGGGAGAACCTCGATATCCCCAAATACGGCTGCGTCAACGTGCACGCGAGCCTTTTGCCCAAATACCGCGGCGCGGCCCCAATACAATGGGCGATCATCGGGGGCGAGCGCGTCACCGGCGTCACGACCATGATGACCGAGCTCGGCCTCGACACGGGGGACATCCTGCTTTTCCGGGAGACCGAGATCGGCCCCGACGAAACGGCGGGGGAGCTGTTCGGGCGGCTTTCCGCGCTCGGCGCTCAGGTGTTGGAGGAAACGATCGAAAGGCTCCTGGCCGGCACCTTGGCGCGGACCAGGCAGGACGAGGCTCTTGCGACCAAATGCCGCATGATTAAAAAAGAGGACGGGCGCGTCGACTTCGCTTTGGGCGCCAGGCGCGTGCACGACCTCGTGCGCGGCACGAACCCCTGGCCCTGCGCCTACGCGCATCTCGACGGCGAGCCCGTCAAGATCTGGAGAACGCGGCTTACGGACGAGCCTTCTCCGGGAGCGCCCGGCCTGTGCGCCGTTGCCGATCCGAAAAAAGGGCTGTTCGTCGACGCGGGGGACGGCCTCGTCGAAATACTCGAGTTGCAGTTTCCGGGCGCGAAGCGCATGGAGGCCAAGGCCGCCCTGCCCGGCCGCCCGCTCGCGGGAAGGATGTTCACATGAGCGTGCGGCGGCGCGCCCTCGAGGCGCTCAGGGATATCACGGAAAAGGGCGCTTACGCGAACCTCCGGCTCAAGGAGGCGGCGGCGGGCCTGCCCGCGCGGGACGCCGCGTGGATCTCCGCCGCGGTCTATACCGCGCTCGACCACCTCGCCTGCATCGATCGCGCCATTTTCGCTTACGCGAAGGGCAAGCCGGATAAGGCCATCCTCGCGGTGCTGCGCCTGGGTATCGCGCAGGCGCAGTTTATGGATACGCCCCAAAGCGCCGCGTGCGACGAGAGCGTTAAGCTCGCCAAGGAGATCGGCAAGGCTGCGCTCGCGGGCTACGTCAACGCCGTGATGCGTGTTGTGTGCAAAAATGGGATGCCGCCCCTGCCCGAGGATCCGCGCGAGCGGCTCGCGGTCGAGTTCGGGCATCCGCGCTGGCTCGTGGACGAGCTTGTCGACACATACGGCGAGGATTTCGCGCGCGGGCTTATGGCCGCAAAGCCCGAAGGCTTCGCGGTGCGCGCGCAATATCCGTTCACGGCGCAAGAGCTGGAGCGGCATCTTGCCGAACACGAAATGGCGTTTCGCCGGGGGAGATTCGATCCCGAGGCCTTCCTGCTCGAAAAGGGCTTCGACGTGGCCTCGGACAGGCTGTTCCTCGAGGGAAAGCTCGCCGTGCAGGGCGAGGGCGCGATGCTCGCCTGCCGCGCGGTCGGCGCGAAGCCCGGCATGCGCGTGCTCGACTGCTGCGCCGCGCCCGGCGGAAAGAGCGCCTACCTCGCTTCCCTGATGAAGAACGAGGGCGAAATCGTCGCGTGGGAGCTGCACGAGCACCGCGCGAAGCTGACCGAAAAAACGTGCGCGCGCCTCAACGCGTCGATCGTGAAGATCGCCCGCAGGGACGCGACGGCCTTCGACGAGCGCTATGCGGACGCGTTCGACGCGGTTTTGATCGACGCGCCCTGCTCCGGCCTCGGCATCGCGGGCAAGCCGGACGCGCGTTACGCCAAGACCTCCGAAATCATTGACGCGCTCGCGCTGACCCAATGGGCGTTGCTCGACGCCTGCTGCCGCTACGTCAGGCCCGGGGGCAGGCTCGTCTACGCGACCTGCACGGTTTCGCGGCGGGAGAACGGCGCGCAGACGGCGCGCTTCCTCGCCGAGCACACCGATTTCGCGCCGGACGCGAACCGGCTTCCCCCGGCGCTCGCGGAACGCGCGCGGGACGGCGGCGTGCAGCTCTTCCCGCACATCGACGGCGCCGACGGCTTCTACATCGCGGCCTTCGTCCGCAGGGAGGGCCAGCCGTGGCGGGCCTGATGTCGATGGACATCCCCGCGCTCGAGGCGCTCATGCATGATCTCGGAGAGCCGCGCTTTCGCGCGAAGCAGGTGTTTTCCTGGCTCGCGCGCGGCGAGCGGCCGGAGGGCATGACCAACCTCCCCGGGCCGCTGCGGGAGAAGCTTGCCTCCCTGCCCTTCGGCGGCGCGAGGATTTACAAAAAATTCGTAAGTTTGAAGGACGAAACGATCAAATACCTCTATGAACTCGAGGACGGAAACCTTGTCGAAGGCGTGCTGATGCGGTATCATTACGGTAACACGCTGTGCATTTCCACGCAGATCGGCTGCAAAATGGGCTGCGCGTTCTGCGCCTCCACGCTGGACGGGTGCGTAAGGGATCTCGAGGCGGGCGAAATGCTTGGCTTCGTCGCCTGCGCCCGGAGGGACGTTTTGCCGCAAGAGGGGCACGAGCGTTCCGTCACAAACGTCGTTCTGATGGGCAGCGGCGAGCCTCTGGACAATTACGACAATACGCTGGCGTTCCTCAGGCTCGTGAGCGCGAAGGACGGCATGAACATCAGCCCGCGCAACATCTCGCTCTCGACCTGCGGGCTTGTGGAGAAGATGGAACGGCTCGCGCGGGAAGCGCCGCATGTGACGCTGAGCGTGTCGCTGCACGCGCCAAACGACGCCATCCGGAACGAGCTGATGCCGGTGAACCGCGCGTACGGCGTCGCGCGCGTGATCGAGGCCGCGAGGCGGTATGCTGAGGCGACGGGGCGGCGCGTGGTGTTCGAGTATGCGCTTGCCGAGGGCGTGAATTCCGAGCAAAGGCACGCGGTCGAGCTCGCGGGAAGGCTTCGCGGCGTCAACTGCCACGTCAACCTGATCCCGCTCAACCCCGTGAAGGAGCGCAGGCTCGCGGGCGTCGCGCGGGAGCGGGCGCACCGCTTCGCCGGGTGGCTCGCCGAGAGGGGGATCTCCGCGACCGTACGGCGCGAGATGGGAACGGATATCGAGGGCGCGTGCGGGCAGCTCCGCAGGCGCGTACTGCAGGATGAGCCGGAGGGCGACGCATGAGGTATGCCTCGAAAAGCGTAACGGGCGTCAGGGCGCAGAATCAGGACGCCGTATTCGTGCCGCGCGGGGGAGAGATCTCCCTTGCCGTGGTCGCCGACGGCATGGGCGGCCAGAGCGCGGGCGACATCGCCAGCAGCGTCGCCGTGGGCGCGGTGGTCGCGGAGCTCAAGAAGGGCGGCACGGGCGGCGCGGCACAGCTCGTAAGCGCCGCCATGGCGGCGGCGAACGCGGCGGTCTATGAAAAGGCCGCTTCCGACCCGGCGCTGCGCGGCATGGGCACGACCATGGTGCTGGCGCTTCTCTTCAATTCGCATTACATCGCGGCCAACGTGGGCGACAGCCGGCTCTACCACATCAGCGGCGAAAACATCGAACAGATCACCAAGGACCACTCCTACGTCGCCGAGCTCGTGGCGCTCGGCTACATCACGCGCCAGGAGGCCGCGCGCCACCCGAGGCGGAACCTCATCACGCGGGCGCTGGGCACGCGCGAGAGCGAGCGCGTGGACATCTTCGAGCGCGAGTGGGCCAAGGGGGACAGGCTCGTGCTCTGTTCCGACGGGCTCTACTCCGAGCTCGACGAACAGGATATCCTGCACACCGTGCTTTCGACCGACGACATGCAGTCCGCCTGCGAGGATCTTGTGGACTGCGCGCTCTACTCCGGTTCGCGCGACAACGTGAGCATCGTGATCGTGAGCAACGAGGAGGCGAAGCCATGATCGGCAAGCTCGTTTCCGAACGCTATCTGATCGAATCGCTCATCGGCTCCGGCGGCATGGCGGACGTGTACCGCGCCTACGACCGCGTGGAGCGGCGCGTCATCGCGCTCAAGGTGCTCAAGCAGGAACATCGCGGCGACATGGAGTTCGTGCGCCGCTTCGAGCGCGAGGCCAAGGCCGTGCTCGCGCTCAACCACGAGAACATCGTGCGCTCCTTCGACGTGGGCGAGGACGACGGCGTAGGCTACATCGTGCTCGAATACGTCGAGGGGAGCACGCTCAAGGAGATCATCAAGAGCGACGGGCCGCTTTCGCCCAAGGTCGCCGTCAACATCACCTGCCAGGTGCTCGACGCGCTTTCCCACGCGCACGAGTGCGGCATCATCCATCGGGACGTGAAGCCGCAGAACGTCATCATCACCTCGAAGGGCAGGGCGAAGCTGACGGATTTCGGCATCGCGCGCGACGCCGCAGCCACCACGCGCACCTTCGCGGGGCAGAACGTCGTGGGCACCGTCCACTACATTTCTCCCGAGCAGGCGCGCGGCGAGAACGTCACCGCCGCGAGCGACATCTATTCCTGCGCCATCATGCTCTACGAGATGCTCACGGGCGAGGTGCCCTTCGGGGGGGACAATTCCGTCGCCATCGCGCTCAAGCATCTCCAGGAGGATATCATGCCGCCGCGCGAGCTCAACCCGCGCGTGCCGCGCGCGCTCGACGACATCGTGGTGCGTGCCGCCTCGAAGAACCCGCGGCAGCGCTACGCGACCGCGCGCCAGATGAAGGCGGATCTCCTGCGCTCGCTGCGCGAGCCGAACGGCAAGTTCGCGCGGCCCCAGTCCGGCGAGGGGAGGGCCGCCAGAAAAAAGACGCACTCGGGCGTCATCAACATCGCCATCATGCTTACCATCGTTCTGGGCCTTTTCGCGGCCATGTTCTTCATCGCGCGCGCGATCCGCGACGAGGGGGGAAATGAGGGCAACGAGTTCATCGTGCCCACGCTCGCGGGAAAGCCGCTCGAAGAGGCGGAGAAGCTCGCCGGAATCCGCGGCTTCATATTGGAAGTTGATGAGGACAGGCCTTACAGCGACGATTTCGACGCGGGCGTCGTCATGGAGCAGGACCCGCTCGCGGGCACGCACGCCAAGGCGGGGGATGTGATCCGCGTCACGGTCAGCGGCGGCAGCGATTCCGTGGAGGTGCCGGGCCTCGTCGGCAAGACCATACAGGACGCGCTCGCCTTGACCACCGACCTCGATTTGACGCTCGGCGCGCCCACCTACGTTGAAAGCGACCTGCCCGAGGGACAGATCATCAAGCAGTTCCCCGAGGCGGGCACGCAGACCTTCCGGGGCGACAAGGTGGACATCTGGGTCAGCGGAAGCCCCGGCACGAACGAGGAGGTGCCGGGCGTGAGCGGCGTGCAGCTCGACGTCGCCATAGGCATGCTCGCGGAGGATGGCTTTCGCAACATCATCCTGCATCCGATCACGCCGGAGACGCTCTCCCGGGAGGAGCAGGTGCTCCGCCAGAACCCCTCCAGCGGCATCAGCGTTTCGACGGACACCAAGGTCGAGCTTTGGATCTGCCGCACCGACCTCGGGCGCTATACGGCGGACATCGCGTACAATCTCGACATCACGGCGGAAAAGAGCACGGTGCTCGTCACGGCCGTGACGGGCGAGGGCATAGAAACCGCGCTGTACGAAACGACGCTCGCGACGGGAAGCTCGCAGGCGGTCTCCTTTACGGGGGCGCTGCCGGCGCCCGGCGAGTACGAGTGCCGCGTCTACATCGACGGCGCGGAGGTCAGGGAAAAGAGCGGCATCGTGAGCTTCAAGATGAAATGACGGAGGCTTTCGTTTGGAAGGATTGATCCTAAAGGGCGTCGGAGGCTTCTACACCGTGCTGGACGAGCGCGGCAACACTTATGTCTGCCGCGCGCGCGGCAAGCTCAGGCTCGACGACACGGCGCCCGTGGCGGGGGACAGGGTGCGCTTCGACCGCACGGGCGGGGAGGACGGCAGCGTGATACTCTCGATCCTCCCGCGAAGGAACCTGCTCACGCGGCCCGCCGTCGCCAACCTCGACAAGCTCATCGTCGTCGTCGCGCTCTCCACGCCCAAGCCCGATCTGTTGCTCGTCGACAAGCTGCTTCTCCAGTGCGAGCTCAAGGGCATACTGCCCGTAATCGTGCTCAACAAGTCCGACGAGGCGGAAGCTTCGCTCGCCTGCGACATCCGCGCGCAGTACGCGGCGACCGGCTACGCGCTCATCACGGCCTCCGCGACCGGCGGCGACGGCGTTCCGGACGTGCGCGCCCAGATAGACGGGAACACATGCTGCTTCGCAGGGCAGTCGGCCGTGGGCAAAAGCTCGCTGCTCAACGCAGTCGTGCCGGACCTCGCGCTCGAGGTCGGCGCTCTTTCGCGCAAGACCGGGCGCGGCCGCCACACGACGCGGCTCACGCAGCTGTTCCCGGCCTGCGGCGGCGCCGTCGTGGATACGCCGGGCTTCAGCCTGCTCGAGGCGGAAACGATCGAGCCCGCGGCGCTCTGGCTGCATTATCCCGAGATGCGGGAACACGGAGGGTGCTGCCGTTATCCCGAGTGCATGCACCTGACGGAGCCGGGCTGCGCCGTGAAGCCGCTCGTCGCGGAAGGGTCGTTGAGCGTGGGACGCTACGAGCGATATAAAATACTCGCGCAAGAACTAACCGAAAAGAGGAAGCATAAATATGATTAAGGTCGCACCGTCCATGCTTTCCGCCGATTTCGCCGAAATGGGGCGGGACGTCGCGCGTCTCGAAGCGTGGGGCGCGGACATCATCCACCTCGACGTGATGGACGGCACCTTCGTGCCCACGATCACCTTCGGCCCCGCGATGTGCGCCGCGCTCAGGAAGAGGACCAAGCTCCCGCTCGACGTGCACATCATGGTGGAGCATCCCGACACCTACGTGGAGCAGTTCGCCGAAGCCGGGGCGGATTACCTCGTGCTGCATCGGGAGGCGGACGCGCACGCGCACAGGACGCTCCAGCGCATCCGCGAGGCGGGCATGAAGGCGGGCGTTGCGCTCAACCCGGGCACGTCCGCAACCGAGGCCGAATACCTGCTCGAACTGTGCGATATGACGCTCGTGATGAGCGTCAACCCCGGCGCGGGCGGGCAGAAGTTCCTGCCCGGGGCGCTGCGGAAGGTCGAGTGGCTGCGCGAGCAGCGGGAAAAGCGCGGCCTCGCGTACGAAATCGAGATCGACGGCGGCATCAACGCGGATACGGCGCGGCTCGCCGTCGCCGCTGGCGCGACGGTGCTCGTCGCGGGCAGCTTTGTGTTCGGCGCGAAGGAGCCCGAAAAAGCGATTCTCGCGCTTCGCGAGGCTTAGAAATTTTTCGGTAAAAAAGCTCGATCGCAAAAGCGTTTTCGCTCAATCGCGCCGCGCTGGATGCAAATTTGTGTTGCATCGGGGGCGAAAATATGTATAATAGAACTTGCTCAACGAACGGGGTTATAGCTCAGCTGGTCAGAGCGCTACGTTGACATCGTAGAGGTCGTTGGTTCGATCCCAACTAATCCCACCAATAATCCTGTGGTGTGCGTAAGCTCCCCATATAAACCCACAGTTTTACGACGGGAGCGCGAGTTGCAGCAGCGGATGCCACCCGCTTGACGGGTAAGCAGAGGCATGCACAGCGCACCCACCTGCCGAGAGGCGGGCGTTATATTGGGGGCTACGGCATCCTGGGATTATCATTTTTGAGCGGTGCGGAATTGTGTAATGGTAGCACCTACGACTCTGACTCGTATTGTCTAGGTTCGAATCCTAGTTCCGCAGCCATGGAACGCCTTAAATCGACAATGATTTAGGGCTTTTTCTTACATGAGATGGAAAAGGAGGGTGCCGTCATGTATTATTACTCGACCGTAAACGGCGTTGTGCTTGCGCACAGCAACATAAAAGAAAAGGATTTTGTTTCAAAAGGGACGCCCAGCGCCGCGTCAACGAAGTTTTGGATATCCAAAGACGGGGTGTTCATAGAGGGCAATCACAGCGATATACCGGCAAACGACTTGGGCAAGATCATTCGATATATTGCTTCGAACAGGGCGGATATCATCGCGGCATGGTACGATTATTTCGGAAATTAAAACGGGCGCGCGGCGGAAGAACGGGTTGAGCATACGGATTCTCCGCTGCGAATCTTATTCTTCCCCCAGTAAATGATAGAATTCCCTCTCCGCGATGATCTCGATGTCGTATCCCCCGAGCTTCATTTGCTCCGCCTTCTTCTGTTTGGCGCTGACGCCGCCCCGGATGGTCGTGGCGTAGCCGCAGCCGCCGAGCACGAGGTAATTCGTCCTGCGGGTCACGGAGTCGCCGAGCATGCCGCCCCGGTCGGCCACGGCCTGCATGGCCTCGCGGCGGGTCATGTCGTACAGTTCCCCGGTGAAGACGAACGTCCTTTTGTAGCAGGCGTGGCGCTCGTCGAAGTCGCCGCGGCCGGGCGTGATCTCCCGCGCGGATACGGCGCGCTGCTTGTGTTCGGGTAAAACGCGCGCCATGCCGCGCCGCGCGGCGTACGCCTTCATGTATTCGTAGCAGTCGATGGTCTGCGCGACGTCCGCGAGCGCGCGGTGCTCCACGGCCTCGCCTATGCCAAAGCGCGCCACGAGATCGCCCAGCCTGTGGTGCGCGTGCTGCGGAAACAGCCTGCGGCTCAGGCGCATGGTGTCGACATAATCGTTATCGAAGCGCCCGGCGCCCATAAGCCGACACGCGGCGCGGATGAAGCCGAGGTCGAAGTTCACGTTGTGCCCGACGACGACGTCCTCCCCGACGAAGGCGAGGAAATCCGGCAGCACATCCTCGAGCGGAGGGGCAAAACACAGCATATCGTCCGTGATGCCCGTCAGCTCCGTGATGAACGGGCTGAGGAGGCGGCCGGGATTGACGAGCGCGCTGAAACGCTCGTCGATGCAATTGCCGCGCACGCGGATCGCGCCGAACTCGATGACGCTGTCCCGGCGCGGGTCGAGCCCCGTCGTTTCGAGGTCTATGGCCGTATAGTCCGCGACGAAGGCGAGAAGGCTCTCGCCCTTTTGCGCGCGCGGGGCGGGGGAGAGGGTATCCTCATAAAACCGTTCGCTGCTCATATCCGCTTCCTGTCCGAATCCTTGCGTCCTGTTTGCTGTATTCTATCACATGCGCGGGGGAAGCGCCATGCGCCCGCCTGCGAATTGACAGTTCGCGGCGTCGGCGTTTACAATATCATAAAGGCCGCGTCGCATGTCTTTAGAGCTGCGGCGCGGGATCTTTCGATATCGAGCGCTTTCCATTCGCCCGCAGCGCGCGTGCGAAGGCGCCGGCGCAACAAGGGAGGATTCGCCGTGGATCTGCGTGAAATCATGCAACAGCGCCGCTTCGTCGTGGTCGGCGACACGCTCAATGAGGAGAAGTACGCCCATAAGATCAAATGGGGCCTGATCGCGAAGGGCTACACCGTGCATTGCGTGGGCAAGGAGCTCGCCTCCATCAACGACGTGCCGGGGGATATCGACGTCATCGATCTGTGCATCCATCCGGCAAAGGGCATCGGGTTGCTGCGCGCGTGCGAAAAGCCGTTCAAATGCGTCGTCATACAGCCGGGCGCGGAGAGCGAGGAGATCCTTCGCTATCTCGGAGAGAACCGTCTGCCCTATCTCGAGGGCTGCCTGCTCGTCGGGCTGAGCCTCTACGCGGGCGACGGGGAGGCGAAAGGGCAAGCATGACGCTTGCCCCGCGGGTCGCCGGGTTCGTCGTTGGGAGCGCTTATTTGAACGATTGCGGGAACTGCCTGACGATGCCCTGCGTCATGACGTCGGCCATCACCAGGGCTTCTTTCTCGATCTTGTCGAAGATGGCGATGCTCTCCGCGTACTTGCGATTCAGTATGCTCACGGCTTCCGCCTTCGTCATGGCGAGATGGTCGTAGAGCAGCTTCTTCCACTCCTGCGCCGACCAGTACGGATTGATGCTCGCGAGGAAGGCCGCGATCTGGTCCGCGTTCGCGTACCAGCGCTTCTCGGCGTCGGCGGCCTTGGCGCTGTCGCCCGCCTTCGCCGCCCTGACGAGCTCGGCTGCGATCGTGAGGTGGTCCGTGAACAGCGCCGCGAGCTTCGCCGAGGCTTCTTCCCCGTAAAACGGCTTGAACGCCGCCTCGATATCCTTGGCGTTGCGAAGCAGGCGGGCGACCGTGGCGTCCGTGTCGGGCGAGCCGAAGATTATGCCGAGTATGGTCATCCTCGTCCAGTAGACGTGCTGCTCCCAAAGAAGCCGCATCTGATTGTTCAGCGTCAGTTCCTTGGGGCCGATGCTTCTGGGCGGCGTTTGCGCGGCCGTTTGCTGCGGGCCGCCTGCTTTGGGAATGCAGATGATCTGGCCGGCGCGCAGATTGCTCCGCCTGAGCGCGGGATTCGCCGAGGCGATCGCCTGCGCGCTCGTATGGAAGCGCTGCGCGATCAGCGGCAGGGTATCCCCGGCCTGTATTGCATATGCGTATGTGCCTAATGGGCATGCGGGCATGATAATCACGGCCTTTCCGGAAAATTCATGCTATATATTATGATTTTTTTGGTATAATGTTTCCCGCCGGAGCCTGGACCGCCGCCGCAAAAGGAGCTTTCCGGGCGGGGATTCCGCCGCCGTACCGCAAAAGGCGGGGCGCGGGCGGCAGAGGCGCCGCGGGCTCCATGAAACGCATACAGATCCGCAACCCGCCTCACGGGGACGGCGCAAAAGCGCACATTTTCCGCGCGCGCATTGACATTCCTTGCGCGCGCTGCTAGAATGAAGCAAATCCAATAGGATACGGCTGTGAGAAGAAACAGTAAGCATTCGGGATTTCCAGAGAGAAGATGGTTGGTGCGAATCTTCATGAACGTATGCCGAACCGGTCTTTGAGCCATGGGCTGAACGCGCGTCAAGTAAGCCGCATCGGGTTTCCTCCGTTACAGGGAAGCAGTATCGGGCATACGCCCCGTACTGAAAGCGCGGAGGGCTTCCCTCCGAAGTTAGGTGGTACCGCGGATCGCATGATTCGCCCTAAGCCGGTTCACATCGGTTTGGGGCGTTTATTTTATTCAAAAAACGGAGGGCATACGCATGAAACTCGAAAACCTTGTCGGCGAGCGGTTCAGGGAGAGGCCGTCGGACTGCGCGCTCGACAGCCACGCGCTGATGATCCGGGGCGGGTATATGAAGCATGTCGCGAACGGCATTTATTCCTCCTTTATGCCGCTGCGGCGCATCACAAGGAAAATAGAAGGCATCATCCGCGAGGAAATGGACGCGATCGGCGGGCAGGAGGTCCAGTTCCCCGTCGTATTGCCCGCGTCGCTTTGGATGGAATCCGGCCGCTACGCGAGCGTGGGGCGCGAGCTTGCGCGCTTTAAGGACCGGAACGACAGCCCGCTCGTGCTCGGCATGACCCATGAGGAGGCCGCGGTGCATCTGGTTCGGGAATACGCGCAAAACCACGCGAAATACCCGTTCATGATCTACCAGATCCAGACCAAGTTCAGGGACGAGGCGCGCCCGCGCGGGGGCCTGATCCGCGTGCGGGAGTTCACGATGAAGGACGCCTATTCCTTCCATACCTCGCAGGAAGACCTCGAGCGCTATTACCAAAGGTGCTTTCGCGCATACGAAAGAATATTCGCGCGCGTGGGCATTCCAGAGGTGATCGCGGTCAGCTCGGATTCGGGCATGATGGGCGGCGACCTCTCGCACGAGTTCATGCTGCTTACGCCGGTCGGCGAGGATTCCATCGCCATATGCCCGAAGTGCGGCTATCGCGCCAACGTCGAGGCCGCGGCGTGCGTCGTGCGAAACGATCGGGAGGAGGCCGGCGGGGAACTGACGCCCGTCCATACCCCGGGCTGCCATTCCATCGCCGACGTCTGCGCGTTCCTGGGCGTGCCGGCCTCGAGGAGCTGCAAGACCGTCGTATACCAGAAAAACAGGACGGGCGAATACGTCGTGCTGTTCATCCGGGGCGATCTCGACGCGAACGAAACGAAGCTGGCCAACTTCCTCGGCGAGGAAATCCATCCGGCCGACATCACGCCGGAGTGCGGGCTTTGCGCGGGGTATATCGGCCCGTACGGGCTCGGGGGAAACCATACGCTCCTGTTCGACCGCTCGCTGGAACACGCGCGGGGCCTGTGCTGCGGCGCGAACCGGGAAGGATACCATTACATCGGCCTCGACGTCGCGCGCGATCTGGGCGCGCCCGGGTATTTCGATTTCGCGAAGATCGCGCAAGGCTTCGCCTGCCCCGCGTGCGGGCAAAGCGCGATCCGGATATCCCGCGGCATAGAGGTGGGCAACATATTCCAGCTTGGCACGAAATACGCGCGCGCGATGAACCTTCAATACCTCGACGACAAGGGCGCATATCGCCACCCGGTCATGGGCTGCTACGGGATCGGCGTGGGCAGGCTCGCCGCCTCTGTGTGCGAGGCGCGCCGCGACGAATACGGCCCGATCTGGCCGATCTCGATCGCGCCGTGGCAGGTCCATCTGTGCTGCGTGCGCGCGGACCGGGAAGAAGTGAAACAGCGCGCCGATTCCCTGTACGAAGCGCTCCTGCGAAACGGCGTCGAGGTCGTTTATGACGACAGGCGCGTCAGCGCCGGCGTCATGTTTTCGGACGCGGATCTGATCGGCGTGCCGGTCCGCGCGATCGTCAGCCCCCGCGGCATAGGCGGGGGCCGCGTTGAGATATGCACGCGGGATAAGAGCGTTTCCATGGAGGTTCCGTTCGACGGGGCGCTTGACGAGATCATGAAAATGATCGCCCGGCTGACGGGCCTGTGCCGCGCGGCGGATTGACGATTTTTGTTGAAAGGCTCGACCCGGAAGCGCGCTTTTGTGATATAATAGCAAAAACGGATCGCGGTATGACAACCATATGGGAGGGTGTTCGATCATGGGCAAGAAAGCCGAATTGGACCAGCAGGGCAAGGTGCTCTGGCACGACCGCAAGCGCATCCTGGGCATGCCCATCAGCTTCACGAGGTATGAGGTCGACGATAGCAGGCTGACCATGCGCAAGGGGTTTTTCCGCACGGAAACGGACGAGCTGCTCCTTTATCGCGTGCTGGACATTAAAATGGTGCGCACGCTGGGGCAGAAGCTCTTCGGCGTGGGCACGCTGAGCCTCTATTGCGCGGACCAGAGCAACCGCACGCTGGAGCTGGTGAGCATCAAAAAGCCCGAGGCGGTGCGCAAGTTTCTCAGCCGCATCGTCGAGCACGAGCGCAACGAGAAGGGCGTGACCGGGCGGGAAATCTACGGCACGACGAACATCAACGTGCAGGGGAGCGGGCTGGACCCGGCCTTCATAGACCAGGACGGGGACGGCATCCCGGGCTGAGGCGGAAGATCCGATCATTGATGCGGTTCAAACGGAGCGGCGCCCTTCGGGGCGCCGCTCGGCTTCTCATAAATAACCGTCGCTGTATGCCGAAACGGATTGTACCGCGCCGCCGCTTTCGCGCACCGGCATCACGCGAAAACCCGGCGGCGGCCTAAAACGGAGCGTTGTCGTTTTCCGGCTTGCCGATTTCATGCATCCGCTGCTCGGGAGAAACATGCATCCTGCCGTATTTGCGAAGATACGCGAATATGGCGTCATGGATCCGGACGCCCGTATTCGTCCACGCGAGCCCGTTTGCGACGAGCGAGGTGTCGTTGCCTCCGAAGGCCATATATTCCGACGTGGCAATCGTATACTCGCGCCCGGGCTCGACGGGCGTGCCGTCGCGCAGCGTGATGCCGAGTATCTTTTGCCCTCCGGGCCTCGTATGGTCGGCGTACACGACGACGCCCGAATACAGCAGCCCCGCGTTGTTGCCGAAGCGCTCGGGCTCATACACCAGCTCGAACAGCCGGTAAAGCCGGCTGCCGGAGATCTTCGAGGTATGGATCGGATCGTTGAAGCCCATGACGGATACGATGTCCTGCGCCGTGACGGGGCCGGGCTCTATATAGCCACCCGCGCTCGTCGCGTTCATGTAGGCGATTTCAACGCCCGCCCCTTCGCGCATACAGTCGGCGAGGAAGTTGCCGAGCTTTGTTTCCGCGGAAAGGCGGAGCGTCCACTTCTCATCCGCCACGGCGAGCGCTTCGCTGAAAAACGCGTCGAAGGGCGACGTGACCCTTTGTTCGTAGGCGCGGTAGATATCCTTCGCGGCCGCGTCGCGGTCGGTGTGGTGCAGGAAGCACTCTTTTTTCACGACGGCGTTCTTTTGGGGATCGAACCAGAGCCGCGCGTGGGGCAGGCTCTTCCCCGAAAAGCCGCCCTTGAGCACAGCGGTACCCATGACGGCGTCCGCGTAGTCGCCGGGGATATGCCCGCCCACGAATACGTCCACGGGGGGTATGACCGTCAACACGTCGTAAAGCTCCCCGCTGATGCAGCCGTCGCCGCCGATGTAGAACGGGAAATGCGAGAGCGCGAGCGTGATCTGAGCGCCGGCCTCGCGCATCTCGGGTATGAATCTTCGGCACGCTTCCACGGCGGAGCGCGCCTCGTAGGGCGCGAACGACGGCGCCGTCACCATATAGGGCGTGTATTCCGTCGTGAGGCCCAGCACGCCGATCTTCACGCCCGCCTTTTCGAGCATGACCCACGGCTTTGTTCCGCGCACGAAATCCCCCGCCGCCTTTTCGAGTATGTTGGCGCACAGCACGGGAAAATCCGCGTGCGCGACGCAGCGCTCGAGGAATTCCTTGCCGCGGTCGAACTCGTGGTTGCCGAGCGTCATCGCGTCCGTTTTGAGCAGGTTCAGCGCCTCCACGACGGGCAGCCCGCCCCAGTGGTTGACGGAAAACTCGTCCCCCGCGTCGAGCAGGACCGTGCCTTCGGGGTTTTCGCCGCGAAGGCCGTCCGCGAGCGTCGCGAACGCGGCGTAGCCCGGGCAGTGCTTCGTTTTCCTGAGCCTGCCGGAAAAGTCGGCGTGGGCGAGTATGTCTATGCGGATGAGCTCTCCCACGGCGCTATCCCTTCAGCCCGCCGCGCGATACGCCTGTGACGATGTTCTTCCTGAAGCAGACGAACAGGATCACCATCGGGATCACGACGATCGTCGCCGCCGCCATGAGCCTTTCGTAGCGGATGCCGCTCGAGGTCATAAAAGCGTACAGGCCGAACGGGAGCGTGCGGTTTTCCGGGCTGTTGGTGACGAGCACCGTCCACAAAAACGCGTTCCAGCAGGTGATGGCGTTCAGCAGGCCGATCGTCGCGAGCGCGGGCTTTGCCATGGGCACCATGACGCGCCAGAGGTAGCGCCAGTTGCTCGCCCCGTCTACGCGCGCCGAATAATACAGGCTGTCGGGTATGGAGAGGAAGAAGTTGCGCAGTATGTATGTGTAGAATATGCTCGACGTGAACGGTATGATCAGCGCCCAGCGCGTGTCCGTCAGCTTCCAGCCGACGATGGTCTGATAGTTGGTGATGATGAGCATCTCGAAGGGGATCATCATCAGCGCGAGAAGCGACGCGAACAAAACGTCCCTGCCCGGAAACTTCAAGCGGGAAAACGCGAACGCGGCGAGTATGGTCGTGAACATCGTAGAGGCGACGCACGCCGCGGTGACGATCACGGAGTTGAGGAAGTAGCGCGCGAAGGGCGCCTTTTCGAACGCGTAGACGTAGTTGTCGAACGTCGGGCTTTCGGGAAGGAACGTCGGCGGCGTGGTGTTGACCTCGGCCGCGGTCTTGAGCGAGGACACGATCATCCAGAAAAACGGGAAGACCATCGTCAGCGCGCCCAGCGCCAGTATGGCGTATGCGATTGTTCGGCTCATCTTTTTCATAGGCTCAATAATTCTTCCATTTCCGTTGTATGAAAAGCTGGACGAGCGTCAGCGCCAGCACGATCACGAACAGGATCACGGCGCTTGCCGCCGCGCGCCCGAGCTTCCATTGCACATAGAACGCGTCGTAGAGATAATATACGACCGTATAGAGCGAATACGCCGAACCGGGCTGCCCGTTGAAGAGCGGGAACAGCTCCGAGAACACCTTCGAGGCGGATATCATGTTGATGATCAGCGTCAGGCCTATGGTCGGCGCGAGCAGAGGCAGCGTGATGCGCAGGAATATCTTTCCCGGCTTCGCGCCGTCCGCCCGCGCGGCGGTGTAATACTGCGCATTGATGTTCTGGAATCCCGCGAGCAGGAGTATGATCGTGAACGGGAGCATGCTCCATATGCCGTAGATGATGAGCGCGGGCAGATTGTACGCCGGGTTGTTGAGCCAGTTTACGGCATCCGCTCCAAAGAGGGAGAGCAGGTAATTGATCAGGCCGTAGTCGTAGTTGAACATCCACTTCCACACGAGGCCTATGGCCGTGACGGATGTGACCATGGGCAGGAAGTAACAGGTCTGGAACAGGCCCTTGAGCTTGATCTCCTTGTTGAGCAGGTAAGCGAGGAAAAGCGCGATCACCGTCGCGGCAGGCACGACGAACAGCACATAGAGGCCGGTGTTGCGAAGGCCGTTGAGGAAGTTCGGATCTCCGAGGACGGCTTGATAGTTTTCCGTGCCGAAGGCCGAGAACTCCCCCGTGAGCATCTTGTATTTTTCTTTGAACGAGATCAGTATGACGTTGACGAAGGGATACAGCGTGAAGATCGCAAGCCCCGTCATGAACGGCGCGAGGAACGCCGCCGGCGCGAGCGCCGCGCGTGCGGAGAGCTTGCTTCGATCGCGCCGCGCCGCTTTTTCAAGGCGTTTCATGACAGCCTTTCCCCCGTTTCGGCGTCGAAGAGGAACACGCCCTTTCTTCTGAAACTGATGTCGAGCGCGTCGCCCTTTTGGATGGGATAATCGCCGCTGATGTAGCCGCGCATGCGCTGACCCTCCACGTCGAGTATCGAGAGCTCATCCTTTCCGATGGTATAGCGTTCCACGACCCGACAGGGGAGCGTCTGCCCGGCCGCGGGGACGACCACGCTTTCCGCGCGCACGGCCAGGACGGCCGCTGTGCCGTCCGCAACTTCGCGGCGAAGAGGCAGCCCGTACGCCGCGCCGGAATCCCTGAAACGGAATTTTCCGCCCTCGATGGTGCCGCAGAGCTTGTTGATGGGCGGCGCGCCGAGGAAATCCGCCACAAAGAAATTATCCGGCTCGTCGTAAAGCTTGCGTGCGGTATCTTGTTGCTGGAGCACGCCCTGTTTGAGCAGCACCACCTGATCCGCGATGGAGGAGGCCTCCTCCTGGTCGTGTGTGACGAACACGGTCGTCACCTTCGAGGCGCGCTGTATGCGCAGGATCTCCTCGCGCATCTCCACGCGAAGCTTCGCGTCGAGGTTGGAAAGCGGCTCGTCGAGCAGCAGAAGCTGCGGCTCCTTGGCGAGCGCGCGCGCGATGGCGACGCGCTGCTGCTGGCCGCCCGAAAGCTCCGAAGGCTTGCGGTATAAAAGCTCGGAGATGCGCACGAGCTGCGCGAGCTGCGCGGCGCGCTCCAGGCGCTGCTTTTTCGGCATTTTTTTGATTTCGAGCGGGAAGCAGATGTTCTCGAGCGCCGTCATGTGCGGATACAGCGCGTAGTTCTGGAAAACGAGGCCGACGTTGCGCTTTTCGGGGGGCAGCGCCGTCACGTCGCGTCCGTCGAAAAGTATGCGCCCCTCCGTCGCGGGCAGTATGCCGGAGAGCATGTTGAGTATGGTCGTTTTCCCGCAGCCCGAGGGTCCCAGAAGCGCGACAAGCCGCCCGTCGCCCAGCGTCACGGAAAGGTCGTTTACGGCGATCGTCTCGCCAAAGCGTTTCGTAAGGTGTTCTATAGTGACCTGCATGTTCTTACCTCAGCAATTCGCGCATTGCGCTTCCGTCCGCGTCGGGCAGTTCGAACCCGAGCATACGCGCCATGGTGGGCGCCTCGTCAACCATGGACCGCCTGCCGAGCACGACGCCCGGCTTCACGCGGGGTCCCGCCGCGATGAACGTCGTCAGCTCCGCCCTCTCCGGGCTGCCGCCGTGGGTGGCCGCGCCGATCTTGTGGTCGCCGGGGACCTTGCCCGCCCAGATCGATTCGCAGTCGAACCGCTCCCCGAAGGAGATCGGCAGCGCGCTTTCGACGATGAAATCGAACGGCCCCGCGACATGATACGTTTCGTTCGCCTGCTCCGCGTCCATGACATAGGCGAGCTTCACGCGCTCGTCGTCCATGAGCGACTCGAGATACGCGCGCACCCGCGCCTTCATGCGCGCATCCGAAGGGTCGCGAAGCTCGACGTACACGCAAAGGCCGGTCGAGTGGGCGATCGCGTCGAAATCGAGCAGCTTTCCCTCGCCGTCCACGCGCAGGAAGCCCGCCTCGCGAAGCAAAACGTTGATCAGCAGCGCGTCGCGCACGTCCGTCTGCCCGTGGTCGCCGAGTATGACGACGTTCGTGTCCTCGAGCGTCCCCTTGCGGCGAAGCGTCTCCATGAGCGCGCCGAACTCCTCGTCGTGCTTGCGCAGCTGGGCGGACACCTTTTCGTGGCGCACGCCCCAGGTGTGCCGCGCGGAGTCGAGGTCGCACATCTTGACGAGCGTCACGTCCGGCTGTGCGCAATCCTCGAGTATGTCGAGCGCGAGCGCCATGGTGAACAGGTCGAGGCTCCTGTCCGGGCCCTTGATATACCGGCCGTGCTTATGGAAATACCGCTCCATGAGGTTTTTTGTCGCGGCGCCCTCAAGCCACGCTTCGGGCTCCCAGCCCGTATAATGATACGGCACGATCATGGGCATGTTCATGTCGTAGTCCGCGCCGCCGGATACCGGCCATGAGATCGAGCAGGTCGTTAGGCCGCGCTCCCGCGCGCGGTCGAGCAGCGTGGGCACCCCGACGTCGCGCTTCAGGCCGTACCACGGCTCGCTCAGATGGCCGCCGCGGCGCAGCTTTTCGTTGTGCGCGACGCCGTGGCGCGCGACGTAGCATCCGGTTATGATGGACGTGTGGCAGCAGTAGGTGAGCGCGGGCCAGACGGGCTCTATCTCGCTCACGTACGACGCGCGCGCAAGGTATTCCCCGAAATGAGGCATGTTTCTCATTTCCTCCACGTCGCTCGCGCACAGCGCGTCTATGCAGAACACGAGCAGCTTACTCATCCTCATCCTCCGGCGCGCCCTCGCGCAGCGCGTGGTTTTCAAGCACATAGGTTTTGTACATCCGCGGCAGAAGCTGCACGCCATGGTTGGGCAAAAGCCTTTCCGGATTGTGCGAATGGCAGGGGATAAGCACCTTGGGGTCCACCTCGTCCACAAAATACTTGACCTGGCAGGGATAGCCGTGCCCGAAGTAATTGTCGCAGAAGAACGTCACATAGTCAAACCCCGCCTTTTCGACGATCTTTCGCATGTTCCTGTACGACGGGTCGAACTCCCCTATGGGGATGCCGTCCGCGTGGAGGTAGAGCGCGTCCCCGGCGGGCAGGCTGAACAGCTCCATGATATGGCGGTAGCTGTTCTGCAAAAGGAAACCTGAGGGCTTTTGCGCGATCTCTTCATTCGTCACGAGCGTGCAGCTGCCGAGAAGCTCCCGCAGCCAGTCTTCCCGGTTTTCGGGGGCGTAGCGGGGAGAATCGGGCATGTACACATCCGGCTTTATGCCGAAGAACTTGTGTACGATATAGGCGGCGTCCGGCTCGAAGACGCAGCGCCGGCCCGACATCCGCGCCCATTCGATGAACTGCGCGGCGTCGTCCATTTCCCTTTGATAGTAATTGAAAACCAAAAGTCCCCTGCAGTCCCTTATATGGCCGTAGAGCCCCTCGTAATATTCTTTTTCGGCGAGCATGCCCGCGGGCACGCGCGGCGAGGGCTTGATCGCCTTCGGGTCGAGCGTATCGTACATCAGCTTCATGACGCCGTCCATGAAGGACGTGCAGTCGCACAGCATGACGTCGACGCCTTTGGCCTTGAGAAGCTCCATTTGCGCGAACGTGCGCTCCGCCTGCGTCCCGTGCAGGCACAAATCGCCCGTCCAGTGTATGGTCCCGTCGGGCGTGGTGATCAGAAAGGCAAAATCATAATAGCTCGTGTCGCGGCAGAGTATGGGCAGCACCTCGATTTCTCCCACGCGAACGGGTTCGAAGGGGACGACGTCGCGGTATTCGCGCTCAAGCGTCTCCACGCCTTCGCCCGTCGCCTCGAGCGCGCGCTCGATCAACACCGCGTTGCGGTGCATGTATACGGGTATCCCCGGCGCGATCGTGCCGACGAAGGCCATGTGGTCGAGGTGCAGGTGCGTGATGAACACGGCCGTGTTCACGTCGCTTTCCTCCGCGCTTACGAGCGGATAATCGCCCAAATCCTCCCTGCGGTATATGCCGTCTATGCGCGGCAGCAGGCCGACCCTGAGCTTATCCCGGACCCAGTTCGACCGGCGCGGCTCAACCTTGCCGTCGAACACCGCCGTGGAAGGGTCGTACGCGGAGCCGAACTCAAACACGACCCTGTCCTTGCCGTATGTGACGGACGCGTTGACTCCGCCGATCGTGTTCAGCCCGGAATACATGACGAATTTCGTTGCCGGTTTATTCACGCTTTGCCTCCATTAAAAACAGGATGTCGGAGAACCGCCGTGTGCGGGCGGTCCTCCGGATTCGATTGCGGCGGTGTCAGTTGCCGAGCGCCGCGTTGCTCGCCGCGATGAACGCGTCGAACGCGGTTTCGGCGTCGGATACGCCCAGCGCCACGCTCTGGAGCATCTTGTCGATCTCTGTGCGCACGGTGGCGGAGCCCGCGATGCTCGCCAGGAAGCCGGAATACTGGATCTGCTCGGAGAGCGCCTTGACCGCGAGGTTCGTGTCTGCATAAACCTTGAAGTCCTCGTCTGCAAGCGCGGGAGCGTACACGGGCACGCTGCCGAACGCCTCGGCCCACGCGATCGAAACATCGATGGAGATGAAATACTTCAGGAACTCATATACGCCGCGGGCGTGTTCCTCGTCGCGGGAGAGGCAGACATATCCGCTCGCCCAGCTGGAGATGTACTTGACGGGGCCTTCCTGCGGGATGGGGCAGACGCCCAGCTCAAAGCCGCCTTCTCCCTCGGGGATCGCGGCGTAGACATAGTCGATGCCCGCGGAAGAGCCGATGTACATCCCCACGGCCTTGCTGCCGAACGGGTTGGAGAAGTAGTAGTCCTCGCCGACGAGGCGGAAGTAGCCTTCCTTGACGCCGTTGGCGAACCAGTTGAGCTTCTCGAGGCCGATCGCGCGGTCTATGGCCATGGTCCTGTTCGCGGCGTCGATGTAGCCGCTGCCCGCCTGCATGATCAGGCACTGGTAGGTATCGGTGATCGAGTCGCTGCCGAAGCCCGGTATGCCGTACTTGTCGTAAATGGCCTTCGCGCACGCCTCGAGCTCGGTCCAGGTGGCCGGGGGAGTCAGGCCCAGCTCGTCGAACATCGTCTTGTTGTAGAAGAGGACTTCGCCCGTGCCGGTCGCGGGGATCATATACAGCGCGTTGTCGCCCCACTGGGTGATCTCGCTGTAAAGGGAGCCGGTGATGTCGGTTTTGAAGCTGGGCATGCCGATCTCGGGATCGTTGACGAAGCCGGCCATATCGTAGAGATACCCTTCGTCGATGTAGTTGATCGCGGCCGAGGGGAACATGGTGGTCATGTCGGGGCCCACGCCGTTGGAAACGGACTGGAGCAGCTTCGCGTCGAACTCGGAATAGGGCTGCTGCTCGGCGACGACCTCGTACTTGTCCTGAGAGGCGTTGAAGCCGTCGATGATCTTCTGGAGCGCTTCCTGGTGATGGTCGGTCAGCGTGTGCCAGTAAACGATCCGGACCTTTTCGTCGCTTCCGGGCTGCGCGGGAGCCGGGGTCTGCTCCTGCGCGGAGGTTCCGGCGGGCTCGGTAATACGGGGCTCGTCCGTTTCCCCTCCGGGCTGCGCGGCGCAGGCGCCGAACATCGTCAGAGCAAAAAGAACGGCAAGGATGATCGCGAGTGTCTTTTTCATTTGTCTGCCTCCTGTTTTTTTTTGTAAGTTTTTATATCAGGGCCGCTTCACCGCGCGCACAGGGCGTTGAGATAAGCGGCCAATTCGTTCAGGGTTTTCACGCTTTCGTCATGCGGCGGTTCGTTGATGCCCTCATAGGGGTTGACCCACAGCGTGCGGCACCCCAGCGCGCGCAGAGGCGCAAGGTCGTTGAAGGCGTGGTCGCCGACGGCAAGCACGGTTTCGGGATGCGCGAGCGCGCGCGGGCTCAGTTTTCCGAGCGCTTCGACGAGGCCGTACGGCTTGTCCGCGGAAAAGCTCTGCCTGTCGAACACGCCCTCGAAGCCGAGCTGGCTCAGGAACGCGCGCGCGGTCGCCTCGTAGGAATTGCTCAGAAGCACGGTCTCATAGCGTTTTCCGGCCCGGATGATCGCATCCCTGAGGCGCGCGTCGCCCCGCATGCCGTCCGATTCCATTTTATCCCTTGTTTTTTTGTAGATGAGGTTGCGCCGCTCGCCCTCGAGAAGCCCCAGCGTCAGCCCGACGAACGTGACGAGCGCCCAGGCGTCGCCCAGATAGGTATACTTTTCCCTGGGGGGGAAGCCCTGCGTATGCGCTTCGGGCGCGAGCGCGCCGCCGAGCAGGCGGAAATATTCTTCGGGCGTATCCGCGCGGACGGCGTCGTTCCGGTAGAACGCGTTCATGACGAGGCGCCTGCCCGCGAACACATCCTGCGAAAACCCGACGAGGCTGCCGTACCACGCCTCCTTGCCGGTATCCTCGAGCAGAAAACGGAAATAGTCCTTATGGAAGGAAAAATTCTGGTATATCGTTCCGTCGAGATCGAATACGATCGTAGTGATGCCGTTCGCCATAAAAAAGCCCCTGAAAGCGTCGTTCCATCGTTTTCAGGGGCATTATAGCACACGGGCGGCATGCAATTTTTTTTATTTGCGTGCAAAAGTTCACGCGCGCTCAGGAGCCCGCGGCCTCCCTGAAATACGCGCCGAGCAGCTCCTCGAACACGAGTATGACTTTCCCGAAAAAATGGTTCGGCACGCCGGAGATGAGCGTCTGCCGTGAACCGTCGACGACGAAGGCGATATCCGACATGCCCGCGAGCGTCGAATCGGGCCGCTTGGTGAACGACACCACGCAAAAGTCGTTCTGCCTCGCGCGCTGCACGTCGTTGAGGACCACCTCGGACTCGCCGCTTTGCGATATGGCGACGATCAGCGACGGCTCGACGTTCGATTGCATGATGTGCGCGTTTTTTTCGCGAAAGAGCATATAGTCGTAAAAATGCACGCGGTTGAACACCATAAAGCCGCTCACGCCAAGGCGCTGGACGATATAGTCCGCGACGAGGTCGGCGAACCCCGCCCCGACCGCGAACAGCTTCGTTTCGTGATACCTGCGCAGATATCCGCAGAATTTCTTCACATCCGCCTCGTCGAAGTTATCGATGAGCGAAGCAAGCTCGCCCGGCTCGCTTCTGGGCGCGCTCTCGCGTATCCTGCGCGAAAGGCTGTAAAAAAGCTCGCTGTACCCGTTGAAGCCCAGCCGCTTGCACATTTTGATGATGAAGCTGGTCGAAACGAAGTTTTCCTCGGCGATCTGCGCGATGCCGACCCTTTCCTCGTTATTCTCGATATGGTTCACGATGCTCGTGACGACGCGCGTTTCGTCGTCGCTGAGCTGATTGGTGAGGAAATAGTAATTTCCGTTCATATGTGGAACCTCGTCTGTGCGTTGCGTGTCGTCGGGGGGGCTTCCGGCGCTCCGGCCGTCGCGCCCGGCCCCCGCCCGCTGCGCGCGGTTACGTCAGGGGGAGCCGCATGACGTATTCGTCGGCATACGAGCCGTCCCGGTACTTCAGGGCGTTGATGTTTCTTCCCGTGATCTCGAACCCTTCGCTCAGATAAAGTGACAGCGCGGCATGGTTGTTCGCGACGACATCGAGCTCAAGCTGTTCGAATCCCATTTCCCTGCACCAGCGGATGCTGTCCCGGATCAGAATCCTGCCGATGCCGAGCCGCCAATAATCCTTCAAAACAAGGATTCCAAGGCTCGCCCTGTGCGCGAAGCGCTTTCTTGCGCGGACGCGGCGCGTATCGCAGCCGGCCACGAACCTGCCGTCGATTGTCCCCACGACCCAGTGGGAGAACGGGTCGCCGCTTCTTTTGAGTATCAGCTCGCGTTCCTGTTCCTCGGTATAATCGAATTCCCCGGGCTCGCGCGCGAGGAAGCGCGTTTGCGCGTCGACAGCCGCCATCAGCCCGATCATGCGCCCCGCGTCGTCCGCGCCCGGTTTGCGCACGACGAGCGCCGCGCCGTTTTTCAGCGTAAAGTTCCCGAAGCAATCGCAATCCATATGGCTTTTCTCCTTGATTCTTTATACCACATTTCCGGCGGCGGGCATAGGGGCTGAGGACGCGTAAGAACGTATTCTAGTTTTTTTTCGCGCATTGAACCCGTTCTAAGCGCATGTTATAATGATACTCGCCGCGGCGCGGCAGCATATCCAGCTATGATTTTGAAGGAGAAGCAGATGAAAATCACCGAAATCCGCCTTGGCATGATCTCCGTTCCTCTGCGCGTGCCGTTCAAGACGGCGCTTCGAAGCGTGTCGAGCGTCGAGGACGTTGTGGTCGAGATCCACACCGACACCGGCGCCGTGGGCTACGGCGAAGCGCCGCCGACCGGCGTCATCACGGGGGATACGATCGGCGGCATCGTCGGCGCGTTCAAGGAGCATATCATCAAGACCCTCGTCGGCCGCGACGTCGACGATCACGAGGACAACCTGCGCGCGCTCAACGCCTGCATCGTGCATAACTCGAGCCCGCGCGCGGCGGCGGACATGGCGCTGTGGGATCTCTACGGGCAGCTCTACAACATCCCCGTCTACAAGCTGCTCGGCGGCGCGAGGAAACAGATCGTGACCGACATCACCATCAGCGTGAACGATCCCGAGCAGATGCGCAGGGATGCCATAGACGCCGTGGGGCGCGGCTACGACTGCCTCAAGATCAAGGTCGGCGCGAACCCCTCGCTCGACGTCGAGCGGCTCGTGGCTATACGCGGGGCGGTCCCGCCCGAGGTCTGCGTGCGCATCGACGCCAATCAGGGCTGGGAGCCCAAGGAGGCCGTGCGCATACTCAACGGCATGCAGGAGAAGGGGCTCGACATCGAGTTCGTCGAGCAGCCCGTCAAGGCGCACGACTTCGAGGGCATGAAATATGTCACCGAGCGTTCCTACGTGCCCGTGCTCGCGGACGAGAGCGTGTTCTCCGCGGCGGACGCGCTTCGCATCATGCAGATGCGCGCGGCGGATTTCGTCAACATCAAGCTCATGAAATGCGGCGGCATCCACAACGCGCTGAAGATCGCCTCGGCTGCGGAGGTGTACGGCGTCGAGTGCATGATCGGCTGCATGCTCGAATCGAAGCTCGCCGTCAACGCGGCCGTTCATCTCGCGTGCGCGAAGAAGGTCATCACCAAGGTCGATCTCGACGGCCCCGTGCTGTGCAGGGAAGACCACATACTCGGCGGCGCGACCTTCGAGGAGAAGCTCATCACTGTTTCCGACGCGCCGGGCATGGGCATACGCGGCGTGCAGGAAGGAAAAATCACGTATATTGACTCATAACAAAGCGTGAACGGCGAATAACGATTCGGGGGCCGATTCTATCGGCCCTTCCCGTTTTCCGTACGTCACCGGCGCCATAAAGGAAGCCCACGGGTTCCCCGCCGCGGCGGCGTTCCTCGAATGCCGATGCGCCGCCCCTTGACATCGCAGGCCGTTTCCCATATCATAAATAACGCAGTCTATTCTGGAGGTAACGATACACCCGTGTGTACTTTCGTTCGGATTCGCAGGTAAAGCGCATGGAACAGGGAAAGCGGTAAGGCTTTCCGCTTGATTCCGTGCGCCCTTTTGCAATTCGAACGAAAGCGAAAGAGGTGTATTTTTTATGTCCCGAAATAGATTTCACGGGAACGCCGCGCCCCTATGGGCGTCCCAGAATTTCCTGACCGGACGCGCGACGATAGAACGGCTCCTTTGCAGGGCCGCCATAGATCGGTTCGACCATGTGATCGAGATCGGCCCCGGAAAAGGCCATCTGACAGGCTTGCTCGCGCGGCGGTGCGGCAGGCTTTGCGCCGTCGAACTGGACGCGAAGCTGTACGAAGCGCTCCGGCAAAAATTCGCGGGCGTCGAAAACCTCAGGCTGTACCATGCGGATTTCCTGCAATGGAGGCTCCCCGGCTCGGGCGATTACAAGGTTTTCGCGAACATCCCGTTCTCGTGCACCACGGCCATCGTGAGGAAGCTGACGGAGTGTAAAAACCCGCCGCGCGAAGCGTGGCTGACCATGGAGAAGGGCGCGGCCAAGCGCTTCCTGGGAAGCCCGCGCGAATCGCTTCGCTCGCTCATGCTAAAGCCGATGTTTGAGCTTGAGCTCGCCTGGCATTTCCGGCGCGAGGATTTCCATCCTATGCCCGACGTGGACGTCGTGATGCTCCATTTGAAAAAGAAAGCGCAGCCGGACGTCGCGCCGGAGCAGATGCGCGCGTACGAGCGTTTCCTTTCCGGCGCGCTTTCCGGCAACGGCGCGGGGCTCCGGCGCATGCTCACGGCAAAGCAGCTCTCCCACGCGCTGCGCGAGGCGGGCATCCCGCGTGGTTTCACGCCGGGCGAGATCCTCTATACGCAATGGCTCTGCCTTTTCCGATGCTTCGCCGAGGTGAAGCGCCTGTGAGCGCGAAGGCCGAAAGCGGAGGCGATTCAAAGCATATCCATACATTCGATCACGCGGGATTCGAACCGGAGGCGCCGCCCCCCGGCAATATGGGACGGAACGGGCGGATGTTAAAATCCGCCCGCGCGCCGCCGCCGCCCGCGGACGCGTACATATCAAAATCACATCCCGGAAACAATAAAATTACTGAAAATTCAATCGCCCAAAATCGCCCTTGTCAGCCAAATGGCAACGGAATAACAACACCCGCGCAAGGCAACCCTAGGAGCATGAAGGTTCCGGAGGGTTGATGCTATGGCTCTGAACAAAGTCGACATTTGCGGATTGGACACTTCAAGCCTTCCAAGGCTCACACAGCAGCAGAGCAGGGATTATCTGCTTAAAATAAAGGCGGGGGATACCGAGGCGCGCGAGGAATTCATCCGCGCGAACCTTCGGCTCGTACTCAGCGTCATCCAGCGCTTTTCCGGCCGCGGGGAGCAGATGGACGACCTGTTTCAGGTCGGCTGCATCGGCCTGATCAAGGCGGTGGAGAACTTCAACACCGATCTCGACGTGCGCTTTTCGACCTACGCCGTGCCGATGATCATCGGCGAACTCAGGCGCTATCTTCGCGACAACACCACGCTTCGCGTGAGCCGTTCGCTCAGGGATACGGCCTACAAGGCGCTGCGCGTGCGAAACGACCTCATGGACAGGCTCTCTCGCGAGCCGCGCCTCGACGAGATCGCGCGCGAGCTCGAGATGAGCGAGGAGGACGTCGCCTTTGCGCTCGAGGCCATACAGGACCCGGTGTCGCTGTTTGAGCCGATTTACCACGACGACGGGGACGCCATATTCGTCATGGATCAGGTGCGCGACGACAGGGATTGCGACGACTGCTGGCTCGACGGCATCGCCATAGGCAGCGGGCTCGACCGCCTCGCCGAGCGCGAACGAAAGATCATAGAGCTTCGCTTTTTCCAGGGGCGCACGCAGATGGAGGTCGCCGAGGAGATCGGCATCAGCCAGGCGCAGGTATCCAGATTGGAAAAAAGCGCGCTGAAGCATATGAGAAAATACGTCTGAACCTACAAAAGCGAAGCCGCTTTTATGAATAGAACGCCGTCTGCCTTGTTCGCGGACGGCGTTTATGATAATATATTTAACGTATGATCGGCACGGGTCGTACCATTTCTTGTTGGAGGATGGACATCGATGAAAAAGGTGAAAACGCTGTTTTCAACCCTGCTGGTGCTGCTGCTCGCATTGGGCCTCGCCGCTCCCGCCCTTGGCGACAAGAACAAGGCGGACAGGAGCGTGGAAGGCAACCTGTTCAAACTGACCACCGTCGAGGACTTCTCGCTGGGCGAGCTCGACGGGCTCGCCGTCGACGAAACCGTGGGCAACGGCGCAATCAGGCTCGCGGAGGGCGCCGCCACGGGCACATTCGTGAGCGACGTGATCGGCGCCGAGCCCTTCGAGTATCTCGTCGCATCCTGGAACGCGGATATGCCGCAGGGCGCGAAGCTCGAGGTGCTCGTGCGCGCGTATGTTGAAATGCACAAGGAATGGACCTCGTGGATGAGCTGGGGCCAATGGAGCGCGGACATCAGGCGCGGCTGCGCCGACAGCGAGGACGCGCTCGCCTTCATGGACATCGACACGCTGACCATCAGCGGCTCCGCGGGCGAAACCGGGAGCCTCGTGCAGATGAAGGCGGTGCTCACCGCCGCGCCCGACGGCGCGAGCCCGGTGCTGCGTCAGCTCGCCTGCACCTACAAGAATACGATTGAGGGGCAGGACATCAAGCCGGCCTTTTACGGCGAGGCGATGGAGCTCCCCGCGAGCGCCGTGCTCGACACGCCCGCGTACTCGCAGATGATCCGCGAACAGTCGATTTCGAACGTCATGTGCAGCGCGACCACGATCTGCGTGCTGCTCAACGACAGGGGCGAGGATGTGCTGCCCGAGGAGATCGCCCTCGTGAATTACGACAAGAACTACGAAGGCTTCGGCAACTGGTCGTACAGCGTCGCGGCCGCGGGCGCGTACGGGTACGACGCATACTGCCAGTTCGGCGACGCGGACCTGCTGCGCCAGGAGCTCGCGCACGGGTACTCCGTGGGCATAGGCGTGCAGTATTCGAACTCGCCCAACGGCAGCTACCCGTACCTCCAGAACGCGCCCATAGAAGGCACGGGCGGCCACCTGATCACCATCACGGGCTATGAAACCATAGACGGCGTGGATTACTTCTATTCCAGCGATTCCGCGGCGGGTATGGACGCCGCCTGCCTCGTGCGCTACCGCGCGGATCAGCTCATGGACTGCAACCGCAGCAAGATGATGTACATCGTCCACGACAAGGAAGATGTGACGACCTTCCTGCCCGGCCGCATCGCGGCGGAGCTCGTTCCCGCCGAGGGCGTCGAGAACGCCTATAAGCTCATGGCGGGCGGCGAGCAGGTCGTGCTCGATTCGGGCTTTGGGGGCAAGATGCTCAAGAGCAACGGCGGCGGCATCATCGCCTGCTACATCGAAGAAGAGGTTTCCGCCAAGCCGGGCGGCGTAAAAACCACGACCGCCAACCACCGCTTCCTCTATTCGATCAACGCGAAGGACGGGCTGCTCGTCATCTCTCCCGACAGGCTGCTCAGGGCCGTCGGCGGCGCGGGTACGGCGCATGTGTTCGTCATGATGAACAACGGCGTGACTTACGAGGCGACCCTGCTGCTCGAGCCCGCCGCGACGCCCGCGCCCGCGCCCGTCGCAACGCCCACGCCCGAGGCGACCGAAGCCGCGGCTCCCGCCGTCACGCCCACCGCGACGCCCGCGCCCGCGTCCGCGCCGGGCAGCCGCGCGCTGATCATCGCGCTCGCCGCCATCGGCGCGCTCGCCGTGGTCATACTGCTCGTCGTCATGGGCAGAAGGCGCCGCAAATAATCCGCCAAGCCGGATCGGTGAAGAAAGGGAACGGCTGCGGCCGTTCCTCAGCCCATCGGCAAACCGTATAAATTACGGCAAGCAAGGGCAGGCAGGAGTAGAAAAGAAAGATATCCATAAACA